>JBFYZW010000203.1:0-2592 GCA_041309305.1 Deltaproteobacteria bacterium | reverse complement strand
GACTTGACGTCCCGCTGTCCAGGATCGGGGCTCACGGGGCGAGTAAAAGGCCGGAGCAGGGGCGAGGTCAAGCGCCGCGCCTTGACATGCCGGGCGGGGAAGGGGAACCTGAGCCCACGTCATGGTCGCCACGCTCATCGCGCTCACGCTCGCGGCGCCGCCCGATCTGGTCAAGGCGCAGAAGCTCTTCGACCGGGCGCAGTACGAGAAGGCGCTCAAGGCGCTCGGCGAGCGCTGCGACGACGAGATGACCCGTCGGCCGTGCGAGCGGCTGCGCGGCTTCGTGATGATGGCGCTCGGCGACGAGGGCGGGGCGCGCGCGGCGTTCGTGCGCTGGTTGGCCGAGGAGCCCGAGGCCTCGCTCGGGCCGGACGTCTCGCCGAAGTTGCAGGCGCTGTTCGGCGCGGTCAAGCGCGAGGTGCTCGAGCTGCGCGAGCTGACCGTCGAGCCGTTGCGGCTCCGGGCCGGAGAGTCGACCTGGGTCTTTCGGGTCGACAAGCCCGAGGTGGAGCTGGACGGCCTGGCGCTGTTCGTCGCCCTGCCCGGGCGCGAGAGCTTCGCCCGCGTCGATCTCCGCCGCGAGGGGGACGCCTACACCGGCTCGGCGAGCGCGCCGGCCGAGGACGGCGAGGCGCGCTACTACCTGGTCGCCGACCTCAGCGGGGTCCCGGTCGCCTCGGGCAGCGAGTCGGCGCCCAGGAGCTTGACCGTGCGCCTGGCCGGCAGCGCCCCACCGCCGCCGAACGGCGGCGAGACGTCGCCGTTCGACATGCCCGGGCTCGGCGCGCCGGTACCGGCCGGCGACCCGCTGCCCGGGTGGGCGCTCGGCGCGATGATCGGCGGCGGCGTGGTGGTCGTCGCGGTCGGCGTGACGCTGGCCCTGTTGCTCACCGGCGGATCCGATCCGGGCCAGCTCGAGGTCACCGTCACCTTCAGGGATTGATGATGCAGCGCTGCGGGCTCCTGCTGGTCGTGCTCGGCGCCGCCTGCGGCGGCCCGGCGCTCGTCGTGCACACGGCGGTGCGCCTGGACGCGCAGCTGGCCGGCGAGGTCACCTCGTTGAACGTCTACGCCTTCGGGCCGGAGCGCAAGGACGGGGTGATGCTCACCTGTCCGACCTTGATGCTCGGCGACGTGGCGCCGACCGACAAGCGCCTCGATCTGCTCGACAGCGCGGTGGTCGCGGTCAGCGGCGGCGCGACGGTGACGCTCGACGAGGTGGCGGCCGGCCCGAATCGGCTGGTCTACGTCGAGGGGAAGAACGCCGGCGGTGTGGTGATCGCCAACGGCTGCACCGAGTACATCAAGGTCGAGGAGGGGGCGAGCAGCGAGGTCGAGGTCGACGTCTATCGGCTGCAGTGAGTCGGCTCAGCCGTGCTTCAGGTAGGTGCGGATCCGCTTGGCGCCATCCCCTTCGACGGTGATGAACTTGACGCCCATGCCGAGCCCTTCGCGGGTGCCGGCGGCGCTGACCACCTCGCCGCGGGCGACCACCATCTCCTTGTCGCCCGGCAGGGCGAACTTCAGGGTCACCACGGTGCCGAGCGCGTGCGGGATGGCGCGGTCGAAGAAGACCCCGCCCTCGGAGACGTTGCCGGTGCGGCGGAAGTAGACGTCGTCGCCGGAGATCTCCTCCATCCACAGCTCGAGGGGTACGCGGTTGTCGGCCCGGCGGTCGCGGCCCTGGCGCCGCTCGTTGCGGCGGCGGTCGACGTCGACCTTCACCTGGCTGCGGCGGCGATCTTCTTTGCGGCGATCGGTCGTACCCATCGATCCCCTCCCGCTTGCGCGGCTGACGCGGAAGTCGGGCCGCACCTAACAGATTAACCTTGCAGGGGCAAGCCGCGTCGGCTCACGCCGATGCGGGCGGGAGGCCGGTCGCGCGGTGCAGGAAGCGGCCGCGCCGCTCGCCGCCGCGGTAGACCCCGTCCTCGACGATGATCTCACCGCGCGACAAGACGGTGCGCGGCCCGCCGCGCAGCGTTTTGCCCTCGTAGAGCGCGTAGTCGACGCGCATGTGCAGCGCGGCGTGCGACAGGCTGACCGGGCGGATCGGGTCCCAGATCACCAGGTCGGCGTCGGCGCCGGGCGTCAGGCTCCCCTTGCGCGGCGCGAGGCCGAACAGGCGGGCCGGCGCCGCGCAGCAGATCTCGACCCAGCGCTCGGGCGAGAGCAGGCCGCGGCGCACACCGTCGTACAGCAGCGTCAGGCGGGTCTCGATCCCCGGCAGGCCGTTGGGGATGCGGGTGAAGTCGGTGGCGCGGCGGCGATCGGCGTCGTCGAACGGGCAGTGATCGGTGGCCACGACCTGCAGCTCGCCGGCGGCGAGCGCCCGCCACAGCGGCGCCTGGTTGGCCGCGTCACGCAGCGGCGGCGTGCAGACGTAGCGCGCCCCGGCCCACGGGTCCTCGGCGGTGCCGGCGAGCGCCGACTGATCGAGCGTCAGGTACTGCGGACAGGTCTCGCCCCAGGCGCGCTGGCCGCGGGCGCGCGCCTCGGTCAGGCGCGCCAGCGCCCGGGCGCAGGAGATGTGGACGATGTAGACCGGCGCGCTGCACAGCTCGGCGAGCGCCAGCGCTCGCTCGGTGCCGG
>JBFYZW010000202.1:0-10013 GCA_041309305.1 Deltaproteobacteria bacterium | reverse complement strand
CCGGCGCCGATGAGCGGCGGCGAGCTCGAGCGCTGCGGCCCGCAGGCGCCGCTCGTGTTGCTCGCGCTGCTGCTCGACGAGGCCGGCGCGCACCGCGAGGCGCACTGGCGGCTGCGCACCGAGCTGTCCGAGCTGCTCGCCCGCCCGCCGACCGAACAGACGGCCGCGCTCTGGTTCGCCGCCTACCCGCTCGCCTACCGCGAGCCGATCGCCGCCGCCGAGCGGGAGAGCGGCTTGCCCGAGTACTTCTTCCAGGCCCTCTGCCGCGAGGAGAGCGCCCTCGATCCCCAGGCGGTCTCCTGGGCCGGCGCCTACGGCCTGAGCCAGCTGCTGCTCTCCAGCGCCCAGGGCGCCGGCAAGCTGGTCGACCCGCCGGTGGTCGTGACCCGGGCGGAGGAGCTGCTCGAGCCCAATCTCAGCGCCCGACTCGGCGCGGTGCTGCTCGGCTCGCAGGTGCGCAAGCTCGCCGGCCATCTGGGCCTCGCGCTCGCCGCCTACAACGCCGGCGACGACATCGCGGTCGGCTGGTGGAAGCGCTTCGCCGGCCAGCCGTTCGATGTTTACGGCGAGGAGATGTCGATCAAGGAGACGCGCGGCTACGTCAAGCGGGTGCTGCAAACCTACGGCATCTACCGCTGGCTGTACGCCGGCGCGCCGGTGCGCCTGCCGATCGCCGAGACGATGCCGGCTCGCTGAACGGCGCCGCGCGCTCCGCGCCCGCCTCGCGCCGGATGGCGCTCTCGTGTTACCGTCCTGCCCGCGGGGGCGCAGGAGGTCACGGGCGATGATGGACTACCAGTTCGCGGACATCCTCTCGGGCAAGGTGAAGCCCGGGGGCTCGGTGGTGGTCGAGGGGTGGGTACGCACGCGTCGCGACTCGAAGGCCGGCCTGTCGTTCATTCACCTGTCCGACGGGTCGACGCAGGACCCGCTGCAGGTGGTCGCGCCGCAGACGCTGGCCAACTACTCCAGCGAGGTGCAGCGGCTCACCGCCGGCTGCGCGGTGCGCGCCCGCGGCCAACTGGTCGCCTCGCAGGGCAAGGGGCAGAGCGTCGAGGTGCAGGCCGAGGCGATCGATGTGGTCGGCTGGGTCGACGACCCCGACGCGTACCCGATGCAGCCCAAGCACCACACGATGGAGTACCTGCGCGAGGTCGCGCACCTGCGCCCGAGGACCAACATCATCGGCGCGGTGGCGCGGGTTCGGCACACGCTCTCGTACGCCATCCACCGCTTCTTGCACGAGCGGGGCTTCTTGTGGGTGCACACGCCGATCATCACCGCCAGCGACTGCGAGGGAGCGGGGGAGATGTTCCGCGTCTCGACGCTCGACATGGTCAACCCGCCGCGCACGCCCGAGGGCCAGATCGACTGGAGCCAGGACTTCTTCGCGCGCGAGGCTCACCTGACGGTCTCGGGGCAGCTCGCGGTCGAGACCTACGCTCAGGCGCTCAGTCGGGTCTACACCTTCGGACCGACCTTCCGGGCCGAGAACTCGAACACCCGGCGGCACCTCTCCGAGTTCTGGATGGTCGAGCCGGAGATCTCCTTCGCGACCATCGACGACGACGTGCAGCTCGCCGAGCAGCTGCTCAAGGCCATCTACCGCGCGCTGCTCAGTGAGCGCGCCGCCGAGATGGCCTTCTTCGACCAGCGGGTGGAGAAGGGCGTGGTCGAGCGGCTCGAGAAGCTGGTCGAGGCGACCTTCGCGCGCATGACCTACAGCGAGGCGATCGCTGAGCTCAAGAAGGCCAAGAAGACGTTCGAGTTCCCAGTCTCCTGGGGCGTCGACCTGCAGTCCGAGCACGAGCGCTACCTGACCGAGGAGGTGGTGAAGGGCCCCCTGGCGGTGGTCGACTATCCGAAGCAGATCAAGGCCTTCTACATGCGCCAGAACGACGACGGCCAGACCGTCGCGGCGATGGACATCCTCGCGCCCGGCATCGGCGAGATCATCGGCGGCTCGCAGCGCGAGGAGCGGCTCGACCGGCTCGACGCCCGGCTCGACGAGCTCGGCTTGAGCAAGCAGGAGTACTGGTGGTACCGGGACCTCCGGCGCTACGGCACGACGCCGCACGCTGGCTTCGGCCTCGGGCTCGAGCGCGCGATCCAGTACGCCACCGGCGTCGACAACATCCGCGACGTGATCCCCTTCCCGCGCGCGCCGCGGCAGGCGGAGTTTTGATCGTTGTGTTGGCCCGCCCGCGTCAGTGCACCGAGCAGGAGATGCACGGGTCGTAGGCGCGCACCACCATCGCGCAGAGCTTCTCGAGGTCGGCGTCGGGCATGCCGCCAGCGGCGTAGTCGCGGGCCAGCGCCTGGATGTCGAGGTGGATGTTGGCGTGGTTCTGGGTCGTCGGGATGACGCAGTCGGCCTTCTGCACGTAGCCCTGATCGTCGTACTCGTAGCAGTGGTAGAGGATGCCGCGCGGCACCTCGACGGCGCCGACGCCGCGGCCGGCCTTCGGGGTCACCTCGACTATCGTTTGGGTGTCGCTACTCGCGAGGAGCTCCCGGACGAGGTCGATCGACTCGTAGACGACGTGCACGCACTCGACCAACTGCGCGACGTTGCCCATGAACGGGTTGTGGCACGGCGCGAGCAGGCCGAGCTCGGGGGCGAGCTCGCGCGCCTCGGGGCGGAGGAGCTTGCGGTTGTTGTTGAAGCGGGCAAGCGCACCGACCGCGAACGCGTCGCGTGACAGCTTGGTGTACTTGGTCGTGCCGTGGTCGGGCACGTACTCGTTGGTCATCGCCAGGTAGTCGCGCTCCTCCTTGACCACCCCGTCGCTGGAGACCAGCCGGCCGCCGATCCACGGGTAGCTCCTCTCTCCCTTGAGCGAGACGAACTCGGTCTCGCGCACGAACGCCGGCACGGTGAAGGTCTTGAACAGCTCGGCCAGCTTGGTGAGGTCGGGCACCGCCGAGGCGAGGTCGTCGCCGAGCTTGGCGAGCAGCCGCTTGTCGGGCAGCACGGCCATGCCGCCGACCTGGATCGAGACCGGGTGGGTGGTGCGGCCGGCGACCGCGTCGCACAGCCGGTTGGCGAGGCTCTTGAGCCGGGCGACCAGCGCGAAGACCTCGGGGTTCTGCTCGGCCAACGGGATGGCGCTGGGCAGGCCGACGAAGTCGGGCACGGCGAGGAAGGCGAGGTGCAGGACGTGGCTCTGCAGCGTCTCGCCGTGCTTGGCCAGCAGGCGCAGCTTCTCGGCCAGGGGCGGGATGCGCACGCCGAAGGCGTCCTCGGTGGCGCGCACCGAGGCCTCGCAGTGGCCGATCGAGCAGATGCCACAGATGCGGGCGGTGAGGATGCCGGCCGAGGTGTAGTGCTTGCCCTTGAGCATCACCTCGAAGAAGCGCGGCGTCTCGACCACCTCCCAGGTGGCCTCCTTGACCTGGCCCTTCTCGATGCGCACGCGGATGTCGCCGTGCCCCTCGACGCGGGTCAGGTGGTGGATATCGATCTTGGCGTCGATCTTCATGACAACCCCTCGAAGCCGCCGAAGAAGTGCAGCCGCTCGTCGAGCTCGCGCTGGCTGAAGCCCCGCTCCAGGGCCAGGCGTTTGAGCTCGGCCAGGTTCGCCTCGTCCGCCGGGCCGCGGCAGCCCCAGCAGCCGAGGCCCCCGGTCGGGCAGGGGGCGTTGCAGCCGGCGCGCGTCACCGAGCCGAGGCAGAGCTTGCCCATCTCGAACAGGCAGGTGGTGAAGCGGTGCTTGCACTCGACGCACACCGGGTAGACCGGGAAGGCGAACGGCACGCCGAGCGCGACGTGCTGGACGATGCGCTCGACCTCGGCCTTGTTCACCGGGCAGCCGGGGATCTCGAGGTCGACCGGGACGACGGCCTTGATCGGCCGGGCGGCGATCGTCGCCTTCGGCTTGTCGCCGTAGACCTCGCGGTTGGCGGCGGCGAGGTCGTAGCGGTTCTTCTGCGCCGAGACGCCGCCGAAGCAGGCGCAGCTGCCCAGCGCGACCACCAGCTTGGCGCGCGAGCGGATCGTCTTGAGCCGCTCGATCTCGTCCTCGCGCGAGATGCAGCCGTCGCACAGCGCGATCTCGTAGTCGTCGCGCCGCACGTCGGAGATCTCGCGGAAGTTGACCACCTCGATCGCGGCGAGGAAGGCGCCGAGGCTCTCCTCCTTGTTGGCGAGCTGCAGCTCGCAGCCCTCACAGCCGGTGAAGTCGAAGACGGCGACCTTGGGGCGATGGGGCGTGATACCCAGATACTTCATCTGTGTCCCTGTCCTTGGTTCTCGGAGTCAACTGCGCTCATCGACGAAAAAACCCTGCACCGGGTGCTCGCCGTCGGCGAGCCCCGGTTCAGATCGCCTCCTTGAGGTTGAGCACCGTCCAGTAGTCGAACACCGGGCCGTCGAGGCAGGTGTAGGTCGAGCCGACGTTGCAGCGGCAGCACTTGCCCATGCCGCAGTGCATCCGGCGCTCGAGGGAGACGAACATGTTCTGCATCGGCATGCCCATCTTCGACAGCTTGTTGCACACGAACTTGAACATCACCGGCGGGCCGCAGACGATCGCGTAGGTGCGCCCGAGATCGATGGTCAGCCGGTCGAGGAGCTTGGTGACCAGGCCCACCTCCCCCTTCCAGCTCTCGTCCGGCTGCTCGACGATGATCGACAGCTCGACCCCGTAGACCCGCCGCCACTGCTCGTACTGGTAGTCGAACAGCAGGTCCTTGGGCCGCTTGGTCCCGTACATGATGTGGACATAGTCGAACTCGCCGAGGTTCTCGGTGACGTAGGAGATCGGCGCGCGCAACGGCGCCAGGCCCAACCCGCCGGCGATGAGCAGTACGTTGTTGCCGCGCATCTTGCCCATCGGGAAGTGGGTGCCGAATGGCCCGCGCAGCCCGACGGTGGCTCCCGGTTTGGCAGCGTGGAGCAGACCGGTGACCACCCCGGCCTTGCGGATGCACAGCTCGAGGTGGCCCTTGTGCGACGGTGAGCTGGAGATTGAGATCGGCACCTCGCCGTAGCCGGGCAGCTCGACCATCACGAACTGACCGGGCAGGAAGGTGAAGCGCTCGCGCTCCGCCGGGTCGAGCAGGCGGAGGTGGAAGAGCTTCTCCATCTCGGTCAGCGGCACGATGGTAGTGATCTCGGCCTGGAACAGCTTGTCGACGTGCTTGAGCTGCGTCCGCCGGTTGAAGTCGACCGGCTGCTGGATGTCGAGCTCGTGGCTGACGTCGTAGGGTTGCAAGATGGCGGTCATCGGGCGGCCTCCTCCTGCAGGTCGGAGATCACCTGCGGCGGGTTGATCCCGGCCAGGCAGGCGTCGCCGCAGCGGTTGCAGCCGACGCACTTGGGCTCCTCGTAGGTTTCGACGAAGCCGCGGTGCTGGTGGTAGTAGCGATACTTGAGCCGCGTCGCCCGGTTGGGGCGGAAGTTGTGCCCGCCGGCGACCATCGCGAAGTCGAGCAGGTTGCAGGAGTAGAGCGTCTTGACCTTGCTCGACTCCTTGAAGTCCATCGACACCCGCTCCTCGACGCCGTAGCAGTAGCAGGTCGGACAGACCGCCGCACAGCTGCCACAGCTGAGGCACCGGTCGCCCCACTTCTTCCACACCGGCGACTCGAACTCGAGGTCGAGCACCGTCGGCAGGTTGCGGATGTCGACGTGGGTCTTGAAGCTCCGCGCGATGCGCGCCCGGACCTGCATGTACGCCTCGCGGTCGTCCTCGGTGGGGTCTTTGAGCTCGACCAGCGAGGCGACACGGAAGCCGCGATCGGAGTCGATGGCGACGAAGTAGCGGTCGCCGAGGTCGGTAAGGAAGAGGTCGAAGCCGTGGGTGATGGTGTCCGAGCCGACCGAGGCGCAGAAGCCCTTCTCACAGGCGTCGTGGTCGAGGCCGATGATGAAGGTGTTCTTGCGCCGGGCGAGGTAGTAGGGGCTCGGGTAGGGGCCGCGCAGCAGGACCTTGTCGAGCTTGAGCAGCGCGTGCACGTCGCAGGCGCGCAGGCCGACGATGGCGCGCGGCTGGATCCGGTAGTGGATCTCCTGCTTCCACCCCTCGCCCTCGAAGGTGAAGGTCGACAGGTTCTCGCGGAAGGGCAAGAAGTAGGTCTTCGCCGAGTAGGCGGTCTTCTCGTAGTCGAGGTCGAGCTCGGCGAACCGCTCGACCGGCAGGAACTGGTGCAGCGGCTTGCCGGCCTTGTTCTTGCCGACCACCCGTGGGCCGATCACCTCGTTCGACTCGAGCAGCAGCTCGATGAGGCGTTGAAAGGCTGGCTTGGCGAGGACTTTGAACAGCATGTGCGCGTGCCCCTTGTGCGTTCCGGCGCATTATGCCCAGCGCCGGCTGGGGGGTACAGGGCCCTGGTGCGTCAAGCTGTCGTGGTTTTTCTGATTCTGATGCCCCAACGACCGGGGCGTCTCGCGGGCTCGGTGGGCGGGTGTGGGTGCCCCTTTTTTGGCGCCGCCGCGGGCCCGTGCGAGCATGAGCTCGCGCACGGTTTTTCGTCGGAGGGCTCGCATGAGCAGTCAGCGCATCTGTCGCCGTTGTGGTGGAGAAGAGTTCATCATGACCACCCCGGCCGGGGTGGTGATCGCCTGGCGCAACAAGGACGGCCAGGAGGGCACCTGGTTCTGCCCCTGCTGCGATTGGGGCGAGGGCCGCGCCGCGCCGAAGGGCTGACGCGCCGAGCGGTCAGGGCACGGTCACGCGGCCGAGCGGATAGGCGCCGTCGGCGGTGCGGCCCCTGAGCGCGAGCGGCAGCGGCTGGCGGTAGCCGCGCGGATCGCGGACCACCAGCACCAGCGCGTAGTCGCCCGGCGGCAGCTGGTCGGGGAGCGCGAAGTGGTCCTCGACCGAGCGGGCGTCGCTGGCCGGCAACAGCTCGCGCAGCTGCAGCGACGAGCGGCCGCTCCAGACGGTCTCACCCGCGGCGCGCAGCTCGAGCCGGACCTCCCACGTCTCATAGGTCGGCGCGACGCCGGCGTTGCGCCAAGCGAGCGCGACCGAGAGGACGCGATCGGCCGCGACGGTGGTGGTGAAGCTGCCTCCCTCGACGAGCAGGCGGTAGCCGGCCGCCTTGCCGGCGGCGCGCATCCGCGCCTGTGTGTCCGCGCCGTACGGATTCTCGAGGTTGCCGTTCCCGAGGCTCGAGAGGTGGTAGTCGCGCACCTGGCGCTCGAGGTCCCAGTAGAGACCCTCCCCGCCGTTGGCGGTGCAGCACTGGTAGGGCTCGCCGGTCACCGGGGCGACCTTCCAGATCTCCCGGATCGCGTTCCACAGGGTGACACCGTTGTAGGTCGCGGTGTTGTTGGCGAGCGGGTTGTTCCAGTAGTCCTCGACCGCGCCCCAGCTGTCCTTGCGCCAGCCGAAGCGGCCGTGCGCGTTGCCGCCGGTGGCGGCGCGGTAGGCCACCTCGACCGGGATGCCGCTCCAGCCGCCGGTGTCGAAGGTGTTGACGATCACCTGCAGCTGAAAGCCCGGGAAGGCGTCGACCGCGGCGTCGAGCAGCGCATGCAGGCTCGCCGCGCTGGCCGGTCCGCCGTGGGCCGCCGGGTTGTCGCCGAAGGGATAGAGGTGCCACTCGCCGAAGTCGCCGTAGCCGCGCACGTCGATCCGATCGACCACCGTGGCGTACGGGACGCCCTGGTAGGAGCCCTGGGCGATGAACTCGGCGAGGGCCAGATTCAAGTTGCGCCAGGCGGTCAGGTAGCGCGGGCTGTTCCAATTGGGCACCCAGGTGCCGTCGGCGTTGCGGTCGGGCTCGTTGTCGGCCTGCATCTGGGCGTGGAGGAAGTCCGGGTAGCTGAGCAACCCGCCGTCGACCCAGGTGGTGTGGTCGGTGCACATCGAGCAGAGGTTCATCACCGCGAAGGAGAACCTCTGGCCGTCGCGGATCGCCTGCTGCAGCGACGCCTCGAGCTCGGTGAAGTCGAAGTCGGTGGCGGTCGCGTTCTGGAAGGCCCGCCATTCGAACCGGTCATAGCGGTCGAGCACCGCGTAGGGGCTGTCGCTGGTCGGGTAGGGGACCACCCACTGGTAGATCCAGTACTCGAGACCGCGGCCTGGGCCGACCAGATCTGGCTCGTCGAACGGGATCACCTCGAGCGCGACCGGCGCCTGCACACCCGCACCCGGCGTCGGCACCGTGCCCGGATCGACGGGCGGGTCGACGGGCGGGTCGACGGGCGGATCGACGGGCGGGTCGACGGGCGGGTTGTCGGCGGTGTTCTCGGGGCCGTCGTCGGTCGCGGCGGTGCAACCGGGGCAGACCACCTCGCCGAGCTCGCCGGCGCAGCCGCTGGCGCCGAGGAGCAACGCCAGGGCGAGCACCGGTCGACCGGAGGCGAGAATGCGCATCCGCATGATGGACTCCTGGAGGTGGAGGGC
Organism: Deltaproteobacteria bacterium; assembly: GCA_041309305.1. Lineage (GTDB taxonomy): Bacteria > Myxococcota > XYA12-FULL-58-9 > XYA12-FULL-58-9 > XYA12-FULL-58-9 > JBFYZW01. The sequence continues at coordinate 1,656 of JBFYZW010000202.1, read as the reverse complement.
CGCGCTCATCGCGGTCTTGTCATGCAGAGCCTGGGCCAAGCGGGAGGCACGTGTGATCGCGGACTTGGCGTTGCCGCCGGACCTGGTCTCGGGCCTCGAGCCGACGGTGTTGTCGGATCGAGCCGACAGCCGTCGGCCGCGCGCTCCGGCTCAACGGCCCTTGAGGGCCAGAGCGGAGGACTGGGTGTGCATGCCCGCGGTGATGCTGCCGGCGGCGGCGTAGCTCCCAGTCGCGGGCGCGACGAAGGCGCCGATCGCGCCGCACCAGAGGTGCAGGCAATCGGTGTCGGCGACGAGCACGGTCTCGCCGGCGGTGAAGGTGACGGTTTCGCTGGCCCCGGAGGCGTCGGTGAAGGCGAGCTGCAGGATCAAGGCCGGTGCGTGCGTCGTCACCAGCGACGGCGAGGCGAAGGTCTTGCCCGTGTCCTCGTCGATCGCCCAGCCGTCCTCGACCGCGGCGGCCAAGGCGTCGCGCACCTCGACCAGCAGCAAGGTGCTCGAGTCGCAGGGGGTGCCGGTCAAGGTGGCCGTGACCTCGCCCCCCGGATGATCGGCCCGGAGCCAGACATACTGCCGACCGAAGCTCGCCGCGCGGGTCAAGCCCGCGTGCGGCGTGTAGCCCTCGCCGATGATGCTGTCGCTCACGGTCACTGTGCTCATCGCCAGGTTGCTCCACGCCACCAGCACGACCGTGGAGCCGGCCGCGATCGTGCGCGGCGGAGTGGTGATGCTCGCCGGGCAGTCGTCGGCGTTCAACGCGACCAGCGCCCGCGCTCCGACGCTGACCAGCGGGGTCTGCTCGTCGGTCCGCGTGTCACCGCCGGTGGTGTCTCCGCCGCCAGGATCCCCGCCTCCGGGGTCGCCACCGTCGGGGTCAACTCCGTCCCGATCGCCCGTGGTCAGCCAGTCGCGGCACGCGCCGGTGGCGGAGCCCGCGGCGTAGTCGCAGACCAGCCCGTCCGGGCACGGGTGCACGGCGTCGCAGGCCTTGCCGCGCAGGTCCAGGGCGGACGAGCAGGCCCAGAGCCCAAGCGCCGCGAGCAAGGGGAGCCGGGCCGCGCGGCGGCGACGTCCGCGCCCGAGCGGGTGAGCGATCCGAGGTGCAAAGGGACAGGACTGCACAGGGGCGCCTCGTGCCGGGCTTCGCGTCGCCCGTCACTGGAGCCTAGCACACCGGCTCCCGTTTAGCGCAGATCCAGCTTCACGGTCGTTTGGCGGCCGGCGACGATCTCGACCTGCTCGGTGGCGCTCTTGCCGGTCAGCGCGCAGGTGGCGTGCACCGCGTGCCGGCCCTCGACCAGCTCGATCGGCGCGTCGAGCGGCGTCAGACCGCGCGCGACGCCGGCGACGCGCAGCTCGCCGAACGGCGAGACGAAGACCATCAGCCGTCCGGTCCTGAAGCTGCGGCGCAGCACGGTCCGCTCGCCGGGGCGGAGCTCGACGCTCTCCTTCGCGCGCAAGCCGAGCCGTTCGTCGCTGAGCGTCACGGTGTGCGGCCCGGGCGGCAGCTCGACCGCCGCGGCCAGCGGTGTGCGTCCGAGGCGCCGGCCGCCGACCGAGATCTCCACCGCCGGGTCGGTCTCGATCCACAGCTCACCCCGCGCGCTGACCGGCGCGCTCGGCGGTGGCTCGGCCGGTCGCGCCTCGCGCGCGACG
>JBFYZW010000201.1:0-2817 GCA_041309305.1 Deltaproteobacteria bacterium | reverse complement strand
GTCCGCCTCGACGGAGTGGTGCAGGCCAGCGGGCGCGACTATCACGCCGCGCTCGAGCCGGTGGCCAGGGCGGTCTACTTCGACGGCGTCAGCGGCGAGCTCAACCTGGCCCACGGCGGGCTGGTGGGCAACCCCGACGAGCAGCTCGCCGACGCGGCGACCGCATCGCCGCTGACGTTCGACCACGACAACGCGACCCTGCTGCTCGCCTTCGCCTCGCCGGTCTCCGGCGTGCACCTGACCGTCGATCCGCGCGCGTCGGTCAGCGACGCGCTCCTGGTCTGGGAGTACCTCGGCGCGGGGGGGTGGACCGCGCTCGCGGTCACGGCGACGCCGGCGACCGCCGCCGGGTTGACCGGCACCGGCCAGGTGGTCTTCGCGGTGCCCGCCGACTGGCGTGCCTTGGCGCTCACCGGGGCCGCGCCGCTGTACCCGCTGCGCCTGCGCCGTCAGACCAGCGCGTCGTTCGACCCGCCGGTGGCGCTGCGCACGGTGACCAGCGACGTCCTCGACCTGCAGCTCTACCGGGACGTCGATCGCGACCTGGTGCTCGAGCTCTCGCCCTGAGACGCGCGCCAACGCCACGCCGGCGGTAGACTCTTCGCCGGTTCCGACGTAGCTTCTCGGCGCTGGTCGTCGACGGCGCGGGGCAGACATGGAGGAGCACACATGATCACCCTGGTCCTCGTTGGGGCTCTCGGCGCGGCGGTTCAACCGCCGGCGAAGGCCGGGCCGGAGAAGCACCGCGCCGGCGTCGTCTTCCTCCCCGACAAGGGGATCGACGCCCCGATCTTCGCCGAGGTCCAGGCCTTCTTCACCCAGGCGAACACCTTCTACGGCGAGGAGGTGCTGCTCATCGGCGACGGGCCGCGCAAGGCCTTGCGCCAGCGGTTGGCCAAGTGCGGCGCGGATCTGCGCTGCCTGGCCAAGATCGGGCGCAACAACAAGCTCAGCGAGGTGGTGTTGGCCCGCGGCCAGGCGAACCCCGCGGGGGGCGTCCGGGTGGTCTTCTCGGCCGTCTCGGTGGCCACGGCGTCGGTCGCGCGCGAGATCACGCTCGAGTTGGCCTCGAGCGAGGCGGTCAAGGTCGAGCTGGCCCGAACCTACTTCGAGGTCGTCGGCATCATCACTCCCGGCACGGTGACGATCGAGAACGCGCCCGAGACGGTGTTGGTCGACGGCACGCCGGCGCCGACGCGCAACGGCGCGCTCGCATTGCTGCCCGGCCCGCACATCGTTCGCATCGGCGACGAGGAGCAGAAGGTCATGGTCCTGCCGGGCGAAACCCGGGCGTTGACCTTCGCCTCGTTGCAGCCGCCACCGCCGCCACCGCCGGCAGCCGCGAGCCCGGCGGTGTTGGACGCCCCGGCGAAGCCGGCGCAAGCCGTCTCGCCGCCTGCTCCGACCGGGCCGGCGCCGACCGTGGCGGTGGTCGACGCGCCGTCGGTCGAAGAGGCCGAGCAGCGCGAGGCCTCGCCGTCGCGGTGGGTGCGGTGGACCGGGCTCGGGCTCGCCGGCGCGGGGCTGGTGCTAATCGGCGTCGGCGGCGTCGTCGGGACGGGGACGACGGTGGAGCTGCGCTCGGGGACGAGTCAAGCGGAGGCGCAGCGCCTCAATCGAGACGCGCGGGCCGCCGCCCGAACCGCGAACACCCTCCTGGGCGTCGGCGCCGGCGTCATGGCGCTCGGGGCCGCCGCGTGGGCGGTCGACGTCTTCGTGCTGAGTCGAGAGGCGCAGGTGACCGCCGCCTTGGCCGGCGGCGGCGCGTGGGTCGGCGTGCGCGGGCGGTTCTGAGAGCTCAGGGACCGATCGCGGCGTCGAACAGCGACCGGGCGTCCTTGCCCTTCTGTTTCTTCCCCTTGCGTTTGCCGACCACCTTCTTCGTCGGCGCGAGGACCTCCGCGTCGTCGACGACCGGCGTCTCGCCGGTCGCTGCCGGCTCGGGTGGCGGCGTCGGCGCCGGTTCGGGAGCCGCTGCCGTCGGGGCTGGTGGTGTCTCGACCGGCGGCGTGGCCGAGACGGCGGGCTCGTCGGATGGCCGGTCGTCGCCCGAGAAGGCGACCAGCGCGAGCAGCAGGGTGACCACGAGCCCGGCCACGCCGGCCACGACCCAACGGCTGCGCCGAGGCAGGGCGTCGAACCGCGCGCGGGCGCGGATCACCCACGGCCGCACCGCTGTCAGCGCGCGCCGTCCGAAGGCCGCCGCGCGCTCAGTGTTTGGCAATGCCTCCGGTGGTGGGGTGTGCTCCTCCGGGAGCGCGGTCGCGGGGGGTGGGCCGGGGATCGGGGAGAAGGCCGCGTCGAGGTCGATCGCCACCTCGGTGGGCGGGCCGGCGCGGTTGTGCTCGTCCATGGCGCGCAGCGCCTCGAGCAGCGTGCTCTGCGTGTCGAGACCTCGCCCGTCGAGCACGCCGTCGGCGAGATGACGGAAGTCGTCCGCGGGGGTGACGCTGCCCACCTCGAAGGCGAAGTTCCCCGAGCTCCAGTTGAGGACATCGATGACCAACTCTTCGATCAATCGCTCGAGCGCCCGCCACCCGACCTCAGCGGTGAGCGCGCCGCGCGCGACGAGCGTCGCGACCAGCGGTCGGCGATCACCTGTCGCCTCGCGCTGGGCCGCGAGCGCGGCGTCGACGTCCGCCTGGCTGACCGCCCCCTGCTCGACCAGGACGTGGCCGATGTGGCGTCCGCGCGCCGCGTTGTTGCCGCCGACGATCAGGCCGTCCTTCAGCGCGATCGTCGCGACGCCGGCCGGACCGGTGAGGCGCAACAGTCCGCTCTTGCGCGAGCTGTAGAGCAGCTGCAGCACGTCGACCA
>JBFYZW010000200.1:0-17088 GCA_041309305.1 Deltaproteobacteria bacterium | reverse complement strand
ACCCCGCGGGCGACGCCGGCGCCGCGGCGCTGGAGCGTCCGCATCGCGCTGTCGCTGCTCGCGCTGGCGCCCGACCTCGACGTCGTGGCGTTCGCGCTCGGCGTGCCGTACGGCGCCCCCTGGGGCCATCGCGGCGCCGGGCACTCGCTCGTGGTCGCGCTCGGCGTGGGCGCGCTGGCCTTCGGGCTGGCGCGGGCGCTCGGCTGGCCGGCGGTGCGGGTCGGGCTCACCGTTGCGCTGGTGGTCGGCAGCCACGGCCTGCTCGATCTGTTCACCGACGGTGGCCTCGGGATGGCCATCCTCTGGCCCTTCTCCGACGCGCGCTTCTTCGCGCCCTGGCGACCGATCCCGGTCGCGCCGATCGGCGCCGGGATGTTCTCGGCCCGCGGGTTGTACGTCCTCGGCGTCGAGCTGGTGCTCTTCTTGCCCGTCTGGGTGGTCGCCTTCTGGCCTCGACGCGCTGACACGCCCGTCGCGGCGCAGGTGGTGCCAGAGGAGGGCGAGGACGGCGAGCCAACGGCGCTGCCGGTCGACGGCGTCCTCGACCTGCACACCTTCGCACCGCGCGAGGTCGGGGCGCTGGTCGGTGACTACCTCGACCTGTGTCGGGCGCGCGGCATCGCCGAGGTGCGCATCATCCACGGCAAGGGGCGGGGCGCGCTGCGGCGTACGGTCCACGCCGCCCTCGCGCGCCACCCCGCGGTCGCGCGGTTTCAGCTCGCCGGAGGCGATGCGGGCGGGTGGGGCGCGACGCTGGTGACGTTACGGACCATCGACGACGCTGAGCCGCCCGGCCCGCCCGCGGTCTAGAGGTAGACCGAGAAGCCGGAGGAGAGGCTCAACGTCGGATCGGCGCTGCAGCAGATGATGTGGCGCAGGCTCGGCGGTTGGCGTCGCGCGTGCGTTGGTGGCGGCCCGATTGACACGCGCAGCCGACGCGTCACACACTCTGTCGGTTGGCGATCGCGTGCTTGGCTCCTTCGCCTCGAGAGGTCAGTGATGAGCCGTGCCCTGGTTCTCGCGCTCGAGATCGTCTTCGCGTTGGTGTTGGTCGCCGAGCCCGCCGGCGCGACGTTGTCGGCGCGGGTCACGTTCTATCGGGTGGACAACGTGTGCAACGTCGCGGACGAGTACGACGGTTGGCCGCTGAACGGCGCGCCCGACCTCGGCTACTACGCGGCCATCGCCAGGGCAGACCGCACTGTGTTGGTCGACCACTCGGTCTGTGACGCCGACGGGCCGGACGACCGCTGTGGCACGTGGGATTTCGCGGACCACAGCCTGAGCGCGACGATTGGCGACGGCACGACCGTCTGTCTCTACTTCGGCCTGTTCGATGTGGACACCGCCGACGCCGACGACTCGGTGGGGAACCACTGGGTGTGTCCGTCGACCTCGATGTTGGGGTCGGCCGGGGTTTGGAACAACGACCTGGTTTCCCCCGACCTCACGCCGGCGTGCGGGGACACCGTCGAAGGGAGCGCTGTGGGGCTGTCGACCAACTGGTACCTCAGTTATCGCTTCTGGTACGAGGACAACACCGCGCCGTCGGCGGTGACGCCGGATACCGCCGACGACGCGTTGTCCAACCCCGCGTGGGACAACGACACGCGGCTCGACTTGACCTGGCTGGCAGCCGCCGACGTCGAGAGCGGGATCTCCGCCTACGCTTTCACCCTGGTCGACCAGACGAGCGCGACCACGGTCTTCGACACCGTCAGCGCGCCGGCGACGCGGACCCTGACGCTCTGCCCGAGCGGGTGCGACCGGACCTTCACCCCCATCCACGGCCATTCCCACGCCGCTTCGATTCGCGCGACGAACGGCGACTACCCCGCGGTGCTGCCGACGCGGTCGACCTGGGGTTCGGCGCGGGCCATCGCCGTCGACCTCGTCAACCCAACGACCAGCTTCACGAGCCCCGCCGCCGGGAGTTGGCACAACGCCAACGTCGCGGTCGCGGTCGACGACAGCGACGATGGCGCCGGCATCGACACCGCTGGCTGTCGGTGGCAGGTGGTGAGCAACGGCGTGACGACGCGGAGCTTGACCGCGCGCACCTGCAACGAGAGCCTCACGCTGACCGTCGGCACGGCCATGTACTGTCGTCACCAGGGGGCCAACATGTGCCTCGTGTCGGCGAACTCCACGGACCTCGCGCGCCGTGGCTCGGCCACGGCCTCACGTTCCTTCAGCATCGATTGGTCCGCCGACGCACTGAGCTCGCTGAATGCCTACACGGCCGACGGCGGCGCGCTCATCTCACCGGCGGGCTGGACCACCGATCGCGATCCCTTTTTCAACTTCCGGGTAGACACCGGCGCTCGCGTCTCTCCCATCGCCGGCTACTCCCACGCGATCGATGCCGATCCCGACTGCGTGGAGCTCGAGGTTGCCGGCGGCGATACCGGCAGCGTTGCCCTGCCAGCGAATGCCCTGGCGGCGGGCGTCCACACCTTCCGGGTTCGCGCGCTGGACGTGGCCGGCAACTGCGGCCCGGTGGCCTCGCTCACGGTGCAGGTCGACGACGCGGCCGACGCGGTCGACGGGCTCGGCGCGCTGACCGAGGCGGGGGGCGAGGCGATCGCCCTGGCCACCTGGCAGACCGACAACGACCCCTACCTCTCGTGGTCTGTGCCGGCGTCAGTGTCCCCGGTGGTCGGCTACTCCATCGCTTGGGACGCAGTGCCCGATTGCACGGTCGACACGGCGTCGGCGTGGTATCAGACGCCCGACGACGCGCTCTCCGACGGGGTGCACGTCTTCGGCGTGCGGGCGATCGACGCGGCCGGCAACTGCGGCGTGGTCACTACCGCGACTCTTCAGGTGCTGGCCACTCCGCTGGTGCTCGCGGTGCAGTCGGCACCGGCCGGACCGGTTCGCGCCGGCACCACGTTGACCTTGACGGTGACGGCCTCGCACGAGCTCGCGGGGCTGCCGCGGGTGAGCGTTGCGGGAGGGGGCGACGCGACGCACACCGGGACCGACGGCTCGACCTACTCGTTCACCTACACGGTCGCGGGCACCGAGGTCAGCACGCTGGATCCCGGTGGTGCGCCGGTCACCATCTCGGTCGCCGGCGAGAACCTCGCCGGGGTCTCGGGCGCGGCCGAGACCGCGATCGTCTTCGACTTCAACCCGCCGCCGTTGGCCGCCGAGCTGGTCGTGACCCCTCCGGTTGCGACCACGGCTTCCGCGCTGCGCCTCGAGCTCGAAGCTGCGGAGCCGCTGGCTGGCTTGCCTCAGGTGACCATCGTCGCCGGCGGGGGACGGCCGGCGGTGCTCGGCAGTCAAGACGACCTGGCCTTCGTCTACGACTACGCGGTGGTCGGCGACGAGGGTGAGGGGACGGTCGGCGTCGAGGTGAGCCTGGAGGATCTGGCCGGCAACACGGCCGTTCACCAGGGCAGCTTCGCGCTCGATCTGACCGCGCCGACGGTGCAGATCACCTATCCCACGCAGGGCGCGGTCCTGGACCTGGGCGCCACGGTGGCGCTCACCTGGGACACCGTGGACGAGCATCGGGATCGGGTGACGATCGAGCAGTCGATCGATGGCGGCCTGAGCTTCGCGGTGACGCTCGCCGCCGATATCTCCGACGTCGGCAGCTATCCCTGGCTGGTCGACGGCCCCCAGAGCACGCACGTTCGCCTGCGCGTGACCGCCACCGACGCGGTCGGCCTGGTCGGGTCGGCGGAGAGTCTGTTCGACTTCCGCGTCCGCGAGGCGGTGGCCGACCACGTCATCGCCAGCGCCGACGACGGCGTGGCGGTGATCCACGGCAACGAACGCGTGTCGTTGATCGTGGTCGATGCGTTGGGTGCTCCGGTGGCCGGCGAGCACGCGCTATCCCTCTCCGTCGGGGGCGCCGCGATCGTCGTCGACACCGATCTGCAGGGCGCCGCGGTCGGCGGGTCGAGCCTCTCCGGCTTGACGCGGGCCGACGGCACGGCCTTCGTGTCGGTCACCGACGCCACCGCCGAGCTGGTCGAGGTGGTGCCGGAGGCTGCGGGCATGGGCCAGGTGCAGAGCCACGTCAGCGCCTGGATCGAGTTCCTCCCGGTCGACGCGGCGCAGAGCACCGTCGAGGCGGTGCCCGCGGTGGTCCTGGCCGACGGCGAGGCCTTCAGTCGGATCACCGTGACGCCGCGTGACGAGGCCGGCGACCTGATCGGCGCGGGGCTCGACGTGCAGGTGAGCGCCGACTTCGGCACCCTCGAGGAGGTGATCGATGTCGAGGACGGGACCTACACGACCCGGTTGCGCTCCGAGAGCTGCCGGCCAGAGCCGGCGATCGTCGCGGCGAGCATCCTCGACCTCGGGGTGAGTGACACCGCCAGCGTCACCTTCACCTGCCTGCGGGTGGCCGCTGCCATCCTGCAAGCCGAGCCGACGACCATCGTCGCCGACGGGACGACCTGTGCGACGCTCACGCTGTACCTGTTCGACGCCGCAGGTGCGGCGCTGCCGCCGGGGCAGGCGGTGGCGATGATCGCCTCGTACGGCACCCTCAGCGCGGTCGAGGAGGTCCAGGCCGGCGAGTATCGCGCGCTGCTGTGCAGTCGGAGCTGTGCGACCGAACCGATCGTCGTCACCGTCACGGTCAACGGCGTGTCGCTGTCGACGCTGACGCCGCCACCGGTGGCGCTGGTCGCGGTGGAGTGCCTGACGGTCGATCCCGCGGCGTCGACGCTCACCGCCCAGCCGGCGGTCCTGCCCGCCGACGCGCTGAGCGCTGCGACGATCACCGTGACCCCCGTGCGCACCGACGCGCAGCGTTTCGGCGCCGGCCTCGAGGTCGTGATCGCCGCCAGCTGCGGCGAGCTCACCGCCACGGCCGATCAGGGGGACGGGACCTACACGGCGCTGTTGACCTCGGGGGAACCCTGCACGTCGGCGGTGAGCGCCACCGCCGGCGGTGTGGCGCTCGAGGCCACGGCCACCGTCGAGTTCCGCGCGGCGGACGCGCGGCGCGGGCAGCCGGATACCGGGTGCGCCTGCGGTTCCGGCGCCTCCTTCTCCGGCTTCGGGTTGGTCACGGCGCTCGTCTTGATGGCGGTGAGCAGGCGACGCAGGCGGTCCTCCGCGAGCGCGAGCGCGAATCCGCCCGGGAGCGGGTGAGCACCTATGATTGGGGGGGTGGAGCGGGCAACGGGGATCGAACCCGCGACCCTCAGCTTGGGAAGCTGATGCTCTGCCAACTGAGCTACGCCCGCATCCGAGCCGAGATCTAGCCATTCGGACGCCGGTTGGCAAGCGCAAACCGGCGCGGGGGGAAGGGTTGGCTCGCCGGGCTCGGCCGGGCTATGGTCCTGGCGGCACCGAGACCGCGATGCGCGTGAGCGTCATCACCCGTTTGGCCAACCACGTCGAGGCCTATCTCCTCCGCGGCTGCGTCGATCCCACCGACCCGGAGCAGCGCCGGCGCTCGGCGCTGCACAGCGCCACTGCCTTCATCGGTCGGCTCGTCGCGCTCTTGTTCGCGGTCGACAGCGTGGTGCACGCGAACTGGGGCGTGGCGCTGGTGCTCGTCGTCGCGGCGGTGGCGATGACCATCGCGATCCAGGTTCACCACCGGCGCAAAGACTCACTGCTCGGCGGTTGGATGGGCGTCGGCGCGGCGATGGTGCTGTTCCTCTACCTGCTCGCCACCGGCGGCAACGCCGGCACCGGCCACCTCTGGTTGCCGCTTCTCCCTTTGTTCGCGATGTTCTCGCTCGGGGTCGGGCGCGGGGCGGCGCTGACGCTCGTCTACCTCGCGGCGTCCGCGGGCATCCTGTTCGTCCCGGGGGTGTGGGGCGTCACCGCGGTCTACGAGGCGAGCTTCGCCGCGCGGCTGCTCGCCGCGACCGTGTTCACCGCGCTCGTCGCCTTCTACTTCGAGCACTCGAGCCGCGCCGCGCAGGCGCGGCTACGGGCCGAGGTCGAGGAGCGGCGCAAGGCGGAGGCCGAGGCGGGGCGGGCGCTGGCGGCCAAGAGCCACCTGCTCGCCTCGGGCAGTCATGAGCTGCGCACGCCGCTCACCGCCGTCGTCGGCCTGCACGACCTCTTGCTCCAGACCGAGCTGACGCCGACCCAACGCAGCTACCTCGAGGTGGCGGCGCGCAGCGGGCGCGGGCTGATCGCCTTGATCGGTGAGCTACTGGACCTCGCCCGCCTCGAGGCGGGCAAGCTCGAGCTCGCCGCGGTGCCGTTCGATCTGCGCGGCCTGTGCGACACGCTGGTCGACCTGCAACGGTTGCTCGCCGCGCCCCGTGCGTTGGCTGTGCGGCTCGCGTGGGACGAGGCGGTGCCCGGGGTCGTCCAGGGCGATCCGGCGCGCACCCGGCAGGTGCTCTCCAACCTGCTCGGCAACGCGGTCAAGTTCACCCGCGCCGGCGAGGTGGTCCTGCGTGTCCGCTGTGGCGAGGCGAGCCCGACGGCGGTTGGCGTGCGCTTCGAGGTCGAGGACACCGGCCCGGGGTTGAGCGCCGAGCAGCAGGCCAAGGTGTTCGAGCCGTTCGTGCAAGGGCAGGTCGGGCAAGAGGGCAGCGGGCTGGGGCTGGCGATCGCCAAGGGGCTGGTCGAGGCGATGGGCGGGGCGATCGGCGTGCGCTCGACGGTCGGTGAGGGCTCGGTCTTCTGGTGCCAGTGGTCGTTCGCCCGCTCGGCGGCGCCGGCGCCCGAGGTCGCGTCGCCCGCCCTTCCGGCGGTGCGCCCGGGGAAGGTTCTCCTGGTTGAGGACAACGAGCTGAATCGCGAGGTCCTGCGCACGATGCTCGAGCGGCTCGGCTGCACGGTCGACGTCGCGGCCAACGGCGCAGAGGGGGTCGCCGCCTGCGCGGCGCGTCGCTACGACCTGGTGCTGATGGATTGCCGGATGCCGGTGCTCGACGGCTACGCCGCCGCGGCGCAGATCCGCGCCGCGGAGCGGGGGGAGACGCGCACGCCGATCGTCGCGGTGACCGCCTACTCGTTGCCCGAGGACCTGCGTCGGTGTCTGGCCGCCGGCATGGACGATCAGATCAGCAAGCCGATCGGGCTCGAGGCGCTGGCGGCGCTGCTCGAGCGCTGGCTGCCGGGGCGCGCGTCGCAGCGCGGCTGAGCCGAGGTTGTCATCGGCGCGCGACCGTGGTTACATGACCGCTCACCTGCGACCTTCGCTCGTCCGGATTCGGAGCGCCGATGAGAGCCGGAGCACATCTCGATCACCGGGGCACCTGCCTGTTCAATGTCTGGGCGCCGACCGCGGTGCGTGTCGAGCTGCACCTGGTCACGCCGGCCGAGCGCTGGCTGCCGATGACCCGGCGTGACGACGGTTTATGGTCGATCGAGGTGGACGGACTCGGCGCCGGGGCGCGCTACGCCTTTCGCCTCGACGGCGAGAAGGAGCGGCCCGATCCGGCGTCGGCGTGGCAACCGGACGGCGTGCACGCCCCGTCGGCGCTGGTCGACCACGCGGCCTTCGGTTGGACCGACGCGGCCTGGCGGGGCGTCGCCCAACGCGAGCTGGTCTTCTACGAGCTGCACGTCGGGTCGTTCACGCGCCAGGGGACCTTCGCCGCCGCGGCAAAGCGGTTGGCCGAGCTCGCCGACCTGGGGGTCACGGCGATCGAGCTGATGCCGGTCGCCGCCTTCCCCGGGGCGCGCAACTGGGGATACGACGGCGTCTACCCGTTCGCGGTGCAGGAGAGCTACGGCGGGCCGCTCGGGCTCAAGGCGCTGGTCGATCGGGCGCACGCGCTCGGCCTGGCCGTGTTCCTCGACGTGGTCTACAACCACCTCGGCCCGGAGGGGAACTACCTCTACTCGTTCGGGCCCTACTTCACCAACCGCTACCAGACGCCCTGGGGCTGGGCGATCAACTACGACGGCGCCGACAGCGATCCGGTGCGCGCGCTGGTGGCTGAGAACGTGCGCCAGTGGCTTCGCCACTACCACCTGGACGGTCTGCGGCTCGACGCCGTGCACGGCATCTACGACTTCGGCGCCCGGCACATCCTCGCCGAGCTGGCGCGCGTGGCCGACGAGGTCGGCGCCGCCCGCGGCTACCCGGCGCGGCTGTTCGCCGAGAGTGACCTGAACGACACGCGGCTCATCCGCCGCCCCGCCGAGGGCGGCTACGGCCTCGACGGGCAGTGGGCCGACGACTTCCATCACGCACTGCACGCGCTGCTCACCGGGGAGCAGCGCGGCTACTACGCCGACTTCGGTGCGCCGGACGACCTGCTCGAGGCGATGGCGCACGGCCTGGTCTACCGCTGGCGCTACTCGCGCTATCGGCGCAAGCACTTCGGCTCGTCCACCGACGGGGTGCCGCCCGAGCGCTTCGTCGTCTTCGCCCAGAACCACGATCAGGTGGGCAACCGGATGCTCGGCGAGCGGTTGATCTCGCTCGTCGGCGTGGAGAAGGCCAAGCTGGCCGCCGCGACCGTGCTCTTGTCGCCCTACCTGCCGCTGCTCTTCGCCGGCGAGGAGTACGGCGAGGCGGCGCCGTTCCTCTACTTCATCTCGCACGGCGACCCACAGCTGGTCGCGGCCGTGCGCGCCGGCCGCAAGGCGGAGTTCCGCGGCTTCGCCTGGCAGGGAGAGCCGCCCGACCCGCAGGCCGAGGAGACGTTCACGCGCAGCCGGCTCGACTGGGAGCAGCAACGAGACGGGGTGCACGCGCAGTTGCGCGGGTTCTACCGCGAGCTGCTCCGCCTGCGCCGCGAGCACCCGGCGCTCGGCTGTCACGACGGGGAGCTCACGGTGCGCCGCTGCGGCGCGACGGCGCTGGTGCTCGAGCGCGCGCGCGACGACCGCCGGGTGCGCTGCTGGTTGAACTTCGGTGACGACACGGTGGCGCGTGATGACGTCTGCGCTGGTGAGCGGCTGGTGCTCGCCTCGGCCGACGCGCGTTGGGGCGGGTCGGCGACGATCTGTGCGCCGGCGCCGCGCGTCGCGCCCTGGTCGGCGCTGGTGCTCGAGAACGGAGCGTGAGCGTGAGCGGGGAACGGTACGTCTGCATCCACGGGCACTTCTATCAGCCGCCACGCGAGAACCCGTGGCTCGAGGCGGTCGAGGTGCAGGACTCGGCCCACCCGTTCCATGACTGGAACGAGCGGGTCGCCGCCGAGTGCTACGCGCCGAACGCCACCTCCCGCATTCTCGACGGCGACGGTGCGATCATCGACCTGTCGAACAACTACGCCAAGATCAGCTCCGACTTCGGGCCGACCCTGCTCACCTGGCTGGAGCGCCATGACCCGCGCACCTACCAGGCGGTGCTCGAGGCCGATCGTCTCGGCCGCGAGCGCTTCGCTGGGCACGGGCCGGCGATGGCGCAGGCGTACAACCACATCATCCTGCCGCTCGCCGAGTCGCGCGACAAGCGCAGCCAGATCCTCTGGGGGCTGCGCGACTTCGCGCACCGCTTCGGCCGGCAGGCCGAGGGGATGTGGTTGGCCGAGGCCGCCGTCGACCTCGAGTCGCTCGAGATCATGGCCGAGCTCGGGGTGCGCTTCACGGTGCTGGCGCCGCGCCAGGCGCAGCGTGTCCGCCGCCTCGGGGAGGAGCAGTGGCACGACGTCTCGGGGGCGAGGATCGATCCGCGCCGCGCCTACCAGTGCGTGCTGCCCTCCGGTCGCAGCCTGGCGCTCTTCTTCTACGACGGGCCGATCGCCCAGGACCTCGCCTTCGCCGGCCTGCTCGACAGCGGCGAGCGGCTCGCCGCGCGCCTGCTCGGCGCCTTCTCTCCCGGGGACGAGGCGCAACTGGCGCACGTCGCCACCGACGGGGAGTCCTACGGTCATCACCACGCGCGCGGCGACATGGCGCTCGCCTATGGGCTCTACCACCTCGAGCGCTCACCCACGGCCAGGTTGACCGTTTACGGTGAGTTCCTCGCCCTGCACCCGCCGACCTACCAGGTGGAGATCTTCCCCAACTCCTCCTGGAGCTGTGTCCACGGGGTCGAGCGCTGGCGCGCCGACTGCGGCTGCAATACCGGCGGCCACCCGGGGTGGAACCAACAGTGGCGGGCGCCGCTGCGCGGCGCGCTCGACTGGCTGCGCGACAACCTGGCGACCGCCTACGTGCGCGAGATGAGCCGGCTGTGCGCCGATCCGTGGGCGGCGCGTGACGACTTCATCGCGGTGATCCTCGACCGGTCACCCGAGGCCCGCGCGGCGTTCCTCTCCCGCCACGCGATCCGGAGGCTGACCCCGGCCGAGGAGGTCACCTTCTTCGAGCTGCTCGAGCTGCAGCGCCACGCGCTGTTGATGTACACCAGCTGCGGCTGGTTCTTCGACGAGGTCTCCGGGCTCGAGACGCAGCAGGTGCTCGGCTACGCCGCCCGGGCGATGCAGCTGGCCAGCTCGGCCTGCCACCTGCAATTGACCGAGACCTTCGCCGCCCTGCTCGAGCGCGCGCCGAGTAACATCCCCGAGTTTGGCACCGCCCGCGGGGTCTTCGCCCAGCTGATCGAGCCAGCGATCCTCGACCTGACGCGCGTCGGCGCCCACTACGCGGTCTACTCGCTGTTCGCCGACTACCGCGAGCGCGAGCAGGTCTACTGCTTCGACGCCCGTCAGCTGTCTCTGTTGCGCGAGGACCTCGGCCGGCTGCGCCTCCGGGTCGGGCGCGTGGCGCTGCGCTCGCAGGTGACCGGCGAGGAGCAGACGCTCAGCTTCGCGGTCATCTACTTCGGTGACCACAACCTCTCCGGCGGGGTGCGACCGTTCATCGACGAGCAGCGCTTCGCCGAGATGCGCGGTGAGATCCGCGACTGCTTCACCCGCGGCGACGCGGCCGGGACCGTGCGCCTGATCGAGAAGCACTTCGAGTCGGGCGCCTACTCGCTGTGGCATCTGTTCCGTGATCAGCAGCGGCAGATCGTCGGCCAGATCCTCGACGCGGCGCTCGACGACGTCGAGCGGACGCTGCGCCGGCTCAAGGAGCAGCACTACGCGACGCTCGAGGTCACGCGCCGGATGGGCATGCCGCTGCCGCGCATTCTGTCGCGCATCGCCGAGTTGATCCACAGCGCTGACTTCCTCGACCTGATGGCCGGCGAGGCCGTCGACGTCGAGCTCTTGCGCCGCGCCAACGAGGAGGCGCGGCGCTGGGGGGTCGAACCGGATCGGGTGACCGCCGCCTTCACCGTGTCGCGGCGGGTGAACCGGGCGATGCTCGAGCTCGAGGCCGATCCGGAGCGGCTCGAGTTGCTGCGCCGGGTCGAGGGGCTGCTCGTCGCCGTCGAGCCGCTGCAGCTCGAGCTCGACCTGTGGATGGCCCAGAACGTCCACTTCACGCTCGACCGCCGCCACCGGCCGGCCCTCGAGGCGCGCGCGGCCGAGGGAGACGTGCAGGCGCAGGCCTGGCTCGCGGCGTTCGCGGCCCTGGCGCCGCGGCTGGGGGTCAAGGTGCGATGACGGCTCCGCGCGCCACCTATCGGCTGCAGCTCTCACCGGCGTTCGACTTCGCCGCCGCCAGCGAGGTGGTCGATTACCTCGCCGAGCTCGGGGTGTCGCACCTGTACGCCTCGCCGATCTTGACCCCGCGGCCGGGCAGCAACCACGGCTACGACGTCGTCGACCCCCAGGCCGTCAATCCAGAGCTGGGCGGCGAGGGTGGGCTGGTGCAGCTGGCCACCGCGCTGCAGGCCCGCGGCATGGGGCTGCTGCTCGACATCGTGCCCAACCACATGGCCTTCGCCAAGGAGAACGCCATGCTGGTCGACGTGCTCGAGAAGGGGCGCGACTCGGAGTACGCGTCGGTCTTCGACATCAACTGGGACCACCACTACGACAGCCTGCGCGGCCGGGTCCTGGCGCCGTTCCTCGGCCAGTTCTACGGCGCCTGCCTCGCTGCCGGGGAGCTGCGGCTGGCGTTTGACGAGCAGGGCCTCTGTCTGCGCTACTACGACCAGCGCTATCCGCTGGCGCTGCGCAGCTACGATCGCGTGCTCTCCGCCGAGCTCGGTGAGCTCGAGCGGCGCCTTGGGCCGGATCACGCCGACCTGATCAAGTTCTACGGCGTGCGGCACCTGCTGCAGACCACCGCGACCATCGCTGACCGGGCGGTGCGCGCGGCGCAGACCGCTCACGGCAAGCGGATGCTCTGGGACCTGTACGCCGGCAGCCCGGTGATTCGCGCCCACGTCGACGCGTCGGTCGAGGGCTTCAATCGGGCCGATGAGGCAGCCCGCGATCAACTCGACCAGCTGATCTCCGAGCAGCACTACCGGTTGTCGTTCTGGAAGGTCGCGGCCGAGGAGATCAACTACCGGCGCTTCTTCACCATCAATGAGCTGATCTGCGTGCGGGTCGAGGACCCGGCGGTCGCGGCGCTGACCCACCGCAAGCTCGACGAGCTGGTCGACCGCGGCCTGGTCGACGGCCTGCGCATCGATCACATCGACGGCCTCTACCATCCGCGGCGCTACCTCGAGTGGCTGCGTCGGCGCCACCCGGAGACCTACCTGGTGGTCGAGAAGATCCTCGAGCCGGGCGAGCGGTTGCCGCGCTGGCCGATCGCCGGCACGACCGGCTACGAGTTCATCGCCGCGACGCTGGCGCTGTACTGCAACCGGCGCAGCCGCGACGCCTTCACCCGCATCTACTATCGCTTCACCCTCGAGCCGCGCCAGTTCGAGGAGACCCTGGCCGACAAGCGGCGGTTGATCATCGGCAAGCATCTGGCGGGGAACATCGACAACCTGGCGCACGAGCTGAAGCGCCTGGCCGGCGAGGCGCGGCTCGGCCGGGACATCACGCTCTACGGCCTCAAGCGGGCGCTGGTCGAGGTGCTCGCCTTCGTCTCGGTCTACCGCACCTACGTCGACGAGGAGTCGTTCAGCGAGGACGACGCGCGTTACCTGCGTCACGCGGTCAACGCCGCGCGCCAGGCGGCGCCGGGGCTGGTTTACGAGCTCGACTTCCTCGAGCAGTTCCTGATCGAGCTGCCGCGCACAGCTGCCGATCCGGCCTTCCGGGTCCAGCTGCAGTGCTTCTTGATGGACGTCCAGCAGGTCACCGGGCCGTTGATGGCCAAGGGGTGCGAGGACACGACCTTCTACGTCTACAATCGCCTGATCGCGCTCAACGAGGTCGGCTGCCACCCGGGGCGGTTCGGCGCGCGGGTTGGCGAGTTCCACGGCTTCGCCAAGGAGCGGGCCGAGCGTTGGCCGGCAGCGCTCAACTGCTCGGCGACGCACGACACCAAACGCGGTGAGGACGTCCGCGCCCGCTTGCTCGTCCTCTCCGAGCTACCGCGCGAGTGGCTGCGCTTGCTGCGCGACCTCGTCCGGCTCAACCGCGCGCGCAAGCAGATGCATCACGGCAAGCTGCGCCCCGACGCCAACGACGAGTACTACCTCTACCAGGTCCTGCTCGGCACCTTCCCGATGAGCGGCGAGGTGAGCGACGAGTACGTCGCGCGCCTGGCCGAGCACGCGGTCAAGGCGGTGCGCGAGGCGAAGGTGCACACCGCCTGGGTCAAGCCGGACACCGAGTACGAGCACGCCTGCACCGCCTTCGTCGAGGCGCTGCTGCGCGGCCCGCACGCCGAGCGCTTCCTCGAGCGCTTCTTGCCCTTCTGGCGCAAGGTGAGCTTCTACGGCTGGCTCAACTCGCTCAGCCAGACGGCGCTCAAGCTCACCGTCCCTGGCGTGCCCGATCTCTACCAGGGCACCGAGCTTTGGGATCTGTCGCTGGTCGATCCCGACAACCGCCGGCCGGTCGACTTCGCCCGCCGGCGGCGGCTGCTCGAGGAGCTGCGCGCCGACCTCCCGTCGCCGGCGCTGTGCGCCCGCCTGCTCGCGACGCCCGAGTCGGGCCAGGTCAAGCTCTACCTGCTCCACCGCGGCTTGCAGTGCCGGCGCGAGCACGCCGAGTTGTTCGCCGCCGGCTCCTACGCACCGCTGCGCATCGAGGAGGGCGAGCGCAAGTCGCTGGTCGGCTTCACCCGTCAGGGTGGCGGGCGGACGCTCCTGGTCGTCGTGCCGAAGCTCCTGACCCGCGTGGTCGGCGTTGGCCAGCTGCCCATCGGACCGGTCTGGGGTGAGACGCGGCTGGTGCTGCCCGACGGGGCGCCGACCCGGTGGGTGAACCTCTTCACTGGTGAACAGCACGAGGCCGACGGGGGCGCCCTACGCGCCGGGGTGGCGTTGGCTCACTTCCCGGCGGCGGTGCTGTTGGCCTGAGCGTGGGGGGGGGACGCGCGGCGGCGTCGGCTCAGCGGCCGAGCTGCAGCGTGAAGCGCACCTCGACGGTGTCACCGCTTCGCGGCGCCGGGAGCTTCCAGCGCTTGATCTCGGCGGTGAGCTTGGCGAGCAGGCCGGCGTCGGTGAGGCTCCGGCCGCGCACCCGCACCTGCAGGACCTTGCCGTCGGGGGCGACGAAGAAGCGCACCTCGACCGTGCCGGCGGCGCCGACCCCGGAGTCGCGCCAGCACGTCTCGAGCGCGGCGCGGCGCTGGGCGACCAGCTGGTGGATCGCCTGGGCGTCGAGGCTGCCCTGAACCCTGAGGTCGCTGACCAGCCCGACCGGCGCCGCCGGCGTCGCGGTGGCGACTGAGTCGCGGCGCTCGCGCTCGGGTTGGCGATAGACGGGCGAGGGGCGGCGCATCTTGCTCGGCGGAGCGCCGTCGAGCGACGGGCTCGCCGCTGCCTCGGCGGCCATTGGCGGGCCGCCGTAGCCGCGGCTGGCGTGGCGGCCCATCAGCGCCTGCGCCGGCGCGGCCATGCTCGCGTCGACGCCCTCGGGCACCTCGACCGGCTGGACGATCGTCTTCGCCTCACCGCTGACCTTCTTCGACCGATCGACGGCGACGAGGCTGGTCATGCGCGTGACCAGGTGGTAGGCGAGGCCGACCTCGGTGATCTCGGCGAGCGTCGCGGGCGAGTTGCCGTTGTAGGCCAGGTCGCGCTCGAGCTCGGCGACCTTGGCTCGGGCCCACAGCGTGTCGAGCACCGCGTTCTGCCCCGAGCGGTCGAGCTCGACCTCGACCGGCAGCTCGACCAGGCGCCGGCCGACCCGCCCGCTGACGGTGATCGTCGTCCGCCCGTCGCCACGCAGCTTGCCGTGCAGCACGAGCGGTCGGCTGGCGAACAGGTCGGGGAGGACCTTCGGGAAGACCTCGCTGACCCGCAGGTCGCCCCAGTCGACCTGCAGGCCGGTCATCACCGCGCGGTCGATGACGTGGTAGAAGGCGTTGACCGCCTTGAGCGGATCCTCGCGGGTCGAGGCGTAAACCGTGAGCCCGTCGCCCGCGGTGGCGATGCCGTCGAGGAGGTGGCGGTTGACGCTCGAGCCGACGCCGAAGCCGAAGACCCGGGCGCGCTGCTGCTTGCGGCTCAGCTGGTCATTGAACTGCTTGACCAGGCCGATGATCTGCGCCTCGTTGCCGACGTAGCCGTCGGTGAGGAAGAAGACGTAGCGGTGGCGGCCGGAGCCGACCTCGGGCGAGAGCGCCGCGGTGACGCCGTCGGCCATCAGGGTCCCGCCGCCGGCGCGCATACCGCTGACGAAGGCCAGGCCGTTCTTGATGTTGGCGTCGTTGGCCTCGCGCGCCTCGCTGAACAGCTTGGCGGTCGCGCCGGCGAAGGTGATGATGTTGAAGGTGTCGACCGGGCGAAGCCGGCGCAGCGCCTCCTCCATCGCGTCCTTGCACATCGACAGCGGCACGCCGAACATCGAGCCGGAGACGTCGACGACGAAGACGATCTCCCGCTGGCCGACCAGCTCGTCGACGTCGAGCGTCGGCGGCTGGACGATCAACGCGAAGGTGCCGTCGTTCTGCTTGGCGAAGTGGGTGAGCAGCGTCGCCTGCGCCTGTTTGCCGTCGACGGCGTACTGGAGCACGAAGTCCCGGTTGGGCAGTGCATCGTGGGCGGCGAGCTTCAGCGACAGCTGGCCCTTGGCCGCGTCGCGCTCGTCGACGTCGTGGGTCGGCACGGTCCAGGAGCGGATCGGCAGCCCGGCGTCGACCGTGAGCTCGAGCGAGATGTCGTGGCCGGAGCGCTGCCCGCCGCCGATGAGCGGCGGGGTGATGCGCGAGGCGTCGGGCACCAGGTCGGTGTCGGGCGACCAGCCGCTGCCGGCGTGGCCGGTCGGGTTGCCGGGGACGAACCGCGGCCCGACGACCATCGGGAAGACGAACTCGTACCCGCCGGCGTCATAGGTCAAGGTCTGCGCGTAGGCGATCACCACGTCGATCGTCGACCCGGGCTCGATGTTGGCCACCGACTGGGTGAAGATGTTCGGCCGCTCCTGTTCGAGCAGCGCCGCGGTGTGCCCCTGCTGCTTGGCCTCGTCGTAGACCCGGCGCGCCTCGTCGCGCTTCTTGATCTCGGCGACGATCACCCGCTCGCCGATGACCATCTTCATCGCGTCGACGGCGCTGTTCTCGGGCAGCGGGAAGACGTAGATGGCCTCGATCGGGTAGGCGAACGGGTTCTGGTAGGTCTGCTTGACCTCGACGCGGGCGACGTGGCCGGTGATCCGTGCCGCGACGTGGGTGTGCTCGAGCGGCAGGTCGAGCGTCTTGCCGTCGACCTGGACTTGGAGCTGCGGCAGGTCGCCCGGGTCAGTGTGGACCTGGGCGAGCGTCTTGGCCAGCTCGGCGCTACCGGGCAGCGGCTCGCCGAGCGAGCGCGCGGCGGCGGGCTGGCCGAGGACCTTCGCCGCCTCCTCGGCGCTCTTGATCGCGGCGGACGGCGCCGGGGCGCGTGGCTCGGCCGCCGCGGCGCGGGTGTCACACCAGGTTGCGGTCCAGGCGAGGGCGGCGGCGACCAGGGCGCGGGGGAACCAGTTGATCGTACGCATGACTCGGCCTCCAGGTGCTGGTTGGACCGTTGGTCGTGCGAGCAGCGGATCGTGGGCAGCCGCGTGTAGGTGATTTCCCGACCTGCCAACCAAGGCGCGGCGCGCCGCGGAGAGGGTCGGTGTGGATCAGACGGTCGGTTCGGAGGGGTCGTCGATCTCGACGTCGACTCCGGTGAGCAGATCCTGGTCCTCGTCCGCGCCGGAGGGCTCGGCGGCGCCCTCCTGTGGCAACAGGCCGAGCAGGCGCTCGAGGTCGCGGCGCTTGGCCAGCAGGCGCTCATGGCGCGCCGCGGCGCGGTCG
>JBFYZW010000199.1:0-11689 GCA_041309305.1 Deltaproteobacteria bacterium | reverse complement strand
TTCATGAGCCAGGGGATCCAGGAGCGGGTCACCGCCAAGGACGTGACGGTCTTCGAGATGACCGACCCGTCGATCGAGCTGTTCAAGAACCTCTACACCACCCCGTACAACGTCGCCGGGCAGAGCGAAGAGCGCGCCTGGCAGGTTGGCGTGCTCAAGCTGTGGGAGCGCGGCCTCGAGCTCGGCCTGTTCGACGCCCAGTACCTGCCGCACTACACCAGCCAGCAGCTCAAGCCCGCCCTGCACAACGACGCCGAGGTGATGGAGCTGGTGGCGCGGATCGCGCGGCGCGGTGGCCTTGCGCCCAACCAGATGGGGATGGTCGGCGGGACCAACCTGGCCAACCACGCGCCCTACACCGACGCGATGGCCAAGCTGAACCTGCGGGTCGAGGGCGAGAGCGCGGCCATCCCGGCGCGCCGCGTCGACAACGCGGTGCTCGTCCAGCCGGCGCCGCTCGGTACCCTCGAGGACCCCTACACGCCGTTCTGGAACGCGCGCGACCCGCGCTTCTTCCAGCTGAGCGACAACGCGCTGCGCACCCAGTTGAGCGGCGCGGGCGATATCCCGCACTGGCTCAACCAGATGCAGAGCCCGCGCGTCTTTCTCGTCCAGGCCCGGCTGGCCGAGCTCGGCATCGTCAAGGCGCAGCAGAACATCCAGACCTACCTGCGTTCGGTCGTGCCGGCCCAGTACGCCGCCGACGAGGCGATCCCGATGATCGTCCGCATGGCCAACGCCGCGAGCGTCTCGCTCGACACGGTCAACCTGCAGCAGGCCAACGGCCAACCGCTCAACATCAAGCTGCACCCGGCCTACCAGGCGCTGGTCGCGGCGCAGGCCACGCCCGACGCGGACAAGGCGCTGCGCAAGTCGCTCAAGGTGCTCGACCCGGCCGGCTCGGCCTCGGCCGAGGAGAAGCGCGCCGCGCTCGTCCGGCTGCTCGGCGACGAGGAGCCAAAGTTCAACTTCGGTGAGCTGCTCGCCGCCGGCGTCGAGGGGCGCCTCGGCGGCAAGGTCGCGCCGGTGACGGTCAACCGCCTCGGCGCCGACAAGCTGACCGAGCTCGCGACGCAGAGCGTCGGCCGCTGGGACCACCTCGGCGCGCTCGCGGTGCTCGGCGGGCTGTACACGGCGCTGCCCAAGGAGACGCTGCGCGACCTGATCGTGGCCAAGGGCTTCTCCGCCGAGCAGGCCGAGACCTGGTCGAACGTCGCGGTCGCGTTGCAGGGCCTCGACGGGCCGGCTCTGCGCTTCGCCCTCGCCAGCGTCGCCGATCCGAAGAGCGAGCCGGACTTCTGGCGCCTGCAGCTCGGCGCGACGCTCGCCGCCGATCAGACCCTCGCCACCGAGACCTTGACCAAGCTGTTCGAGCGCTTCGGCCAGGACGACCCGGTCGGCTTCGTTTCGGCGCTGCTCGAGCGGGCGCTTTTGGCCGGCACCGGCGGCGCGCTGCAGAAGCGGATCACCGACTTCGTCGACGCGAAGGTCGGGGCCGGCGAGCTCTCGGCCGACGATGTCAAGGAGGCCTTGACGCCCGACGCGATCAAGCTGGTCGCGCCGCAGGCGGAGGCAGCGATCAACGACGCGGTCACCGCGACGATCAAGGCCAAGCCGGAGGACAAGGCGGAGGCGATCGCCAAGCTGGTCGCGACCGTGCAGGCGAGCGCCGTCTACGTCGACGCGACGACGCTGGCCGAGAAGGCGCTCTCCCAGCTCTACCAGGCCGACCTCGCCCGGGTCGTGCCGCTCAAGCAGGCAGACGAGGAGCTCGGCGGCGTGGCCGCGGAGCGCTTCGACGCCGCGGCGAAGAAGCTCGACGGCCCGCTGGTCACGGTCGCCGGCCTCGAGATTCAGGCCAACGATCGCGCCGACAAGGACACGCGCATGGTGCCGCGCGAGGCCCAGGCGCGGCTGATCATGACGCCGACCACCGAGCGCAACTTGAAGCTGCTGGCCGCCGCCTGGCGGCTCAAGCGGCCGGTGCTGCTCGAGGGGCCGACCAGCTCGGGCAAGACCTCGGCGGTGCGCTACATCGCCTGCAAGGCGGGGGCGCCGTACCGGCGCATCAACCTGTCCTACTACACCGACGTCTCCGACCTGCTCGGCCGCTACGTCGGCGGCGAGAAGCGCTACAAGGACGTCGACCTCGCGGCGATGTCCGACGCGCGCCTGAAGGCGATCGCGCTCGACTACCAGCTCGACGAGCTGCTCGGCGAGCAGGCCTTCGCCCGCCTGACCAAGCAGGGGCTGGTCAAGGAGATCCTCGACGTGCAGCTCAAGCCGCGCTGGGTCGACGGCCCGGTGATCAAGGCGATGAAGCGCGGCGAGGTGCTGCTGCTCGACGAGATCAACCTGGCCCGGCCGGAGGTGATCGAGCGGCTCAACTCGTTGTTCGATGACGACGGCAACCTGGTGTTGACCGAGCACCGCAACGAGGTCATCAAGCCGGACAAGAACTTCCGCGTCTTCGCGACGATGAACCCGGCCTCCTACGCCGGCCGCACGCGGCTGTCGGAGGCGATGCGCTCGCGCTGGAACAACGTCTACGCCCACGGGCTGACCCAGAGCGACATCACCCAGATCGTCAAGACCATCTACGGGGCCAAGATCCCCGAGGTCGAGCTGGCCAAGCTGGTGGCGGTGCACGACAACCTGGCGCGCATGGCCGACGAGGGGGCGATCGGGCGCAAGGGCGGCGGCGTCGCCTTCACGCTGCGCAACCTGTTCCGCGTCGCCGAGCGGTTCATCAAGTTCCAGGGCGGGGGCCTCGGCGACGACGCGTTGATGCGCCGCGAGGTCGAGGAGGTCTACTACGGTGGGCTGTTCGAGGCCGAGGACCAGCAGGCGGTCAAGGACATCCTGCACACGGCGATGCCTTACAGCGGCCCGAGCTTCTACGCCAACCTCGAGTTCAAGGAGGACGCCGACAGCTTCACCATCGGCGACGTCCAGGTGCGTAAGATGGACACCGGGCACAACCTGGTGCCGCCCGAGGCGTCGCGCCTGGTGCTGACCGACCGGACCAAGCAGGTGCTCTACCGCCTGGCCAAGGCGCTGGAGATGGGTGAGAACGTCGCGATGATGGGCGTGCGCGCCTGCGGCAAGACGGCGATCGCCAAGATGTACGCGATGCTGCGCGGCCAGCCCTACTACCGCCAGCTCTTCTCCGCCGGCACCGACGGGATGCAGCTCATCGGTGGGTACGACGACCAGGGCTGGAAGGACGGGCTGCTGCTCAACGCCGGCCGGCCGGACGGCACCCCCGGGCTCTTCCTCGGCGACGAGCTGAACTTCGGCAACCCGGCGCTGCTCGAGCGGCTCAACTCGGTGCTCGATGACGAGCGCAAGCTGGTGCTCAACGAGAAGGAGGGCGAGGAGATCCGGCTGCACCCCGAGTTCCGCTTCGTCGCGGCGATGAACCCGCCGACCAAGGGCTACGGCGGGCGCGAGAAGCTGTCCAAGGCGATGCAGAACCGCTTCACGATGATCAACGTGCCCGACATCGACACCCGGGAGGAGATCCTCGAGATCGGCAAGGTGGTGGGCGGGAAGATGGGCGTCCCCGAGGCGATCGTCGAGACGTTGACCGACCTGCACCTGTGGATCACCAAGAGCTACGAGACCGCGACGCTGGGCAAGGAGCTGCGCGAGGCGGACCGGCCGGTCTACTCGATCCGGCAGGTGCTCGGGGCGCTGAAGATGGTGAGCGAGTTCAGCGCCGAGCTGGGCGAGGCTCAGGCCTACCTGTTCGCGGTGCAGGCCTACTACGCCTCGATCTCCGAGCAGGCTGACAGCGAGGCGATCTTGAAGAAGGCCGAGGAGATGGCCAAATGACCACCCCGACAACCCTGCTCGACGGCGCGCTCAAGAGCGGCCAGGCCATCCTCGTCTACGGCGCGAACCCGCCGACAGCGGAGATCCTCGCCGCGGCGACGGGCGCCTGGGCAGAGCCCAACCTGCTCGACCTGCGCGACGCGGCGTCGGTGCCAAAGAACGGCTCGCTCCGGCGCACGGTGGCCGAGAAGCTGCGCGAGCGGCCGGCGCTGGTCGTCTTGGTCGGCGCCGAGGTGCCCGACCCGGTGCGCGAGGTCCTGGCCGAGATCATCGCCGGCCAGCTCAACCTGCCCGGCGAGGTGCGGCGTCTCGAGGAGACGACGCGGCTTCTGGTCGTCGCGCCGGTCGAGCGACCGGCGGCGGCGCTGGACGGCTTGTTCGCGCTGCGTCTGCCGGCGGCGCGGGCGCTGGGGAAGGGAGCCCGCTGAGGGCGGAGGCGAGCGATGCCAGACTTTCCCATCAAACCAACCAGCCGCTCGATCGACCCCGGCGCACCGACCCCGGCGACCGACCAGCCGGCGGTGACCAAGGGGCGCAAGAAGGCGGTGCGCAAGCACACCGGCCAGGCGCCGGTCGCCGACACCTTCGACGGCGTCGCCCGCGACATCACCACCGGCGGCGTCAACGGTGACAAGAAGGCTGCCGGCGCGGCGCCGGTGGACCTCGAGCGGCAGGAGAACCTGCACCGCCGGTTGACGATGCTGGCCCGCAGCCTGGGCAAGGACTTCGATCTTCGGCTCGAGCCGGGCGACTGGTGGGCGTACCACTTCCAGACCAACAAGATCACCTACCCGATCAAGGACATGCTCGAGCACAATGACGACTACAACATGGGCGTCATCTGTCACGAGCTGTCGCACCGGCTCTACTCGCGCATCCCGGCCGGGGACAAGATCAACAACTCGGCCTTCCACTTCCTCTGGAACGCGCTCGAGGACGTGCGCATCAACCGGATCATCTCGGAGCGTTACGCCGGGGTGCCGAGCATGATGCGCGAGCTGTACACCGACTTCCGTGACGTCGAGAAGCGCAAGGAGGCGGCGGCGAAGCACAAGGTGCCGCGCGCGAAGCAGTTCGGCTACGCCTTCATCTATATGTGGGCCGCCGGCAAGAAGGCCGACCCGGTGGTCACCGACCCGGACGTGCTGCGCGCCATCGACGAGGCGCGGGCCCACGTCGCCGAGGCGACGCGGCTGCCGGACTTTTTGGATCTGCGCTTCGACGACATGACGCGCAAGGAGTCCGACGCGGAGGCGAAGGCCTCGTTCGAGGTCATCCGCGACAAGATCTGGCCGATCTACAAGCGCCTGCTCGACAAGGACATCCAGGAAGGCGCCAGCGATCCGAACCACTGGAAGCCGCAGCACGACACGCAGGACACCAAGCCCGGTCAGCAGGGCGGTCAGCAAGGCGGCGCGCAAGGCGCGCAAGACGGCCAGCAGGGCGGCGCGCAAGGCGCGCAAGACGGCCAGCAGGGCGGTCAGCAAGGCGGCGCGCAGGGTGCGCAAGACGGCCAGCAGGGCGGTCAGCAAGGCGGCGCGCAGGGCGCACAAGACGGCCAGCAGGGCGGTCAGCAAGGCGGCGCGCAGGGCGCGCAAGACGGCCAGCAGGGCGGCCAGCAGGGCGGTCAGCAAGGCGGCGCGCAAGGCGCACAAGACGGCCAGCAGGGCGGTCAGCAAGGCGGTCAGCAAGGCGGTCAGCAGGGCGGCACGCAAGGCGCACAAGACGGCCAGCAGGGCGGCCAGCACGGCGGTCAGCAAGGCGGCCAGCAGGGCGGCGCACAAGGAGCGCAGGGCGGTCAGCAGGGCGGTCAGCAAGGTGGCGCGCAAGGCGCACAGGGCGGCCAGCAAGGCGGCCAGCAGGGTGGCGCGCAAGGCGCACAGGGCGGCCAGCAGGGCGGTCAGCAAGGTGGCGCGCAAGGCGCACAGGGCGGTCAGCAGGGCGGTCAGCAGGGCGGTCAGCAGGGCGGTCAGCAAGGTGGCGCGCAAGGAGCGCAGGGCGGCCAGCAAGGCGGCCAGCAGGGCGGCCAGCAGGGCGGTCAGCAAGGTGGCGCGCAAGGAGCGCAAGGCGGCCAACAGGGCGGCCAGCAGAGCGGCGGGGCCAGCCCGAACGCCTCACCGCCGGACGGGAGTCAGGGCGGCGGTGGCGACGGGCTGACCGGCGGCAGTGGGCCGAGCAAGATCCCCGACGACCCGTTGAAGAAGCCCTCGGCGACCGCCGGTGAGGAGCAGGCCAAGCGCAACCTGGACGAGCTGCTCAAGGGGGCGGCGAAGGAGCTGGGCAGCAAGATCAAGGACGCCGACGACGCGCGGGCCAAGGCGCGCGCCGACGGCAAGGG
Organism: Deltaproteobacteria bacterium; assembly: GCA_041309305.1. Taxonomy (GTDB): domain Bacteria; phylum Myxococcota; class XYA12-FULL-58-9; order XYA12-FULL-58-9; family XYA12-FULL-58-9; genus JBFYZW01. Next base: position 5,514 of record JBFYZW010000199.1, on the reverse strand, counting down.
GGGCAGCGGGCTCGGCGGCAACGACCAGGTGCACGGGGACAAGGGCGTCGACATCGACGAGATGCTCAGCGCCTTCGACAAGAAGCTGCGCGACGCGGAGATGGCGCGCCTGGCGCGGCTGTCCAGCTACGGCCAGATCCGCAAGAAGCACGGCCGCTACATCCAGGAGATGGTCGACGAGCTGGGCAACTTTTTCATGCGCGACAACGTCCCGGAGCTGCGCGGTCACTTCAAGTCGGGCATCTACGACCTGCGGCGCGCGCTGCAGAACGACTTCCGCTTCAAGGCGACCGGCAAGCGCGACCCGAAGGTCTTCCTGCGCCGCGACGACCCGACCGACCGCAATGTCGAGGCGGTCTTCTGCGTCGACATCTCGGGCAGCATGAACGGCCAGAAGATCCAGGCGGCCAAGGAGGCCCTGGTCGTCTTCCTCGAGGCGCTCTCGGAGCTCAAGATCGCGCACGGCGCGCTCGCCTTCAACAACCGGCCGCGCGTGCTCAAGCCGCTCGACAAGGACGCCGACGAGACGGCGCGCGAGGCGATGCTGCCGCTGCTCCAGCCGAGCGGCGGCACCGATGACTTCGCCGCGCTGCAGGCGGCGGCGCAGATGCTGCACGACAGCCGCGCCGAGCAGCGCATCATCTTCTACCTGACCGACGGCCAGGGGAACGCCAAGCAGAAGGAGGCGGTCAAGCGCCTCGAAGAGGACGAGCGGATCAAGGTGATCGGCATCGGCGTCGGCCCGGGGTGCGAGACGGTCAAGAGCACCTACGCGCACCACCTGGTCGTGCCCGACGTCTCGACCCTGCCCCGCCAGCTCGGCGAAATGATGACCGACGAGCTGATGGACACCTGAGGCGCCTCACTCCGGCTGCACCTCGAGATCGCCGCTGGCGAGCGAGAGCTTCAGCACGTACTTCTTGCCCTCCTTCGACTTGAAGCGGGCCGAGAGGTCGGTGTTCGACTTCGCCTCGCCGACCAGGAACTTGAGGTACTCCTTGTCGGCGGCGTGCAAGACCTTCAACGCCTCGATGCCCTCTGGGTCGCCGACCAGCTTCATGCTCCCGCCCGCCTTCTCCAAACAGCGTAACATCGCGCCGCAGCAGTGACCAGGCTTGTCAGCGCGCTTGCGACCGCGGAAGCGTGCGGCGCGGCGGCGCTCACGGCGTCCCGAAGAAGATGCCGAAGAATCTGATGCCCGCGGGATCCGCATCCGTCTGGTCGAGCTGCGCCCCGTCGGCGATGAAGCTCTGGAACGCGACATCGCCCAACACCGCGTGCGCGCCGCCAGATGCGCGGCGAATGAGGATCCGATCGCCCGCCTCGGCGCGGGCGGTGTTGGTGACACTGACGCCGTCCTCTGCCGTCCAGGAGAAGGCCCGTTGGGTCGTGCCGTCCGTCACACCGGCCGAGCCGGCGAGCCCGTAGGTCCCCTGCCAGGCACGCGCGTCGAGGGAGGCGAAGTCGAGGGTCGTCGAGGAGAGCCAAGTGATCATCGCCTTGGGCGTCCACGGTGTACCCGTGACGTCGAAGGTGCCGGTGCTCGTCCTCACGTTGTCGCGCACGACGCGCACGACGTCGCCGCGGATGGCCAGGACGTAGCCGTACGATACGCCGTAGCCAGAGGTCGAGCCATAGCTGAAGCCGTCGGCGTCGAGCGAGGTCATCGCGGTGCCACCCCCGGTCCAGGGGGAGTTCGCGACACCGATATGCATCCAGTCCCAAAGATCGGTGACGCCGCCGGAGGCGAATCCGGTCCACGACTGCACGTACTGGTGGGTGCCGTCGTAGGCGCCCAACGAGATGCCTTCATTGAAGTACGAGGAGAGCCAGATCGTGGCGTCTGGCTGGAAGCCGAGGCCGGTGCACGGGGAACTGTAGGGCGCGCCGACAACGCGCGCGTTCTCGATCGCCGATCCGCCGAGCGCCAGGTAGGTGACCATGTAGTCGGCGGCCGCCGGAACCACGCGATTGAGCGTGAAGCCGTCGCTGTCCAGCGAGCTCATCGCGACCTCGGGCTCTGCGCCGGGCAAGCCGCCGAGCAGCACGTGGCCGCTGCGCGCGCGGCTCGAGTTCATCGCGCTGAAGGGCGTCGCCAGGGCGTCGGGCATGTTCATCGTCATTGTCGCTTGCGTCATGCCACCGGTGTGGTCGGTCGCGACGCCCAGTGCGAAGCGGTGGTTGTCGCTGGGCCCGGTCGTGGTCTGGTACGACGAGAGGACGAAGACGATGTCGGGTGCGAAGCCGACGCCGGTCACCGTGAGGCTGCCGGTGCCGGTGCCGAGGTTGAACGTGCCGACCTTGGTCCACAGCGTCTCAGAGCCGACGACGCCGACGCACGTGCCAGCGCCGTCGCAGGCGTCGTTGATGGTGCTCGACTGTCCGTCGTCGCAGGGGGCGCCGATGCTCTTGAAGCCGTAGCTGCAGGTACCGCCGCTGCACGAACCGGGGCTGACGTAGCATTCGGTCGGCGGTGTCAAACAGACCAGCGTCGCGCCGGGTTGGCAGACGCCGGCCTGGCAGTTGTCGCCGACGGTGCAGGCATTGCCGTCCGCACACGACGTGCCGTTCGCTCTTGACCCGTCACAGGCGGCGCCGTTGCTCGAGAACAGACAAGTCGGACAGCCTCCGGTGGGCCCGCAGAGGCGCACGCTGCAGTCGCTGTTGCCGCAGACACAGGCGTTGCTGCCACACTCACCGTCGAGGGTGCAGCTCTGGCCGACGTCCTTGCGGCAGCTCCCGGCGTAGCAGGATTGAGCGCCGTCGCACTCCCCGACGTCGTCGACCGCCGTGGGCAGACCGAGTCCCGCGCTGCACGAGGTGCCGGTGGCGGTGTACTGGCACAACCCGCAGGCGGCACTCGCGCACTTGCGCGTGCTGCACGCGGGGTCCGCGCATTCGCAGACACCCGACGCACACTCGCCGCCAGTCGCGCAGCCGACGCCGGTGGCGCGAAGGCACGTCCCGCCGCCGTTGCAGGCACAGACCGCTGCGTCGCAGCCAACGCCGGCGGAGGTGCACTGCGCTGTGGGCGCGATGTCAGTTTGCCCACGGATGATCGAGCGGCAGGCGCCGTTGCCCTGTCCGGTGAGCGTTGAGGCGCACGCCACGCAGAGCGCGGAGCACGACGACTCGCAGCAGAACCCATCGACGCAGAACCCGAGCAGGCACTGATTGTTCTGCGCGCACCCTTGCCCGGTCGCTCGTTTATCGACGCAGGCGTTGCTCGCGCAGTAGTCGCCGATGGGATCGGCGCAGCGGTCGCTGGTTCCGTCGTTGCATGTGGCGTGGCACGACGAGACCGTCGTGTTGCAGGCGAGGCCGCCGGTGCATTGGGTGTTGTTGGTGCAGCAGGTCGGACCGGTGGCGGCGCAGCAGATGGCGTTCTCGCAGCGCAACCCGGCGCTGCAGGTCCCCTGACCGACGCCGGTGCAGCTCTGGCCGACGCCGACCAACAGCACGCAAGCGCCCCCCGAACAGCCGTAGCCGCTCTTGCACTGCGCGCTGTCAGTGCAGGTGGTGAGACAGGTTGGCGGGTTCTGCGTCGGTGAGGACGTGCAGGCGAGGTCAGCAAAGTTGTTGGCGCAGGCGTGTGCGAGGCCAGCGCAGCCGCGGTCGTCATTGTCCACGCTGCCGCTGCAGGTGAAACCGTCGCAGACCGGGTCGGTGCGGCGTCCTTGGCAGTCGGTGCTGGTGCTGGTGTCGGTGCAGGTTGGCGCCACGGTGTAGTCCGCGGGGCAGTCGCTCGGCATACGGCAGCAATGGCCGCCGTCGCAACAGATGTTGTTCTCGCAGTAGCCGGACAGGCAGGCGTTGTCCGAGGCGCAGGCGTCGCCGTTGGCCGCCATCAGCGCGCACGCGTCGACGTCACAGAAGTAACCGGCGATACAGTCATGGTCGTTGGCGCAGTGGGCGAGGCACGTGTCGGTGGTCTCACACTGATAGCCGCCGCAAGAGACGGCCGTGGCTGGCAGACAGGCGCCGGCGCTGGAACAGGCTGGCACTGGCGTGAGCGAGCCTGCTTGACAGAGAGCCACGCCGCAGGGGTCGCCGGTTCGCGGCAGATAGCTGCAGGTGCCGCTCGCGCATTCGGTGGTGAAGCACTCCGGGTCGCCGGGGAAGGTAGCGCAGTCGTTGGCGGTCGCGCAATCGTGGCATCGGCCTGCCGCACACACACCCCTCACGCCCGGCGAGCGCTCACACGGGAGGTGGTCGGCGGCAGTGTCGTAGGCACAGGTTGGCGGGTCGTCTGGGACGCAGTATCCGTTGCTACGGCAGCCGGCTTCGAGGTCGTCGCAGATCACCCCGGCGCAGCGGACCAGACAGGTGGTGCTGCAACCCGCGCAGTACTTGTCGACGTACGGATACTCGCAGAGGTCGAGTTGAAGGTTACACTCCCCGACTGCCCCATACGTGCGGAAGGTCTGGTCGCCGTCGATGCAGACGCCAGGGGGAGGCGAGCGGCACTCGGTCGGCGTCGCGACGCAGGTGCCAGCGCCATCGCACGCGCCGTCCGAGGTGCACGGCACGCCGTCGTCACAGGGGGTTTGCGCGGGGAGCGATTCGTAGGCGCATCGGCCTGCGGTGCATCTCGCGCCTGCCAGCCGCTGGCACGAGCCCGGGGTGACGCAGTCCGCGTCGGCTGCGCACTCGGGGTTCTCGACCTCCCGACATGCGCCGTCGACGCAGATCTGGTCCTGTCGTGGGCAATCACCGTCGTTGATGCACGGCTTCGTGCACAGTCCGTCGATGCACAGTTCGTTGTTCGGACAGTCGGCATCGGACGTGCAGCTGCCCGCCGGTATCACCGTCGACACTCCGCAGCCGTCACAGAGGAGAGCGAGCGAAAGGCTCACCCACAGCGCATCCCCCCCGAGACGGTCCGCCGCACCGCTGCAGCCTTCCATCATCGCACGAGTGTAGCACAGCTCAAGACCCGATACGTCAGGGACAGTCGGTGCGAGGATCCTGACAGCTGCGACCGGATGACCCAGCACCGGCGTTGCTTGTCACCCACGACCGATTCGGGCTACAGCTGGGCGCTGCGTTCTCGGGAGGTCAACAATGGCTCGTCTGGTGTTCTTGTGCGCCGCGGCGGCTTTGGCCGCGAATGGCTGCGGTGCGGGCAATCTCTCGGTCACCGCCCGCGGCTTTGCCTCGGGGATGAAGAACCACGCCCTGGCCCGTGCGGCGGCGGAGAACCGGGCGCTGGCGCTGCTCGGCCAGCTGCTCGAGCCCGAGGCGGTGCGCCTCGAGGTGACGGCGACGCCGGCCGGGCTGCTGGTCGAGAGCAGCGCGATCCACGAGGGCGGCAAGCTGCACCAGGTCGAGTTCCGGCCGCTCGCGGACGGCTGGATGGCGGTGGCTACCGCCGAGCGCAAGCCGGAGGCGGCCAAGACGATCGGGGCGCTCGCCGCGGTCGAGGTGAGCGCCACGGCGCGGCACCCGACCCTGGCCGGTGCGGCGCAGCTGGCGCTGGCGCGCGCCTGGCGGGCGCTCGCGCAGCAGCAGCTC
>JBFYZW010000198.1:0-3989 GCA_041309305.1 Deltaproteobacteria bacterium | reverse complement strand
GTTGCCCTCGAGCGCGGCGATCATCGCCGCCGGCGACGCGCCGGCCGCGGCGCGGCAGGGGGCGGCGACCGGCAGGCCGGCGCAGAGGAGGACCGCCCACCCTGAACCACGCAGCATGCGGCCTATGCTGGCATGAGCGGGCGTCGGCGTCGAGAATCGGGCGCCGGCGCGGGCTGACTCGGCGCGTCAGACCGCGGTCGTGTCCGCTGGCCGAACGAGCCCGCGATCCCGTACGCTGGCTCAACGGCCGGCAGGGAGGCGCGATGGCCCTGGTGCTGCTGCTCCCACTCGTCCTGGGTGATCCGGCGGCGCTGCCGGCGGCGACGGCGGAGCTTCTGGCCGGCGATCCCGCGGCGCTGGCGCTGGCCGACGCGCTGTGGCGCGAGGCCGGCTGGCGCGTCGAGCTCGAGCAGGCCTACACGATGGATGGCGGTTGGCGCGGGATGATCGAGATCGTGCCGCAGGCGCCGGTGGGGGCGCAGCGCGTCCACCTCGAGCGGCTCGGCGCCGCGGCGCGCGACTTCGCCGCCCTGTTCGCGGCGCTCGCGGCCGACGGTGTCGCGCCCGACTACCGTTGGCGCGAGCTCCGCCTGGCGTTCTTTCTCTCCCGGCGGCGGGCGACGCCGTCCGCGTACGCCGGCGGCTGGCGCATCGGTTACAACGTCAACGGCTCATTGCTGCGCGGCGCCGAGGGCGTGCGCACGACGTTGTGGCACGAGATCTTCCACCTGAACGACGAGGCGCACGGTGGTTGGTCGGCGCGGGTGCTGAAGCCGATCTATCGCCGGATCCTCGAGCGCTGTACGAGCGACGGGCAGCGCCAGGACGCCTGCCTGGTGCCCTACGCGCCGGCGACGACGCGGGTCAAGGGGGGGACCTTCTACGCCTTTCACGCCGGTGAGGGCGTCGAGGAGTACGGCGCCGAGCTGGCGGTGCGCTACTACACCGAGCACCGCCAGGTGCTTCTCGAGCGGCGTCCGGTGGCGCGGCCGTTCAAGTGCCGGACGCCGGAGAACCTGCAGGCCTGGACGCTGCTCGCCGACGAGTTCTTCGCCGGCGTCGACCGCCTCGGCCCCTGCCCGGCGCCCTGAGCGCACGGCGACGGTGTGGGTGTCCGCTTCGCCGGCGGCGTGCCGATCTCCCGCCGGTGAACGACCGGATCATCCTTCGCCCGCGACCGCGGGCCCCGCGCGGCTGGCGCGCCGCGGCGACGCGGTGGTGGGAGTGTATCGCACCGAGTGATCGGGTGTGGTTGGTGATCCTCGCCGGCAGCCTCACCGGCCACGCCGCCTTCGTCGTGGCGCTCAACTGGACCGAGCCGGCGCCCCGGCCGGCCTACGCCGCGCACGTGCAGCGCGTGACCCGCGTCCCGCCGACGGTGCGTCGACCGGCCGGCGAGCCCCGGCGCGCGATCGTCTACCCGCACCATGTCCGGCTGAGCGAGCAGGTCACGGTGCGCTCGGTCGCCAGGCTCACCGACGAGGACGCGGCGCGGCTGCGGCAGCTGTACGAGCGCGCCGCGCGGCTGTACCCGTTCTACGCCGGTCGCGGCCGCCGGCCGGGCGAGCCGCTCGAGCTGCGCCTGCTGCCCTTCGAGCTGCTCAACGACCCGACCCTCTTCTCGCTCGGCGGCGACCAGCGGGTGCTCGGGCTCTACTACCCGTCGCGCAACCTGATCTACCTGACGCCGCTGGCGCTGCACGAGCCGAACCACGTGCTCCACGAGCTCGGTCACCACTTCGCCGACGTCTATCAGCTCAACTACGGCGAGGAGTACGAGGAGGTCCACGTCCATCGCTTCACCCAGTACGTGGCTCGCTTCGAGCGCCTGATGCGGATGCCGCACGTCCACCGCCGGCGCCCACCGGTGATGCCGGAGTGGGAGGCGGCGGCGCTGCGCACGGTGATCGACGAACGGGTCGTGGTGCGCAGCCGCAACCTGCTCCACCCGTCGACCAAGCGGTGGTTGCGCGACAAGATCCGCCTGGCGGTGACCATGTTCGGCGCCGCGACCGGCGTCCCCGAGCCTGGCCGGCGGCCGCTCGAGATCCGCCTGGTCGACGATGCCGCGCTCGCCGCCGCCTTCCCCTCCGGGGCTCGGCGCGGGCCGGCCGGGCACTACTTCCCGCGCGACGGCGTGCTGGTGACCACCGCCAGGGCCCTCGGCGACACCGAGGTGCTCGGTCACTACCTCGCTCACCACCTGATCGCGTCGCTGCCCGAGGCGCTCGACGCCGAGTCGGTCGAGCAGCTGGCCTGCGGCTTCGCCTGGGACATGGACCGGCACCTGCAGCACGAGGTCGGCGCGCTCGGCGGGGACCTGCTCGCCTCGGGCGGGTGGGCCGACGACCCGGCCCGGGTGCGCACGCTCGCCGTTTCTATCTTGCAGCGTCTCGGTCGCCGGTCGCGTGACGATAGGCGCGGAAGCGATCCCACACCTCGTTGACCCAGCCGACCACCTCGCTGCCGCGGACGTAGCCGTGCGCGGCGGTCGCCGCGTGCTCGGCGCGCGAGAGCAGGCGCAACCCCTCGGCGACGCTCTCCCAGCGGTCCGGATCGAGCTGGCGCTGGGCGGCGAGCAGCCGCGCGTCGCTGACGTGCCCGGCGCCGCAATTGAAGGCCGCCAAGGTCAGGCGCAGGCGCGCCTCCTCGTTCATCACCCCGGCGAACTGCGACTGCAGGCGGACCAGGTAGGTCGCCGCCGCCGCGGTGGCGGCGTTCGGATCGGACAGGTCGGTGGCGAAGCCGAGCTCGCGCGCCTTGGCCGGCTGCATCGCGAACAGCCCCTTGCCGCGGTTCCAGCTCCCGGCCTTGGCGTCGAACCGGCTCTCCTGGTAGGCGATCGCCGCCAGCAGCCGCCAGTCGATGCCCAGCTGGCGCTGGGCCGCCTTGAACCAGGCGTCGTGCGCGCTGAGCTGCCCGCGGCGCTTGCCCGCCGGCTTGTCGCTCGCGGCGCCGCGGGCGGTGCGCGGGGTCTCGTAGTAGCGCTTGGTCAACGCTGCCAGCTCGCCGCTGGCCTTGATGCGCGCCAGGTGGCGATCGACCGCGACCGCCAGATCCTCGGCCTCCGGGTGGACGGCGAGCGCCAGCGGCAGCGGCTCGCTGACCCGCGGGCCGATGACCAGCTCCGGGAGGTAGGCCTTGTTCTCGAGGCAGATGTGGTAGTCGCACAGCGTGTAGGGGATCCGCCCGGCCACCACCTCCTCGATGATCTGCTCGGTCTCGAGGCTCTCGCCCTCGATGACCACGTCGATCAGCTTCTCGCCGGTGGCCGCGAACAGGCGATTGAGCTCCTCGAGGCGCGCGTAGTAGCCGGAGTTGCGCCGCACGTGCACGGTCTTGCCCGAGAGCGCCTCGGGGCCGTCGATCGGGGCGCGACCTTTGCGCCAGACGACGCGCATGTGGCCGAGCGCGTACGGCGTGGTGAAGCGGACCTGTTGCTCGCGCTCGGGGGTGATGAACATGCTGGCGGCGACCAGGTCCCCGGCGCCGGCGAGCAGCTGCGGGATCAGATCGCCCCAGTTCTTCGGCACCACCACCTCGAGGCGGACCCCGAGCTGCTCGGCGATGCCGGCGGCCAGCTCGTAATCGAAGCCGAGCGGCTCACCGTGGTGGACGAAGTAGCTCGTGCCGTTGTTGCGGGTCAGCAGGCGCAGCGCGCCGCGCGCCTTGATCGCCGCCAGCCCGACGCCGCCCGGCGCCGCGCTCGGCGGGGCTGGCGTCGGGGCGGTGACCCGGCCGTCGCCGCCCAGGTCGATCGGCGTGAGCGTCCGCTCGCAGCCGGTGGCGGTGAGCAGCGTCGTGGCCAACAGCGCGGTCGAGCGGCGAGCGACCCCCATCGGCGCAATCTGACCCGATCCGCGCCGTGGAGCAAGGCTCGACCGGCGCGCGCGCTCCGCCGGCCGGCGACGAAACACTGGACCGGGGGGCGCGCCCCGGCTATCTGACGCCGAGTGCCGGGAGATGATCGCGTGAGCCCAGAGTCGCCC
>JBFYZW010000197.1:0-4881 GCA_041309305.1 Deltaproteobacteria bacterium | reverse complement strand
GGTCTCGAGGTCACCGAGCGTCCAGTGCGTCGCCGGCGGAGGTGCCGCGGCGGCTTCGCTCGCCCGCACCTCCTGGATGCGGCGCCGGCGCTCGCGCAGCAGCACCCAGGCGACGTGCAGCCGCGAGCCGAGGTGGACCAGGACGTCGACGCCGCGCCAGCCAAGGCCCGCGAGCACGCCGTCGGCGGTCAACGCGAGCGAGATGAGCACCAGCGCCCCGGAGAGGACGAAGCTGCCCACCTGAGCGAAGTGGTCGACCAGGATCCCGGCGAGCACCGCGCCGAGCACGCCGCCGGGTGGATAGGGCCGCGGCTGGCCGGCGAGCAGCAGGTGAAAGAAGGCCCCGAGCGCGACGATGAGCAGCAGCGTGCCCGACAGCTCGCGCAGGCCGGGGCGGATCCGCTTGCCGGTCAGGGCTCGCCAGCCGGCGAAGAAGAAGCCGAGGCCGAGGGCATAGGAGCCGACGCCCATCGCCTGGAGGAGCAGGTCGGCCCAGTAGGCCCCGGCCGGCCCGATCCAGTTGTGCGCCGCGCCGGTGCCGCTGGCGTTGAGCGAGGCGTCGCGCGGATCGAAGGAGACGAGGGCCAGCAGGGTCAGCAGGCCGATGCAGCCGAGCGCGACTGCGATCGCCTCGTGCCAGGGGCCCTTGAGCTTCAGGCTGGTCAGCTTGCTCTTGGGCGCCGCGTCGTCTTTCTTGGGCTTGCGTTTGTTCGCAGGCGCACGCCGGTTGGCCATCGACAGAACCCTCCGAGATTCGCGACCGCGCCGTCATCCTCGCGCAAGGACTCGGGCTCTCCCATCCTAGGTGGACCCCGCCAGATGGTCAAAAAACCGGCGCCCCCTGGCTGCGCGGCGCCGATCGGGTGATCATCTTAGTGGCGTCGCGACGCGAGGGACCGATGGGCGTCTACGATCAACACCTGCTGCCCCACGTCATCACGCTGGCCTGCGGGGGCGCGGCGATGCACCGACTGCGCCGCGAGCTCATCCCGCTCGCCCGCGGCCGCGTCCTCGAGGTCGGCCTCGGCCCGGGCTACAACCTCCCCTACTACGATCCGGCCCGCGTCACCGCGCTGGTCGGCCTGGAGCCGTCGACGGCGCTGCTCACCAGAGCGCGCGGCGAGGCGACGGCCCTGGCCATCCCGCACGAGCTGCGCGCCGAGACCCTCGAGGAGCACCCCGACGCACCGGCCGCGTTCGAGACGATCGTCTTCACCTACACGCTGTGCACCGTCCCCGACGCCGCCGCCGCGCTGGCCAAGGCGCGGCGGCTGCTCGCACCCGGCGGCCAGCTGCTGGTCTGCGAGCACGGACAGGCGCCGGCCGGCTGGGTGCGCACCGCCCAGCGCCTGCTCCAGCCCCCCTGGGGCTACCTCGGCGGCGGCTGCCAGCTCGGCCGGCCGGTGCACCAGCTGCTCGAGAGCGCCGGCTTTTGCACCGCCGCGCTGAGCACCGCCTTCACCTCGGCCTTCCGGCCGGCGAGCTACACCACCTGGGGCGTGGCGCCGGCATCGCCCAGGCCCTCACTCGGCCGCTGCGCACCGTGAACGTTGACCAGCGGTCAAGCCGACCTCGTTGACACGGTGGGTTACCCTGCCTACAAGCTCCGCCCGCGGTCGCTTCCGGCCGAGGGATGGACGAACGCATGCGCTGCATCGACTTGTGGTTGGCCGTCAGTGGTGCGCTGGTGCTCTTCGGCTGTGCCGTCGGACAGGTCGACGGCCCTGGCGGCCGCGCCCCGACCTGCACCGACGGCAGCGTCCTCGACGGCGACAGTTGCATAGCGGCGGGCGACGCCGACGGCGGCGACGAGACACTGGGCGACGGCGACCCGGCCGAGACCGGCCTGCCATTCGTTCACACGGTGCCCGACACCGGCCAGACCCAGTGCGCCGAGAAGATCGACGACACCTGGAGCATCGACGCGGCCTGCGCCGCGGCCTACGCGGTCGGGTCGGCAGCGCGCGCCTTCGGGCAGGACGCCCACTACGCAGCGACACCGGTGGCGGCGCTCTTCGATGGCCCCCGGGCCGGCGGGGACTGGCCGGCGGACTTCATCAGCCGGGATCTGCTCACTGGCCTGGAGTGGACGAGCTGCCCGTTGGGCCTGGGCGGCAGCGACTGCAGCTCTGGCACTGCCGCGGCGCGGGTCTTCAGCGACGCCCTGAGCGACTGCGCCGCGCTCGACACGCTCAACGCCGGGGCCGGTTTCGCCGGGCGGACCGGTTGGCGCCTGCCGCGCATCGAAGAGCTGCAGCGCCTGACCGACTACGGCGCGGCCGGCGCGACGATCGAGGCGACGGCCTTCCCCGGCACACCGGCGGCCGTCTTCTCCTCTGCCTCGACCTACGTCTCGGTGCCAACCCAACACTGGGTCGTCGACTTCGCCAGCGGCCGCATCCAAAACGGCGGCAAGGCCGGCGCCTTTCTCGTCCGTTGCGTACGCGGCAGCTTCACGCCGCTCGCGACCACCGCCGCACTCGAGGGCGGCTATGTCGTCGATCATGCGCTCGGCCTGCGCTGGCAGCGCTGCCCGGCCGGTCTGAGCGGACCGGCGTGCAACATCGGTGAGGCGAGCAGCCTGACCTGGCCCCAGGCCCTGGCCTACTGCGAGGGTCTATCGACCGGGACGATCAGCTGGCGTTTGCCGAACGTCCACGAGTTGGTGCAGATCACCGACTATGCCGCCGCTGACCCGGCGATCGACACCGCGTTGTTCCCGCGCCTCGCGCCCTACCTCTACCAGTGGACGTCGACCAACGCGCTCGCCACCCCGGCGCAGAGCTGGGCAGTCAACACGGCCAACGGCGAGCTGTGGCAGCTCGACAAGGACGTTGCCGGCGCCTACGCCGTCTGCGTCAGCTCGCTGCGCTTTCAGTGAGGCGCCGACGCTCGTGTGAGCGTCGCCAGCCAGACGAGGGAGCGTGAATCCCGATCAGCGACGGCCGTCCGTCTCGCGCACGTCCTCGGCCACCTCGCGTCTCTGAACACGCCGACGCCCGGGCTCAGCCGACCAACGGGAAGCCGACATAATCGGCCAGGGAGCGAGCCGTGCGACCGCCGGCCACCCGCTGAATCGTGTACCCCTGGCCGCCGTACTCGACCGACCAACTGGCGACGGCGGCGCCGCAGCGGCGGGCGACGGCGGCAAGGACGTCGACCTGCGCCGCCACGCACTCGGGCGGGGCATAGCCAAAGCCATTCTCCAGCCACAACCGTTCCCGGCTGACACTGATGCTCGCGTAGCCCCACAGGCTGGCGCCTGCCTCGCCGCGCCGGTTGGCGGTCAGGGTCAACGCGCTCGCCCGATCGAGCCAGAGGTCGCGGGCGGTCGCCACCGGTGCGCGAAACCCCGAGGTCATCGGCCCCGGGTCGTCGACGCGCGTCATGCCCAACGGCGCGATCGCGGCCACCACGTCACGCAGATCGACGGCCTGGGTCACGCGCAGCTCACAGAAGGCATCCGGACCGAGGTCCCCTTGCTCCCAGAGCCAGTTGCGATTCGCCAGGTGGCCCTGCTCTCGCAACCAAACCAGCGCGAGCTCGACGTCCCCCAGACCCTCGACCAACGCCGCGTGACACGCCCGGTGCGGCAGGCGCGTGCGTCGATGCAGGGTGCGAACCAGCTCGCGGTCCATCAGCGCAGTGTGCCGGCCTGGCCCCGGCCGGTCGGTGCCGTGCGGCACACGACGCTCAGCGGTCGAGCAGCGTCAGGCGCCCGCGGCCGCAGCGCAACAAACCCCGCCGCTCCAGCCTCTTGAGCGCACGCGAGACGTTGGCGCGGCTGGCGCCGATCTGCTGACCGAGCTCCTCGTGGGTGAAGCGGAGCTCGCGCCGGCCGCGGCCCAACCGCCTGACGCAGGCCCACAACCGTTCATCGAGCTTGGCGAAGCGGAGCTCCTCGACCTCGTCGGACAGCTGGCCGAGCAGCTCGCCGAGGTGGGCGATGATCCGCAACGCCGCGTCGGGCTCGGCGGCGAGCACCTGGCGCAACCTCGCGCCGTCGAGCAGGACCAGCTCGGTCGGCTCGCCGGCGACCAGGTCCGCGGTGTGCGGTTGGCCGGCGATCGTCGACAGGCCGACCACCGCCCCCGGCCCGAGCACGCGAAGGATCATCCGTTCGCCCGCGGCGGTGGTACGCACGACGTCCAAGCGACCGTTGAGCAGCAGAGCGAGCCGGTCCGGGGCCTCGCCGCGCTGCCAGAGCAAAGCGCCCCGCGGGAGGTGTTGAGCCACCGCGCCCGCCGCCAACCGCGTCCGGGTCGCTGCGGCCAACGGGGCGAAGAGCGCGGCCTCGCGCAGGCGCTGCTCGACCAACGGACGCATCGGTCCATTCTACCCGGGTCCGAGCGCCGCACCAGCCGCCACGCTCGTCGTGTGCCGTGCGGCACCGTCGCCGGCGGCGACTGGCGCGATGATGGCACAGGAGGTGCCACGATGTTCCGCTTCGTCCGTGCCCAACCGAACGAGTTCCTGGTCGTCAGTCGCCGCGGGGTGCTGCGTAACCTCGGCATCGGCCGCCGCGCCCTGCTCGGGCCCGGCGCCGCCTGGGTCACCGTGCCGAGCAGCAAGCAGGAGGCGAGCTTCGCGATGACCCAGGAGAGCGCCGACGGCATCCCGCTGCGCTTCAAGGGCGTAGTCATCTTCCGCGTCGTCGACCCGGCGAGCGCCGCTGCCGCCTTCGACTTCGCCGGGCCGCGCGGCCTCGCCGGGTTGCAGGAGCTGGTCGCGCACGTCTGCCTCGGCGAGCTCCGGGACCTGGTCTCGCAGATGACCATGGCCCGCTGCATCGCCGAGCGCAAATCGACGCTGGCCGGCGGGGTGCACGCCGCCCTCGAGCGCGTCGCCGGCGGCGGGCCCGCCCGGGGCGGCGCCGGGGGG
>JBFYZW010000196.1:0-3376 GCA_041309305.1 Deltaproteobacteria bacterium | reverse complement strand
GCTGCGCGCCCACCCACACATCGCCGCTCGCCGCCGCGCGCTCGCGCCGCGGCTGGCGACCACTTGACTCCCTGCCCACGATCGACGAGGGGACTCCCATGACCACGCCAACAGTTTCGTCAGCGCCGCACGCGCTCATCATCGGCAGCGGCTTCGGCGGCCTCGCCGCGGCGGTGCGCCTGCTGGCGCGCGGCTACCGGGTCACGGTGCTCGAGCGCCGCGATCAACCGGGCGGTCGCGCCTATGTCTACCGTCAGAACGGCTTCACCTTCGACGCCGGGCCGACGGTGGTCACCGCCCCCTACCTGTTCGAGGAGCTCTGGCAGCTCGCCGGCAAACGCATGGCCGACAGCGTCGAGCTCCGGCCGGTGACGCCCTTCTACGCCATTCGCTTCGACGACGGGACGACCTTCGACTACACCGGCGACCCGGCGGCGATGCGCACCGAGATCGCCAAGTTCGCCCCTGAGGACATCGACGGCTACGAGCGCTACATCGCGATGAGCAAGCAGATCTTCTCGGTCGGCTACGAGAAGCTCTCTGACGTGCCGTTCGAGACCTGGGGCTCGATGCTCAAGATCGCGCCGCAGATGATGAAGCTGAAGAGTTACCTGACCGTGTACAGCCTGGTGTCGCGCTTCATCCGCAACGACAAGCTGCGCCAGGTCCTGAGCTTCCACACCCTCCTGGTCGGCGGCAATCCGTTCTCGACCACGTCGATCTACGCGTTGATCAGCTTCCTCGAGCGCAAGTGGGGCGTCCACTTCCCGATCGGCGGCACCGGTCGGCTGGTGCAGGGGATGGTCGAGCTGATCGAGGGGATGGGCGGTGCTGTGCGGTTGAACGCCGACGTGGTCGAGATCACCACCGCCGGCCGCCGCGCGACCGGCGTGCGGCTGCGCAACGGTGAGGCGATCGAGGCCGACCTGGTGATCTCGAACGCCGACGCGGCGTGGACCTACCGGCACCTGCTGCCCGAGAACGCACGCCGACGCTGGACCAACGCCAAGCTCGACCGGCTCAAGTACTCGATGAGCCTGTTCGTCTGGTACTTCGGCACCAAGCGGCAGTACCCGGAGGTCAAGCACCACACCATCCTGCTCGGGCCACGCTACAAGGGGCTGCTCGAGGACATCTTCGAGCACAAGCGGCTGGCCGAGGACTTCAGCCTCTACCTGCACCGGCCGACCGCCACCGACCCGTCGCTCGCGCCGCCGGGGCACGACGCCTTCTACGTCCTGTCGCCGGTGCCACACCTGCAGAGCGGCACCGATTGGCGGACGCAGGCCGAGCCGTACCGGGCCTCGATCGCCCGCTACCTGTCGGCCTCGCTGTTGCCCGGGCTGGAGGAGAACGTCGTCACCTCGCGGATGTTGACGCCGCTGGGCTTCCGGGATGACCTCTTGTCGATCCACGGCTCGGCCTTCTCGGTGCAGCCGATCTTGACCCAGAGCGCCTACTTCCGGCCGCACAACCAGAGCGAGGAGCTCGACAACCTCTACCTGGTCGGCGCCGGCACCCACCCGGGGGCGGGCTTGCCCGGGGTGCTCTCCTCGGCGAAAGTCCTCGACCGGATCGTGCCCGATGCCGACGTCTTCGCTCGCCGCGCCGCCTGACCACGCCCTCGTCGGTGCGCCGTTGCGCGCCACCGACCTCGCGACCTGTGCGGCGATCCTGCGCGACGGCTCGAAGAGCTTCGCCACCGCGGCCTGGCTGCTGCCGCCGCGCCTGCGCGGCCCGGCGGCCGCGGTCTACGCCTTCTGCCGCGTCGCCGACGACCTCATCGACCAGGGCGGCGAGGTCGAGCGCGCGCTCGCGGCGCTGCACCAGCGGCTGGCGGCGATCTATGCCGGCGCGCCGCAGGATGATCCGGTCGATCGCGCCTTCGCCTGGGCGGTCGCCACCTACCGGATCCCACGCGCGGTGCCGGCGGCGCTGCTCGAGGGTTTCGCCTGGGATCAGGCCGGCCGGCGCTACGCGACGCTCGACGAGCTGCTCGGCTACTGCGCCCGCGTCGCCTCGACGGTCGGGGTGATGATGACGCTGTTGATGGGCGAGCGCCGCGCCCCGGTCTTGGCTCGCGCCTGCGAGCTCGGCCTGGCGATGCAGCTGACCAACATCTGCCGCGACGTCGGCGAGGACGCCCGATACGGCCGGCTCTACCTGCCGCTCGACTGGCTCGCCGAGGCCGGGCTGGCGCCGGCCACCTTCGTCGCCGACCCGCGACCGAGCCGGGCGCTCGCCACCCTGGTCGAGCGGCTGCTCGCCGTCGCCGACGGCTTCTACCGCCGCGCCGACGCCGGCATCAGCCACCTGCCGCGTGACTGCCGGCTCGGCATCCGCGCCGCCAGGCTCATCTACGCGGATATCGGCCGGGTGATCCGCGCCGCCGATTACGACGTCGTCGGGCGACGCGCCTTCACCTCGGCGGCGCGCAAGCTGTGGCTCCTGGTCCGCTCGTTGCCGGTGGTTCTCTGGCCGGCCCGACCGGTCGACGCGCCGGCCGAGCCGTCGGTCGCCTTCCTCGTCGACGCGGTCGGGCGATGATCGGGGCGCGCAGAAGCCGCCTGTTCGGCTGGTGGTTCGCCCGCCAGGTCGAGGGCCGGATCCGGCGCATGTTCCGCGAGGTGCGCGTCGCCGGCCTGGCCGAGACCGCGGCGCTGCTCGGGCGCGGGCCGGTGCTGGTCGTCTCGAACCACACCTCCTGGTGGGATCCGATGTTCGCGATCCTCGCCGTCTGGCGCCTGTGGCGCGCCGACGGCTACGCCTTGATGGAGGCGAAGAACCTGCGCCGTCTGCCGTTCCTCGGCCGGGTCGGCGGCTTCGGTGTCGACCGCGAGGTGCCCGGCGATGCCGAGGAGGCCCTGCGCTACGGCGCGGCGCTGCTCGACCGGTCGGGGCGCTTGGTCTGGGTCTTCCCGCAGGGGCGCGAGCGGCCGCTCTCCGAGCCGCTCGAGGCCTTCAAGCTCGGCGCCGCGCGGCTGGCGCTCTATGCCCGGCAGCGCGCCATCGTGCCCGTCGCGCTGCGCTACGAGTTCGGCGCCACCGAGCAGCCGGTGATGTGGGTCGCCTGCGGCGCGCCGTTCGCCTACGCCGACGATCCGGCGGTTGGCGCCGCCGCTCAGCACGCCGCGGTCGCCACCGAGCTTCTGCGCATCGACCGCGCCATCTGCGCCGGCGAGGGGGCCGCCGACTTCGTCTCGCTCTGGCCGCCGCGGCGAGCGAGCGGGCTCGCCGAGCGGGTGTTGGCGTGGTTGACGCGTTGACCGGGCGAGTCGGATCCCCAGTCAACGATTGACGTCGTCCTGTTTGCCGTTCGCGCGCCCCCGTTCAGGCCCGTTGGAGCCGCCCGTCGCGGCCGAGCCGCAGCCGCCGG
>JBFYZW010000195.1:0-2522 GCA_041309305.1 Deltaproteobacteria bacterium | reverse complement strand
GCTGCGCGGGGGCGGCGCGACGATCGCCTACCTGGGCGTGGCCGGTGACCGGTTCTACCCGGAGTGCAACCGGGCGTTGTTCGGTGAGATCCTCACCCGCGGCGGGGCGCTGGCCAGCGAGCACCCGCCGGGGGCGCGCACCTTCGGCGCCGACCACGCGCTGCGTAACCGCCTGATCGCCGCGCAGGCCGAGGCGCTGCTGATCGTTGAGGCGCGGGCCGGCTCAGGGACGCTCGGCACCGCCGCGTTCGCGGCGCGGCTGGGCGTGCCGGTGTTCGTCGCGCCGGCCGAGGTGGGCGGCCGGCGCGACGGCATCGACTGGCTGCTCGCGCACGGCAAGGCCGAGGTCTGGCCTTACTCCTCGTAGTACTCGTGACCGAGGTGGGTGATCAGCTCCTCGCCGGCCCAGTAGCGCAGCGTGTTCTTCAGCTTGGTCTGCTGGATGAACAGGTCATGCTCCGGGTAGAGGCCGGGGCCGACCTGTGGGCTCTTGAAGTAGAAGCTCAGCCACTCCTGGATGCCGCGCTTGCCCGCTCGGGCGGCCAGATCCATGAACAGCGCCAGGTCGAGGACGACCGGCGCGGCGAGGATGCTGTCCCGGCAGAGGAAGTTGACCTTGATCTGCATCGG
Source organism: Deltaproteobacteria bacterium (assembly GCA_041309305.1). GTDB lineage: Bacteria > Myxococcota > XYA12-FULL-58-9 > XYA12-FULL-58-9 > XYA12-FULL-58-9 > JBFYZW01. The sequence continues at coordinate 1,892 of JBFYZW010000195.1, read as the reverse complement.
GTAGTTCATCCAGCCGAAGATGTCGATGTTGTCCCACGACTCCTTGTTGTCGCCGCGCGGCGGGTAATAGTTGATGCGGATCTTGTGGTAGAGGTCGCCGTACAGCTCCGGGTACTGCTCCTTCTGCAGGATGGTCTCCAGGACGCTGAGCTTGGACACCTCCTTGCTCTTGAAGCTCTCCGGGTCGTCGAGCACCTCGCCGTCGCGGTTGCCGAGGATGTTGGTCGAGAACCAGCCATTGAGGCCGAGCAGGCGCGCCTTGAAACCGGGCGCCAGGATGGTCTTCATCAACGTCTGGCCGGTCTTAAAATCCTTGCCGGCGATCGGCACGCGCAGCTCGTTGGCCAGCTCGACCAGCGCCGGCGTGTCGAGCGTGATGTTCGGCGCGCCGTTGGCGAACGGCACCCGCTCCTTGAGCGCGGCGTAGGCGTAGATCTGACTCGGGGCGATGTTCTCGTCCTCCTGCTTCAGCCCCTGCTCGAAGGCCTTCAGGGTCTCGTGCACCGCGCTCGCCGGGCTGTAGGCCTCGGTGCTGGCGCACCAGACCATCACCAGCCGGTCGCAGCGGTTGTCCTTCTTGAACCGGCGGATGTCGTCGCGCAGCGCCTCGGCCAGCTCCCACTTGCTCTTGCCCTGCTTGACGTTGTTGACCCCCTCGAGCTTCTTGACCCAGCGGTGGTCGAAGACCGCGCTCATCGGGCGGATGGCCATCAGCTCCTTCTTGAACGGCATCAGGTCCTTCTCGTCCAGGACGCCGGCCTTGAGCGCCGCCTCGAAGGCGCTGTCGGCGATCGGGTCCCAGGCGCCGAAGACGAGGTCGCCGAGCCCCGCGAGCGGCACCAGATCCTTGATTAGTGGGTTGCGCTTCTCGGTCCGTTTGCCCAGGCGGATGTGTCCCATCTGGGTCAACGAGCCGAACGGACGCGTCAGGCCGCGTTGCAACGCCAGCGTCCCGGCGATGAAGGTGGTGGCGACCGCCCCGAGGCCTGGGGTGAGGATGCCGAGCTTGCCCTCGGCCGGCGCGATCTTGGTCTTCTTGCTCATCGGTGTCTCTCCTGCCGGCGGGGCGGAAGGCCCCCGGCGAGAGGTGATGTAGGCCGGGAAAATAGTTTCGACAAGTCAATAAATGTTTTCAAAAACATAATTAAAAGTTAATCTAGCATCGTGCGCCAGCCGCTCAATCTCCCCCCCCCCCCCCCCACCTCCCGGCGCGCGGGGGCCCGCGGGCCGCGCGGCCCCGCCGCGGCGGCGCGGCTGCGCGTCAGCCAGCCGGCGCTGTCGCAGGGGCTGCGCGAGCTCGAGCGCCGCCTCGAGGTGCGCCTGTTCGAGCCGATCGGCCGGCGCCGGCGGTTGACGCCGCTCGGCGAGCAGGTTCTGGCGGCGGCGCGGGCGATTCTCGCCCAGGCGGAGGAGCTCGGCCGCCGGCTCGACGCCCAGGCGCGCGGCGATGGCGGGGTGCTGCGCGTCGGGATGATCGACGCGGCGAGCCTCTACGTCCTGCCGGCGGCGGTGCGCGCCTTCCGCCGCCGGCACCCGGCCGTCGAGCTCCGCGTCACGGTCGACTCGAGCGCCAACCTGCTCGCGGCGCTGCACGGCTTCGATCTCGACCTCGCCTTCGTCGTCGGTCCGCTCGCTTCGGAGGCGGTCGCGGCGCTACGCCTGCGCCGCCTGGTGCGCGAGCCGCTCTACCTCTACGCGCCGCGGGGTGTGCGCGAGCCGAGCCGCGCCGAGTGGGCGCTCTACCCGGCGGCGAGCAACACGCGGGCGCTGATCGACGCGGCGCTCGGCCGGCTCGGCGTCCGCCCGCGGGTCATCCTCGAGTCGGGCGAGCCGGAGGTCCTGCGCCAGATGGTCGCGCTGGGCCTCAGCTGCAGCGTGCTGCCGGCCGCGGT
>JBFYZW010000194.1:0-3674 GCA_041309305.1 Deltaproteobacteria bacterium | reverse complement strand
GCTGCGGTTGCGCGCCGGCGCGCTGGCGCTGGCGGTCGCGCCGCGCCGGGCGGGCGAGCGTTTGCAGGTCGTCACCGAGGCCGCGACCGTCACCGTGATCGGCACGCGCTTCGCTGTGCGGCTGCTCGGTGCGGGGCTCGAGGTCGGGGTCGGCGAGGGCAAGGTCCGGGTCGAGGCGGCCGGCGAGACCCACGAGGTCGGCGCGGGCCAGAGCCTGCGTCTGACCGGCAGCGGCAAGGTGCGCCGCCTGGCCCTGAGCGCCGCGGGGGCGCTCGAGTTGGAGCGGCTGCTGCGCGCTCCCGACGAGCTGAGCGAGGACGAGGAGCAGCTGGCGCTCGACGCCGAGCTCGAGGTCGAGGAGCGGGCGGTGCTCGGGTACCAGCGCTCGCCGGTCAAGCGGGCGATCCGCACCTCGCGGTCGCGGCCGCTGTACGGCGAGTGGCGGCAGCTGATCCTCGCCGGGCGCTACGCCGAGGCGGACGCAGCGCTGACCCGCCACCTGGCGCAGCGGCGCAACGACGCCGAGGCCTGGTCATTGCTGGCCGACTGTCGGCGCAAGGCCGGGCAGGCGGAGGAGGCGGTCGCGGCCTATCGGCAGGTGATCCGCAGCGCCGCGCCGGTCTCGGCCAACCGGGCGCGCCTGCTCGCCGCGTCGCTCCTGCAGGACGAGCTGGGTCAGCACCGGGCGGCCATCCCGCTGTTGCGTGCCTACCTGGCGCACGGCCAGCAGGTCGGCGCGCTCGAGGCGGCGGCGCAGGTTCGGCTGGCCCGCTCGCTGGCCGCGGTCGGCGAGCGAGACACCGCACGCCGGCTGCTCGAGACGGTGATCGACGAGCACGGCACGACGCCGGCAGCCGCGGAGGCGCGGCGACTGCTCACTGGCTGGTAGGCGCCAGCGCCAGAAGCTGCAGCGAACAGCTGGGCACGCCCCGGGGATCCCGCTAGGATGGAATGGCGGTCTCGATCAGACCGGCGGGGGATCGATGAGCGAGGGGCCTGTACGCCCGGGTCCAGAGCGCACGCGGCCGTCCCACGGTGACGGGGTTGGCCTGCTCTCCGACCTGGCCGCGGCGTTGCTCGAGGCGAAGGACGAGCAGGAGATCCACGCCCACGTCGCTGCCGGGGTCGGTCGCGCGGTCGGCGGCGACGCGTTGATCATGGTCAGCGGCGTTGATCCCGAGCGACGACGCACCCGACCGCCGGTGTGCGTTGGGCCGGCGGCGTCGGTCGCGACGTTGGCCGAGGCGCTCGGCTGCGGGCCGGACGAGCTGTGCAGCGTGACGAGTGCGTCCCTCCGTGAGGCGGTGACCACGCAACACCTCCAGCGTCTGGCTGGCGGTGTCGCCGGTCTGGCCCGTGGCCCGATGACTCCAGGGCGGGCGGCGGCGGCCGAGCGGCTCGGTCCCGTCGAGCTCTGGGGGCTCGGCTTCGGTCGTGTGGATCTCCCCGGCTCGATCTGTATCATCGCGGCCCCAGCCACGGTCGAGTCGGTGGCCGTCGAGCTCGAGGCGATCGGTCGGTTGGCGAGCGTTGCGCTCGAGCGGCTGCGTAGCGCCGAGACGCTGCGCGAGAACGAGGAGCGCTATCGGGCGCTGTTCGAGCAGTCGGTCGACGGCATCTACCTGCACGACTTCGAGGGGCGGGTGATCGACGTCAATCAGGTGGCGACCGAGCAATCCGGCTACACGCGCACCGAGTTGCTCGCGCTGACCGTGTTTGACTTCCACCCACCGGGCATTGATCCCGAGGTGATCAAGGGGATCTGGCGCTCCTGGCAGCCCGGGCAGCGCGTCACGATCGAGGGGTTTCACCGGCGCAAGGACGGCACCGTCTACCCGGTCGAGATCTCGACCGGCGTCATCCGCCACCGGGGCGAACAGCTGCTCCTGGCGGTCACCCGCGACATCTCGCTGCGCAAGCAGGCCGAGGAGGAGCACCGGCGGTTGACCGACCAGCTGGCGCAGTCGCACAAGCTGGAGTCAATCGGCCGGCTCGCCGGCGGGGTCGCGCACGATTTCAACAACATGCTGACGGCGATCCTCGGCAACGTGCGTCTGTTGCGCGACCGATTGCCGAAAGGGAGCCCGCTGGCCGACGACCTCGCGTTGATCGGCGCCGCGGCCGCGCGATCAGCCGAGCTGACCCGGCAACTGCTCGCCTTTGCGCGCAAGCAGACGATCTCCCCGCGCGAGCTGGATCTGAACCAGGCGGTGGCCTCGACGCTGCAGCTGTTGCGACGCGTCATCGGCGAGCAGGTCGAGCTGGTCTGGGCGCCAGGCGACCAGGTCGGCGCGACGTTGCTCGATCCGGCCCAGCTGGATCAGATCCTCACCAACCTGTGCATCAATGCGCGCGATGCGATCGATGGCCCCGGTCGGATCGCCATCGAGACCGGCGTGGGCGCGATCGACGACGTCTACTGCGCGAAGCACCCCGATGCGCTGCCGGGCGACTACGTGCTGCTCTGCGTCAGTGACAACGGAAGAGGCATGGACCAGGAGACGCTGGCGCGCGTGTTCGAGCCGTTCTTCACCACCAAGGTGCTCGGCCACGGGACTGGCCTCGGCCTGTCGACCGTGCACGGGATCGTCAAGCAGAACGGCGGACACATCACGGCCGAGAGCGAGATCGGCCGCGGTACCACGTTCAAGGTCTATCTGCCGGTGGCCCGCGGCGCTGCGCCGCGCGTCGCGCCGGAGGCCGCCCCGGTGACACTGAGCCGCGGCGGCGAGACGGTGCTGCTGGTCGAGGACGAACCGACCGTGTTGACGGTGAGCGCCAGGATGCTCGAGCAGTTGGGCTACCGGGTGATTACCGCCGACGGCCCACAGCGGGCGTTGAACCTGGCGCGCGAGCACGTCGGTCCACTCGACCTGTTGATCACCGACGTGGTGATGCCGGAGATGAATGGCCGCGATCTGGCGCGCGCCATGCGCTCGCTCTACCCGGCGCTGCGCTGCCTGTTCATGTCCGGCTACACCGCGAACGTCATCGCCCAAGCCGGCATCGTCGACCAGGGCGTCCGCTTCCTCCAAAAGCCGTTTACGCTCGAGCAGCTGGCCGCGAAGGTGCGCGAGGCGGTCGACGGCTGACGGCTAGGGCGAGAACGAGCCCGCCCCAGACGACGCGTCGGCGCCGACGTCGAGCTCGACGCGCTCGTCCTCGAGCGGCAGCTCGAGGGCGCGCGCCGTGGCCGCCGCTGCGAGGCGGATGGTGCGCGCGCCCTCGGCGAGGCGGAACGGGCCGAGCCGCGGCAGGCCGTGCAGGATCAAGGTCGCCATGTTCGGGCGCGCCGGCACCGCCAGGGCCGGGCTGTTGCGCCGCCGCCAGGGTGAGCGCGAGGCCAGGTGGTGGAAGAAGAGCCGCGTGCCGTCCGGCAGCCCCGCGAGCCCAGGCCGGTCGGCGACGCCGCCGTCGGCGAGCCAGCGGCCGTCGAGGCGGACCGGGTGGAAGAGCAACGGCACCGCGCAGGAGGCGTGGATGCCGGCGGCGAGCGGGCCGGCGTCGATCACCCGCGTGCGCCGCGCCACCAGGTCGAACGCGGAGACGCACAGCGGGCGGGGGCAGTCGGCGAAGGTCGGCACGGGCAACAGCGCCGCCAACCGGGCGCGGAACTTCGCGCCGCGGAGCAGCCCCAGGCCCGGGCGCGGATCCCAGAAGTCGTGCCGCTCGAG
>JBFYZW010000193.1:0-4103 GCA_041309305.1 Deltaproteobacteria bacterium | reverse complement strand
CTCAGGCGGCCTGGCGCGGCCGCTAGGGCGCGGCCGGCGCGCCGGCGCCCTTCTGGCGGTAGCGCTCGATCACCGCCTGGCGGAGCGAGTCGGCCAACGGACCGTCGCTCTCGAGCAGCGCCGCGGCCTTGTCGCGCCCCTGCGCCAGCTGCCGGGCGCCCCACGACACCCAGGAGCCCGACTTCTCGAGCACGCCGAGCTCGATCGCCTGGTCGAGCAGGTCGGCGGCGGCCCAGATGCCCCGACCGTAGAGCACGTCCAGCTCCACCTCGCGGAACGGCGGCGCCAACTTGTTCTTGACCACCTTGATACGCGTCCGGTTGCCGATCGCCTTGTCCCCCTCCTTGATCGCGCCGAGGCGGCGGACCTCGAGACGCACCGAGGCGTAGAACTTCAGCGCGTTGCCGCCGGTGGTCACCTCCGGGTTGCCGAAGACGACGCCGATCTTCTGGCGCAGCTGGTTGATGAACAGCAGCGTGCAGCGGCTGCGGTGCGCCACGCCGGTCAGCTTGCGCATCGCCTGGCTCATCAGCCGCGCCTGCAGCCCCATGTGCGCGTCGCCCATCTCCCCCTCGATCTCGGCCCGCGGCACGAGCGCCGCGACCGAGTCGAGCACCAGCATGTCGACCGCCCCTGAGCGGACCAGGGTCTCGCAGATCTCCAGCGCCTGCTCGCCGCTGTCCGGCTGGGAGACGAGCAGGTTCTCGGCCTGTACGCCGAGGCGACGGGCGTAGCTGACGTCGAGCGCGTGCTCGGCGTCGAGGAAGGCGCACACCCCGCCGCTCTTCTGCGCCTCGGCGATGGCGTGCAGCGCCAGGGTGGTCTTGCCGCTCGACTCCGGGCCGAACACCTCGATGATCCGCCCGCGCGCCAGCCCGCCGGTGCCGAGTGCCAGGTCCAGGCCGATGCTGCCCGACGAGGTGACCGCGACGCTCTCGGCCACCTCGTGCTCGCCGAGGCGCATGATCGCCCCGCGGCCGAACTGCTTCTCGATGGCGCTGATCGCCTCCTTGATCGACTTGAGCTTGTCGCTCACCTTCTCGCCGCTCTTCTCGTTCTGCTTGTGCATGGATCCCCTCGGGTTGTTGGTCGCCGTCCGACACAGCAGCTTCCGTGCCGCGGCCACTCGCGCGAGATCGCGTGGCCGCGGCCGACCGGTGTCGCGAAATGCGACACCGCCGGCCAACGGCCTGGCCAGCGCCCCGACCGCTCTGCTATAGGGCCGGCGAACCGCAGCCCGCGAAAGAGTCAGGAGCCCAGCCCATGCACGCACGCGTCCCGGTCAAGAAGGTCCTCATCCCGATCGACTTCTCCAACGCCGCCCGCGAGGCCTTCTACGCCGGCGTCAGCCTGGCCACGAAGCTCGACGCCGACACGGTGGTGCTCCACGTCGCCGAGCCGGTGCGCTCGTTCGACTTTGACAAGAAGCGCTACGTCGAGACCGCCGAGACCATCCACCGCGTCGAGGAGGGCGTGCGCCGGCGGGTCAACGAGATCTACGACGAGGGCGGCCTCGAGGCGGTCGACCGCCGCCGGGTGGCGACGGTGGTCCAGGGCGCGGTGAAGGCCGCCGACGAGATCCTCGCCGTCGCGCGGCAGGAGGACGTCGACCTGATCGTCATCGGCTCGAGCGGCGACGGCGGCTTCGACTCCCCGCTCGGCACCACCGCCGAGAAGGTGATGCGCCGCGCTCACTGCGCCGTGCTGGTCATCCGGGCCAGGCAGACGAAGAAGCGTTGATCCCCCCGGCCGTCCCTTGCCCTGCCGCCGCACCCCCGTGATACGCTGACCGGTGATGTCGGCCGACGCTCCCGCACCGCCCGCAGCCTCCCCCGCCGTCGAGCCACGCCGGGTAGGCAAGTACGAGCTGCTCACCTCGATCGGCGAAGGGGGGATGGCCGAGGTCTTCCTCGCCCGCCAGCGCGGGCCGCTCGACTTCGAGAAGGTGGTGGTGATCAAGACCATCCACCCCCACCTGGCCAAGCGCGACGAGTTCGTGCGCATGTTCCTCGACGAGGCGCGCATCGCCGCGCAGATCAACCACCCGAACGTCGTGCAGGTCTTCGACCTGGGCCTCGAGGGGAGCACCTTCTTCATCGCGATGGAGTACCTGGCCGGCGAGCCGCTCACCGCGCTGATGCAGGCCGGCGCGAAGAGCGGTGACCTGCTGCCGGCGCTGCTCGCCGCGCACATCGTCGCGCAGGCCGCCGAGGGCCTGCACGCCGCCCACGAGCTGAAGAATATGGCCGGCAAACCGCTCGAGGTCGTGCACCGCGACGTCAGCCCGGGGAACATCGTCGTCCTCTACGACGGCGGCGTGAAGGTGGTCGACTTCGGCGTCGCCAAGGCGAAGGGTCGCTTGACCCAGACGGTCGGCCAGCAGGTCAAGGGCAAGTTCGCCTACATGGCGCCGGAGCAGATCGCCGGCAAGCCGATCGATCGCCGCGCCGACCTGTTCGGCCTCGGCGTCGTCCTCTGGGAGGCGCTGACCTCGCGCCGGCTCTACCGGGCCGAGAACGACGCGGCCACGCTCCAGGCGATCCTCGGCCGCCGGCCGAAGCCCCCCTCGACGGTGCGCAAGGACGTGCCGCGTGAGCTCGATGCGATCACCATGCGCGCGCTGGCCATCGATCCGGAGCAGCGCTACGCGACGGCGCGAGAGCTGCAGCAGGAGCTCAACGCGCTGCTGCCCTCGACCCTCAAGGAGCAGCTCGCCGCGTGGATGCACGCCCGCTTCGCGGCGCGGCTGCGCGACCGCCAGGAGCTGCTCGAGCGGCTCGCCGAGGGCCGAGCCGTCGAGGCCGAGCTACGAACGTTGACCGATCGCCTCCGGCTCGAGGAGAGCGCCTCGGTGGCGCTGCCCGACGCCAGCTTCACCCCGTCGGACGTGCGCCAGGCGCCGCTCCCCGGGCCGAGCGATCTGGAGCCCACCCGCCGGCGCAGAGGCCCGCTGTTCGCCGTCGCCGGCGTCGCCCTCACCGCACTGCTCGCGTTCGGCGCGCTGCTCGTCACCGGCGACCGGTCGGAGGCCCCACTCCCCGGGCCGGAGCTCTCGACCGTCACCCCGGCCCCGCCGGAGGTGACCTCCCCGCCGGACGCGACGCCCGACGCCGTCGAGCCGGAGGCCGACGACCCTGCCGCCGTGGAGACCGCCGGCTCGGAGAACGAGGACAAGAGCAAACGCCGCGCGCCGACGGTGACGGGCAAACGACCGAAGGCCGGCGACACCGCGGCCGCCAAGGCGCTCACCGACGAGGCGGTCCGCCTGTTCGTCGGGGGCAACCTGGGCGAGGCCGAGGCCAAGCTGAAATCGGCGCTCGCCGCCGACCCGAGCTACGCCGCGGCGCACCGCGGCCTCGGGTTGGTCTACGAACGGGCCGGCAACCGCAGCCAGGCCGCCCGGCACCTGCGCCGCTACCTGAAGCTCGCGCCGAAGGCGCCCGACGCCGAGGCGATGCGCAAGCGCCTCGCGGCCCTCGGCGGTTGATCCGCGAGGCGCCGCGTTTGAATCCACGCGCCGATCGCATACAATGACCGGGTGCGAGCCGTTCACCCGACCCCCGTTGCTTTGCTGCTCGCCCTGAGCTTCCTCTGCCACGGCGGCGGCGCGGGCGCGCAGCCCGCCGAGAAGGTGCAGGTCTTCCCCTTCTCCTCGGCCCGCCTGCCCAAGCCGATCGCCAGCCTGCCGCAGCTGTTCACCGAGGTGGTCGTCAACCGGGTCCGCGCCACCGGCCGGCCGGCCGAGCTGGCCGAGGCCTCGCTGGCCGACACCGCCTCGCTGATGGGCTGCGCCCCGGATCAGCTCGAGTGCCTCGAGCTGGTCGCCTCGACCCTCGCCGCCGGCGAGCTCATCGGTGGCAGCGTCGCCCGGGGCAAGAAGGGCACCACCGCTGTCGTCACCCTGATCCGCTTCGCCCCCGGCGCCGCGCCGATCACCCAGACCGTCTCGTTGCGCAAGCGGAAGATGCTCGAGCTCGCCAACGAGCTCGGCACGCTGCTCGCGCCGCTGTTGGCCGTTGGCCTCTCGACCACCCCGTCGCCGCCGGCCGCGCCGTTGGAGCTGACGCCGCCGCCGGACGCGGAGCCCCCACCGCTGGCGCTGG
>JBFYZW010000192.1:0-10237 GCA_041309305.1 Deltaproteobacteria bacterium | reverse complement strand
GCCCCTCGGTGGCGCCGTACTGCAGCGCGTCGTCGAGCTCGGCCCCGTCGATGGTCACCCGCGCGCCGCTCTTGAAGGCGACCTCGACGCTGGCGAAGGCGAAGGTCCTGGGGTTCGGGTAGCCGCCGCCGAACGAGATCATCCCCGGTATCCGGCTGAGCGGCACCAGCTCGCGGATCGGCGACGGCGCCATCCGCCTGGCCCGCCGGGCCAGACGATCGGCGATGTCCACCATGGTCAACTGAAGGCCTTCTCGACCTTCGCCTTGGCCATGTCGTGCAGCACGTGCATCACGTTGTAGGCGGTCAGCTCGACCAGCAGCTTGGTCACCGCCTTGTGCTCGTCGTCGCCGAGCAGCTTCTCGGCCGCCTTCATCGCCGCGACGACCTTCTTCTCCTGCGCCGCGAGCTCGTCGCTGTCGATGACGCCGTCGGCCAAGGCATCGACGAAGTGCTCGAGCTTCTCCACCTGCTTGTCCAGGGTCGGGAGGCTCGTCGTCTCGTCCAACCAACTCTTGCGGGCCATGATCTCCTCCGGGGTTACTGAGCTTCGAGGATCCGCTTGATCGCCGTCAGCCGCTCCTGCAGCTTCGCCCGGCCGCCGGCCTGCTCCATCTTCTCGACCGCCGCCGGGGTGAGGAACTCCTTGTCGGTGCACTCGATGATGCCGGCCAGCTCCTGCAGCTCGCGCTCGAGGCTCTCGGTCGAGGGCATGAACCCCGCGAGCGCCTGCGCGAGCGTCGCCGCGTCGATGTGGTCCTTGCCGGCGAGCAGGGCCTGACGCCAGGCGCGGCCGACGATCCCTTCGATGTCGGCGCCGGAGATGTTGCCCTTGTGCGGGATCGCCGGCACGTCCTCGGCGCGCAACACTGCCCCGGCCTTCTTGGCCAGGATGACGAAGAACTGGCGCAGCTCCTCCTCGGTGTGCGGGTAGAAGAGCGGGATGTGCACCTCGGCCCGCCCTTGCCGCTTCAGATCGATCGGCAAGAGGTCCGGTCGGGCGGTGAGCAGCACCCAGACGATCCGGCCGCGGAAGCGCGTGTCGCCCATCTGCGCCGCGATGGTGGCGAAGATCCGGCTCGAGACCCCCGAGTCACCGCCCTGCTCGCGATCGCCGAGCATCGCGTCGGCCTCGTCGACGATCACCACCACCGGGCCCATGCCGCGCAGCACGTTGAGCACCCGCTCGAGGTTGCCCTCGGTCTCGCCGACGTACTTCGAGCGGAAGTTCTTCAGGTTGACGCACGGGATGCCGATCGAGCCGCCCATGCACTGGGCGAGGAAGCTCTTGCCCGTCCCCACCGGGCCGCAGAACAGGTAGCCCATCGGCACGGTGTCGAGCTGGCCCTGCCGCAGCAGCGCCGCGTCGTCCTGCAGGCGCTTCTTCGCCGCCTCGTGGCCGACGACCATGTCGAGGCCCCAGCGCGGCTCGATGAACTCGAGCAGCCCCTGCGCCTGGCGCTCGATCAGCCGCTTCTTCAGCTCCTTGAACCGGGTGGCGTCGAGCCGCTGGCCGGTCTCGATCGACGATTGGACCAGCACGTTCAGATCGGTGAGCGAGATCCCGGCGGTGAGCTTGGCGATCTGGGGCACCGTGAAGTCGCTGAACGAGCTCACCTCGCGGCCGCCGAGCGTCGCACCGAGGAAGCGCTCGCGCTCGGCCTCGTCGGGCAGCGGCACCTCGAGGGAGGCGACGTGCGGGTTGCCGACCAACCGCTCGGCGACGTCGGCCAGGCGCTGGTCGATGAGCACGAAGGCGAGGTTCAGGTGCTTGACGTACGGCGAGGTCGCCCAGTTGAGCAGGGTCACCAGGTGGGTCGAGCCCTGCAGGCTCATCCGCCCCGGCTCGCCGCGCGGCACGACGTAGGAGGCGTGGTCGATGACCACCGCCGCCTTCACCCGGTCCTTCGCCTCGGCCATGATGTTGCGGCGCACGAACTTGTCGAGCAGCGCCAGCACCGCGGTCGGGTCCTTTGGCGCCGCGCTCAGATCGCCCACCTTCTTGTTGGCGAGCGCGACCATCTCCTTGAGCCGCTCCTCGCTCCGGCCGGACAGGCACCTGAGGCCGCGGGCCAGATCGTAGTGCAGCACCAGGTCCCAGCGGCCGAACAGCTGCTCGGCGACGAACTCGGCCAGCGTCCCGTAGCGCGGCTTCTCGTCGCCGCTGACCCGGACGTAATCGAAGGTGTTGCCATGGACGACGAACATCGAGGTCGTGCCGGAGAAGTAGAGCTGAGCCAGCTCGGCGGCCCAGGGCGGGAACCAACCGGGCAGCTTGCCGGCGCTCGTCCCTTCGCCGGCGATTGCCTTGGACTCGTCAACCGCGACGTCGCTCATGGTGGACTCTCAGCGCTCGGTGACCTGCTCGAGGTCGGTGCCGAGGATCGGCGGGGGGGCGTCGAGCTCGCTCGACAGCCCGGTGATGACGTTCAGCTCGCGGATCGCGTCCTCGGTGTGCGCCATGCTCTCGGCCACCGAGTCGACCTGGCTGGTGATGAAGTCCGGGTCCTGGTGGCTCACGGCCATCTCGCTGAGTGCCTGGATCTTCCCTTCGATGCGGTCGAGCTCGACGGCGATGAACTCGGAGTTGCCCTTCGCCTTGCGGAAGTTCTCCAGCCGTAGCTCGGCGGTGGCGATGCTGTCGCCGAGCGAGCGGGCGATGCGCTCGTCCCCCTTCTCCTTCGCCTGCGCCTCGCGCTGGCGCAGCGACTCGAGTTGCTTGGTGAGGCCGGCCTCGTCGGTGGCGGCGAGGAAGCGGTCGAGCGCCTGCTGCGAGTAGAGCAGGCGCAGAAAGACCCAGAGCATCCGGTCGAGCGCCGGGGCGCGCAGGTCCTCGGCGCCGGGCGCGGCGGTCCGGCCGTGGATGCCCTGCGCGATGGTCTGCATCGCGGTGCACCGGTCGCGCAGGCGCTGAAAGCGGTCCTTGAGCTTCGGCGGCAGGCCGTGCAGCATCGAGGTCAAGGTCTCGCGGCTGGTGGTGCGTGTGCCCGGGGTCGCGACCAACGCATCCTTCTTCTCCGCGTGCGCCTTGGCGTCGATCGCCGCGCGGAAGCGCGGGATCGAGGTCAGGCCGGCGAGGTAGGTCAGCTCGCCGGCGAGCACCAGCGGGATGACGATGTCCGGCGATGGGCTGATCAGGCCGGCGACCAGCGCGCCGGCGAAGGCGAGCAGGTTCCAGCGGAAGCTGAACGCCTCCTTCAGATAGCGCATCATCCCGGCGCCGGTGGGCCGCACGTGCTGGTCAGTCATCACCGGCCCTCGTGCTGGACTCGAGCGTCTCGATCGTGTTGCGGATGTCGAAGACGTACGAGAGGAACGTCTGCTCCTGCTGCATGTCCTTCGCCGGCCGGTCCGGCGGCGGCACCTCGATCTGGCGCAAAATCGTCCCCGGCGACGAGGAGAGGATGAAGACGCGGTCGCCGAGGTAGACCGCCTCCTCGATCGAGTGGGTGATGAAGAAGACCGTCGCCTCGAGGTCACGCCAGAGCGAGACGAGTAGATCCTGCATGCGCAGGCGGGTCGACGGATCGAGGGCGCCGAACGGTTCATCCATCAGGATGATGCGCGGCTGGAGGATCAAGGTCCGGGCGATGGCCACGCGCTGGCGCATGCCGCCCGACAGCTGGTGCGGGTACTTGAACGCGTCCTTGGCGACGTCGAGCCCGACCTTGGCGATCCACTCCTTGGCCCGCTCGTGCCGCTCTTTGAGCGGCACGCCCCGGCACTCGAGGCCGAAGGCGACGTTGTCGATCACCGTCCGGTGGTCGAACGAGGTGTAGTCCTGGAAGACCATGCCCCGGTCCGGACCAGGCCCCGGGATCGGCTTGCCGAACACCAGCGCGGTGCCGCTGGTGGCCGGGAACTGCGGCGACAGGCCCGCGATGATGCGCAACACGGTCGACTTGCCGCACCCGGACGGGCCGAGGATGGCGATGAACTCGCCTTTGCCAGGCAGGTCCTCGATGCGGAAGGTGACGTCCTTGATCGCGGTGAAGGCCTTGGGGCCCTCGCCGAAGGTCTTGGTCACGTTCTGGAAGTCGACCACCGGCGGCCTGGGCTCAGGACCGACGGCGACCTCCTTCGGCTTGACCGGCACGTCGGCCGGATGAACGGGTTGATCGGGCACGGGCGCCCCCTTCGCGTCGCTGCTCATTCTTCGACCCGGTGCGGGAACAGACCGCGCTGGAACATCACCAGGGCGCGATCGATGCCGAAGGCCAACACCCCGATGATGATCAGGATCAGGTAGATGTCCTCGTACATCGCCCGCCGCTGCGAGAGCGAGATCAGGTGGCCGAGGCCGTGCTCGGCGTTGATCACCTCGGCGAGCATGATGTAGCCGAACGCCAGGCCGAACAGGTGCCGCAGGCCCGTGTAGGCCGACGGCATCGCCAGCGGCGTCAGCACCTTCAGCGCGATCTGCCGGTTGGTGGCCCCCAAGGTCTGCGCCGTCTCGACGTAACGGTCGGGCACCGCGATCACCGCCGAGGCGGTCTCGGAGAAGATGAACGGCACGGTGGCGATGAAGATGAACATCACCTTCTGCAACTCGCCGATGCCGAACCAGAGGATGGTCAAGGCGATCAGCGCCGCCAGCGGCACGTTGCGACCGAAGAGGACCAGCGGGGCGAAGAAGGCCCGTGTCGCCCGCCAGGTGCCGGCGAGGATGCCGAGCGGCACGCCGACGATGACGCCGAGGAGAAATCCGGCGACGACGCGGAACAGCGACGCGGCGATGCTCTCGACCAGGCCTCGCTCGGTGAGCAGCGGCACCATGCTGCGCGCCGTCTCCCAGGGGCTCGGCAGCACCGACGGGGAGACCAGCCGCTCCTCAGCGGCGCCGCCCATGGTCACCAGGAACCAGACGAGCAGCACCAGGGCCAGGCAGGCGGCGCCGAGCCCCTTGCCGAGCCACCCGGACGGCTCGGCGCGAAACGCGACCAGCGATGCACCGAGCCTGCCCACGGGTTACATCGCCTCGGCCGGGTAGACCTTGACCTCGACCCGGCGGTTCTTGGCGTGGTTCATCGGATCCGTACCGTCGGCTGGTCGGTCCCAGCCCATCCCGGCCGGCGCGAACTGGTTCGGCTGCAGGGTCGGGAACTTCTTGACCAGCGCCTCCTTGACCGAGTTGGCCCGGTTCATCGACAGCTCCTTGACCAGCGACGGCGGCACCCGCCCCTGCATCGAGCCGTCGGTGTGTCCCTCGATCACGATACGCGCCGCGCCGAACTGACCGGCCAGCTTGCCGACCTCCTCGAGCACGAAGTCGACGTTCGGGTCGTAGAGCACCTCCTTCTCGCGGTTGTCGACCACCTGGGTGACCTTCTTGCGCAGGTCCCAGGAGTTGGGGAAGAAGTGGATGACCACCGTCTTGGTGAGGATCTCCGGGCTCTCGGCCTGGATCGCCCCGGCGGCCATCGGCGCGAAGGCGACCTCGTACTCGTTCTTCTGGTTGGCGTAGCGCGGCTCCCGGCCGAGCTTCTTCAGGATCGAGAAGTCCATCACCTGGTCGAACGGCACCTTGTTCGAGACCGCGCCGATCGTCCGGTAGAGGTAGAACGCGGTGTTGTAGGTGCGCTCAAAGTTGGTCGGGTTGTTCTGGTTGAGGAAGAAGTCCTTGTTCTCGGCGAAGTTGGTCCAGTGCGCGTCACCGAGCATGCCGAGCGTCTCGTCCGGCGGGATCGAGTAGCCCTCGCTCATCCACTTGGCCACCTTGACCTTGTTGTCCTGCAGCTTCAGCTCCTCCATCGCGTCGAAGATGCCGCGCACCAGCCCTTCCATGATGTCCTTGTGGTCCTTGGCGAAATCGGCGCGCGCGTACCAGACGTCGGCGATCAACTTGTTGGCGGTGGCGGTGGTGACCAGGAGCTTGTTCCCCTTCACCTTCTCCAGGTTGTAGATGTCCGGCGCCCAGGAGACCACGCCGTCGATCGACTTGTCGGCGTTGAACGCCGCCGCCGCCTCGAACGCGTCCTTGGTGAACTTGAAGTTGACCTCGGAGGGCTGGACGCCCGAGTTGATCAGCGCGTTCAAGATGAAGAAGTGCGACGGCGAGTTCTGGGCCAGCACCACGGTCTTGCCGCGCAGCTCGGACATCGTCTTGACCGACTCGCGCACGACGATCCCGTCGCCGCCGTTCGACCAGTCGACCTGCTGGTAGACGCGCGGCATCACCCGCGAGTCCTTCGACAGCCCGTCGAGCAGGAGGGGCAGCATGTCGACGGTGGCCCAACCGATGTGCACCTCGCCGGCGGCGAACGCGTCGCGCATCGCCACCGGGTTGTCGATGAGCACCAACTCGACCTTGAACGGCTTGCCGCCCGGCGCCTGCCAGACCTTCCCCGGCTTGAAGCCCTCGTTGGCGTAGATGATCGGCGCCCAGCCGGCCCAGACGTTGAGCGAGAAGCGCACCGTGCGCTCCTTCATCGGCTTGTAGCTCGAGACGCCCTTGACCTCGGGCAGCTTCTCGCTGCCGACGAACTCGTACTCCTTGACCGTGGTGATGCCGGTGGCGTCGGGCGCCTCGACCGGCTGAGCGATCGCCTGCTGCAGATCGGTGAGCGACGGTCCGCCCGGTGCGGCGCCGTCCTTCTTGAGCACGAAGCGATAGGTCGCGTAGCCGCCGAGGGCCAGGATCACCAGCACCATGAAGATGTAGAAACCGGGCTTGGGCTTGCCGTTCATCGTGTCCGTCTCCCGTGGAAGTCGTTCAGGTCCAAAGACTCATCGCCCCGTGCCGGGGCGCGCCTCACTGGTTCTCGGCCGGGCCGAGCTGCTTCTCGCTCTCGACCATCGGCGTGGTCTCGGGCGACTTCAGGCCCAGCTCGACCTCGAGGTCGCCGAGCGCCTGATCGGCCAGCACCTTCTCCATCCGCTCCTCGGCCTTGATCTCCTCGACGCCGCGCGCCGACAGATCGGCGGCGACCCGCGCCTTGCCGCGGTTGGTGTCGATGCGCCGCTGGATCATGTCCTCGAGCTGGCCGAAGTCGGTGGTGACGTTCATCTCGAAGCTCTCGGAGAGCTTGGCGATCTCCGCCTCGGCCTCGCTCATCTTCAGCTCGGCGTCGTACTTCTGGATCTTCTCGCGCACCTCGATCAGCTTCTTGTTGGCGTGTTGGATCTTCTTCAGGTTGTTCTGGTAGGCCTGATCGTGGAGCTTCAATTGCTCGCGGTTCTGCTCCACGTCCGCTTTGGCCTTCTGCAGCTCGAGCGCGAACTTCGCCGCCGTCTCGCGGTCGCCGGCCTTGAGGTAGGCCTTGGCCTGCGCCTCGAGCTTCTTGATGTGCGCCTCGCCCTGCGTCACCTGGCGCTGCACCCGCTCGACCAGGCCGCGGTACATCTCCAGGCCGGTGCGCCCCTCCTTGAGCTGCTCGACCGCCAGGTCGTACTCGTAGCGCATCTGAGCGATCGGATCCGCCTCCCAGAACAGGTTGGCGAGCTTGTTCAGCTGGGCGCGGAACGCCGACCAGAATTTGCCGAAGATCATGGTTGCCTCCCGCCGGCTTGCGCCGGCGCCAATGTGGTCTCGCCGTAGTCGACCGCCTCGGCGAGGATCTTGCCCTCGTAGATCTCTTTCAGCGCGCTCGACAGCTGCGCCGCGTCGCCCGCGGCGACCACCGCGCCGCCGACCTGGCGCAAGAAGCCGAAGGTCGCCGGATCGGTGTCGAAGGCGACGAAGTGGATGCCGACCACCTTCTCGCTCTTCTCGTAGATGCGCCGCGCCACCATCTCCGGATCGCGGCCGCTGGTGTTCTCGCCGTCGGTGACCACCAGGATGTACTTGCGGAACACGCCGCCGCGGTACAGCTCGCGCCGGGCCTCGAGCATCGCCTCGCCGATCGCGGTGCCGCCGCCCGGGCCGGGCAGCGCGTCGATCGCCCGCGCGACCGTGTCGCGCTCGTAGCGCTGGATCGGCAGGACCTTGAACACCGTGCTCGCGAAGCCGAACACCGCGACCTTGATGGTGAAGTCGGGCCGCTTGGCTGAGAACGCGTCGGTCGCGGCGAGCATCTGCCGCAGCGCCTCGCGCGCCACCTCGGCCTTGCTGCGCCCGTCGCCCGGGGCCGTGCCGCTCATCGAGCCGGAGGTGTCGACGACGATCGCGATCGCCGCGCCGATCTCCTCGAAGACCTCCGACTGGTACGGCGCGTCGTCGGCCAGCTCTGCGTCGCTGGTGAGCTCCCCGCCCTCCTCGACGGCGCAGAGCATCGTGCCGCCAATGAGCAGGAAGAAGACCGCGAACACCCAGAGGAAGACCTTGGGGGCCGGCGAAGCGCTCATTCACCCCTCCAGGCCGGGGAGACTAGCGGGCGGCCGGGGGCCGATCAAGCGGCGCCGCGCGGCCGATCAACGACTGCCGCGCCGGAAGAGGCGGCCGACGTCGACGCTGAGCTGGACGTAGCCGTCCTGGCCGCCGGCGAAGCTGTCCTGGCGCACGCCGCCGGAGAGGGTCAGCGCGCCGTGCTGCACGCCGGCGTAGGCAGCGCGGAACGGATCGCCGTCGAAGTCGCCCTCGACGCCGGCGACCAGCTGCGTCCGATCGCCCAGGCGATAGCCGAGCGCGGCCTGCCAGCGCGGGTCCTCGGCGAACAGGTTGGTGCGCACCAGCTGCGGCACGTAGACGCTGCCGCTCGCCGCCAGGCGCCCCGAGGTCAGATCAGCGCCGAGCTCACCGTAGGCCGACACCGGTGCGCCGGAGAGATCGCCACCGGTGAGCAGGTAGCTGCCGACGTCGCCCAGCGGCAGGTAGGCGGTCTCGGCCGCCCACAGGCGCAGGCCGGAGGTGGCCTGCCAGGACAGCTCGTTGCGCCAGGTGAGATCGGCGTGGCTGAGCGCCGAGGTCGGGCCGGTGTCGATCCCGGCGCCGTTGAAGGCGACGCCGAGGCCGACGCGGGCGTCGAGGTTCGAGTTGAAGCGCAGCCGGCCGTCGTCGGTCAGGCTCGGTGACCAGAGGTCCCAGTTACCATCGGCGCCGACGAAGGCGAGCGTCGTCGGACTCTCCTCGCGCGTCCGCGGCCCGACCGAGTAGCTGTAGGCCTCGGGCAGGTGGACGAGCCCGGCGCTCAGTGTCTGGCGGTCGTCGAGGTGGAAGCGCACCGCGCCGCCGAAGGCCGAGCTGAGCATCGGGTCCTGGTCGTGCCAGGCGCGCAGGTCGACGTCCCACCGCCCGCGGCTGAGGCGCGCCGTCGAGCCGGTGTCGTCGGTGTTGAGCAGCCCGCCCCACGGGCGATCGCCGAAGGAGAGCGGCCCACCCGGGCGCAGCGCGCTGAGGCTCTCCGGCAGGTGCGCGTCGTCGGCGTGCATGAAGCGCACCAGCTCGCGGCCGGCGTGCGTCCACAGCGTGCGCGTCGGGATGCCGCCGGAATCGGTCGGCGAGCTGGCGTCGTCGTAGACCCAGAACTTGAACGCCCCCGGCATCACGCGCGAGAGCGCCTCCGCCTCGGAGCGCATGCCGGTCTGGTGCACCCGGCCGTACTCGATCACACCCCAGGTGCCGTCCGGGTTCTGGAAGGTCGTGATCGCGTGGTGCACCCCGGGCGAGCCGTAGCCGACGTTGTGGGCGACGAAGCCGTTCTCCTGCAGCACGCGCGCGGCGAAGTTGTGCTGGTCGCGGCAGACCCCCTCGCCGCTCTGGAAAATCGACAGCGGCGAGTAGGTCTCGAGCGCCGAGTCGTGCGTGTCGCGCCAGTTGAAGTGCTGGCCGAGGTAGGCGGCCACCTTCTCCGGCGTATCGAGGTAGCCGCTGATGCGCTGGTAGTCCTCCGCGGTGCGCGTGCCGCTGCTGTTGACCCGGTCCATGTCGGCCCGCTCGCTGTCGGTGAAGACGCTGGTGTACGACGGCCGGGTCACCGCGTGGGTCATCCCGGGCGTCCGGGTCAGCGGGCGATTGATCTCCCCGGTGCGGTAGCTGAGCCCGAACGGGTTGGTCGAGGTGCGCCGCAGCGACGGCGCCTCGAGCTGCAGCGGTGGCGTCTCCAACGACAGCCGGGGCGACGTGGTCGAGGGTGCGAGGGTGTCCGCGGGCGGCGGCGCGCTCGCGGTGTCGCCGGAGGGCGGCGGCGGTGACGGCGGCGCCGCCGCCGGCTCGGTGCCGGACGGGGGGGAGATCGGCCGATCGTCGGGGATACGCACCATCGCTATTCTCCTGTCGCCGAGCTGATCCGCACCAGCTCGTCAGCCAGCCGCCGCTGCAGGAGCCAGCGGCGCGCGTTCGCACAGTATACCGCATCACCGCG
>JBFYZW010000191.1:0-11748 GCA_041309305.1 Deltaproteobacteria bacterium | reverse complement strand
CGACCACCGGGGTCGGCGGCGCGTGGCCTCGGGCGAGCACCGCGGCCAAGGGCTCGGCGTCGCTCAGCGCCGCCCACCCGGCGCTCGACGTGAGCGTCACCGTCAGCTCGCCGGCACGCGGCTCGGCCTCCACCGCGAGGGTCCCACCCTCATGCGCGGAGAGCAGCTCGATCCCGGCACCCATCGCGACGAGGAGCAGGCGGCCGAAGACCACCGCCGAGGTCGGCACCCAGGTCTCGGGGACCGCGCCACCGAGCTCGAGGGCGACCTGCGCGGGAGCAGCCGTGCGCCAGAGGTCGACCGCGGCCTTGAGCGGCCCGCGCACCTCGCAGCGTGGCTCCTGGCCCTCGCGCTCGGCCCGGCGGGTGAGCGTCAGGACCAGGCGCAGGATGCCGCTGGTGTGCTCGACCTGTCCCTTCAACCGCTCGCACAGCTCGCCGAGCGCCCGCCCGTCGAGGTTCGGCGCCAGCGAGACCAGGCCGAGGACGCCGCTCAGGACGTTGTTGAAGTGGTGGGAGAGACCGCCGGCGCAGGTCGACACGACGCCGCGGACGTAGGTGTCGATGACGTGGCTCTCCAGGGTCGCCGGCTGATCGTTGGATGGGAGATCATCCTCGAGCACGAAAAGGACCTCGGGGTTGGCGTGGCGCCGAAGCGCAAACCGAGCGCGCTCAACCACCGATACCATGCCGCCACCCCATCAAGCCAGGCGCGAGACAAAAAAAGAGCCCGCGGCACCAGGAATTGGGGGGGGGAGGGATTACCAAGCCCCAGTGCCGCAGGCCCAGCTCAAGAGCCCGACAGTGAGCGCGACCCGACCACCGCTAGCGGAAGCTGGGGGGGGGAGGGATTACCATGCCGCCGCCAGCGATGGTCGGGTCAACTCATGAAACAACGCTCGTCCGTTGTCCTAGCAGGATGCGGGCCAAGATCTGGGTGAAACAAAACGCAATCAATCCAATCACAATCGGAGGAGAAAGGATCCTTGCCCGCTTCGACGTGTGGTAAATACACCATACACGGTTGACGTTGCCTGCAATCCATTCTATATTTGCCGGATTGCTCGTGCGGTCGATCGACCACAGCGGGGTGAAAAGATGTCATACCGCGTCTTGATCGCCGAGGATGACCCGACCACCCGCTACCTCATCGGCCAGTACTGCAAGGACGAGCCGTATCTCTTGACCTTCGCCGAAGACGGCGTCGAGGCGATGCGGACGCTGAAGGAGGAGTCGATCGACATCCTGGTCACGGACGTTCGCCTGCCGGGGATCAGCGGCGAGACATTGCTCACCTTCGCGCACGAGACCTACCCACACATCCCGGTCATCGTGATCACCGGCTACGGCAGCATCGACGGCGCGGTCCGATTCCTCCAACACGGGGCCTTCGACTACATCGCCAAGCCGTTCACCGGCAGCGTCTTCACCCACCGGCTGTCGCTCGCGGCCCGCAACCTGGAGCTGACCCACGAGATCAGCCGGCTGCGCGCCCTCGGGCCGGTGCCGGCGCTCAGCCAGATCAAGAGCGCCGATCCGGAGATCGCGCGCCTGCTCTCTCGCCTGCCGTCGATCGCCAAGACCGACGCCTCGGTGGTGTTCCACGGCGAGAGCGGCACCGGCAAGGAGCTGTTCTCCCGCGCCGTCCACGAGCTGTCGCCCCGCGCCAAGCGCCGCTTCGTCTCGGTGAGCTGCGCCGCGCTGCCGGAGACGCTGATCGAGAGTGAGTTGTTCGGCCACGTACGCGGCGCGTTCACCGACGCCCACACCGACCGGCAGGGGCTGATCGAGGAGGCCGAGGGCGGGAGCCTGTTCCTCGACGAGGTCGGCGAGCTGCCGCTGGCGGTGCAGGCCAAGCTGCTGCGCTTCCTCCAGGAGCGGGAGTACAAGGCGGTCGGCAGCAACCAGATCCGCCGGGCCGACGTCCGGATCGTCGCCGCGACCCACCGGGACCTGCCGGCCGAGGTTCGCGCCGGCACCTTCCGGGAGGACCTCTTCTACCGGCTCAACGTCGTCCCGCTGACCCTGCCGCCGTTGCGTCACCGGGTCGGCGACATCCCGCTCTTGGCCAACCACTTCCGCGAGCGCTTCGCGGTCGAGCTGAAGCGGCCGGTGAGCAGCTTCGCCCCCGAGGTGCTCGAGAGCATGACCCACGACCCCTGGCCCGGGAACGTGCGCCAGCTGATGAACCGCGTGCAGCGCACCGTGGTCATGGCCGACGAGCCGGTCATCGGTCCCGAGGCCTGGCGGCGCAGCGCCGCCGAGCTGCCCCAACCCGGCAGGCCCGACGCGCCATACGGCGGCTTCATCGCCGAGAAGCGCCGGTTGCTCGCCCGGTTCGAGCGCGACTACCTGAGCGACTGCCTGCGCGCCGCGGGGGGCAACGTCGCCTTGGCCGCCCGCAACGCCAAGATGGACCGCAAGAACTTCTGGATGCTGATGAAGCGGCACGCCATCGACCCGCAGAGCTTCCGCGGCGCGGACGGGCCGCCGCGCGATCGGGCGTGACCCTGCCGGCGCAACACGGTAGACTGGCCGGCGCGAGGATAGGATGAAGCGCATCGAGGGGCTGCGGCCGACCAGCATCGTTTCGGTGGCGACGCCGGGCGCTGTCCCGACGCCGGCACCGCCCCCGGCGACCGAGCCGCCCTGGCCGAAGAGCACCAAGCTGGGAGCGGTCGTCGAGCCGCCGGTCTGCCCGGTCGAAGCGCTCGCGCACCTCATCACCGAGGCCGAGCACCGCCTGCAACGGCTCGCCGACCGGGCGCTGCCGAGCAGCGTCGCTGCGCTGATCGACTGGTACCTCGAGCTGGGCTGGGCCCAGGCGAGCTGCGAGGCGGCGTTGCTCGGCGCACTCGACGCGCTCGACCCGCGCACCGGCGGCGGCGTCGCCGAGCCACGCGCCGTCTACGCGGCGATGCGCCAGCGCGCCTTCGCGGCCCTGGCCCGCGTTGGCGAGGCCTTCGACCGGGTCGAGCCAGCCTTCGCCCAACTGGTGCACCAGGGCGCCGCCTGGCCGGCGCAGCCGATCCAGGTCGCCGACGATCGCGGCGACGGCCGGCCGCTCTACCACTACCAGAACAGCTTCAAGCGCCAGCCAGGCCTGACCGCCGCCGAGCGGCGGGCCGAGTACGACAAGCGCGTCGCTGACTTCGTCGCCAAGGGCGGCCGGTTCGAGGACATCATCACCGCGACCCCCGGGGTCTTCGATCGGCTCACCGCCGGCGTCCGCTACGACTACGTGATGGACGGCGACGGAACGCTGCGCCTCTACCCGACCCCGCCGCGGGACGACGACGCGCTGGCCAAGCCCGGCCACTCGCTGCTCGCGGTCGGCGGGCCGGAGTTCCGCGACGTCCGGGCGCTGCTCGCCGGCGAGATCTGGGTCTATCGGGACACTGCCGGTGACACCGAGTGCGTGGTCGTCGCGAACAACTCGGGCCACTTCAAGCCCACCTTCGCCGACCTGCCCAACGCCCTGCCGCACCTGGCGCGGCTCGGCCTCCCCGCTGATCGCGTCATCCTCTTCGGCGGGCCGAACAACCTGCCCAGCATGCTGGCCGAGATCGGGCGCAAGTGCGGCGTCGCCGACGCCGGCGCCGACCTGCCGCCCCCGGCCGCCGACCTGCTCACCGCCGCGACCCGCTCGGCCAGGCCGCTGGCGCTGCGCGCCGGCCCGATTGACACCTCCTCGGGATCCCGCTAGCGTCCGCGCCGTTCAACCTCAGGGAGTGGGCAAGATGGCAGATACTGCCTGTGTCATCGGGAAGGGTATCCAGATCCGCGGCAACCTCTCCGGCTCGGGCGACCTGGTCGTCGAAGGCCGGCTCGAGGGGCACGTGGCCCTCGAGGACCACGTCGTCGTCGAGGAGGTCGGCACCGTCGTCGCCGACATCGACACCCGGGAGCTGACCATCAACGGCAAGATGAGCGGCAACATCTCGGCCAGCGGACGGGTCTCGATCTCGAGCACCGCGACGATGATCGGTGACGTCCGCGCACCCCGCGTGGTGATCGAGGACGGCGCGCGTTTCCGCGGCACGATCGAGATGGACGTGCCGTTGCCCAACGACATCTGAGCCCAGCACCGTACACCCACTGCGCTCCTCGCCTGGAGCGCCGCAAGGAGATTGGTCCATGGCAAACACCGTAATCGGCAGCTCGATCGTCATCGACGGCGAGATCACCGGCGACGAGGATCTGGTCATCCAGGGTACCGTCAAGGGCAAGATCCAGCTCAAGGAGAGCCTCTACGTCGAGTCGTCCGGCGTGGTCGAGGCCGACATTGAGACGCAGAACATCGAGGTCTCCGGACAGGTGACCGGCAACGTCACCGCCTCGGACAAGGTCGAGCTCAAGAGCGAGTGCCGCATGGTGGGCGACATCAAGGCCCCGCGCATCCTCATCGCCGACGGCGCCTCGTTCAAGGGCAACGTCGACATGGATGTGTAGGCCAGTCCGCGACCACCGCCGACCGCAGCACAACCGCAGGTTGGAGACATTCGCATGGTAGACACAGTTCAATCGACCATCATCGGCCCGTCGATCGTCATCCGCGCCAATCTCCAGGGTGACGAGGACCTCACGGTCCTCGGGCGCGTCGAAGGGACGATCAACCTGACCAAGACCGTGAACGTCGCCGAGTCTGGTGTCGTCAAGGCCGACCTCACGGTGCGCAACGCGATCGTCAGCGGCGTCGTCGTCGGCAACATCACCGCGTCGGATTCGGTCGAGATCACCGAGGCCGGCCGGATGGTCGGCGACATCCGCGCCCCCCGGGTGATCATCGTCGACGGCGCCCGCTTCCGCGGCACGGTCGACATGGGTGACCTCGACGCACCGCGCGCCAGCGGTCCCCTGCCGGCCCGCACCGTGTCCTCGCGCAGCGCTGCGCCGATCAAGGGCGCGCTGCCGGCCCGTGGCGAGGTGGCGAAGGCCAAACCGCTGCCGCCGCCGATGGCGAGGCCGGCGCCGGTCAAGAGCGCACCGCTCGCGGCCAAGCCTGCCGCGCCGGCGACCAAGCCGGCCGTCGAGGCGGTCACCGTCCCGGCGGCGCCGATCGCTGCGAAGAAGAAGATCAAGAAGAAGGTCGTGGTCAAGAAGAAGGGCGAGTAACTCCTCGCCCTTGTCTCTCGCGGCGCGCCGCTCGTCGCCTCTCGTCTTCCCATCGACGTTGCGCGGCGCCCATCGCCGCCAGGAGGAGCTGATGCCCGAGGCCCCACCGCCGCCAGCCGCCGAGCTCGACCGCCTGCGCCAACGCCTGCGCGCCCTGCTCGCCGAGCGGTCGCTGCGCCGGGGCAAGGTCACGCTCGCCTCCGGCAAGACGAGTGACTTCTACCTCGACTGCAAGCAGACGGCGTTGCACAGCGAAGGGGCCGCGGTGATCGGCGAGCTGGTCTTCGCCCACGTCCACCAACTGCGCCAGGGCGGGCTGACCATCGTCGCGGCCGGGGGAATGACCCTCGGCGCCGATCCGATCGCCGTCGCGGCGGCGCTGGTCAGCCACCAGCGCGGCGCACCGCTCGACGCCTTCGTGATCCGCAAGGAGGCGAAGGACCACGGCACCGCCGCCTGGGTCGAGGGCGCTGGCCGGCTCCCGCCAGGCGCGCCGGTGCTCTTGGTCGAGGACGTGGTCACCACCGGCGGCTCGACGCTGCGCGCGCTCGAGCGCGCCCGCGCGGCCGGGCTCGCCCCGGTCGCGATCCTCGCCCTCGTCGATCGTGAGGAGGGCGGTCGGGCGAACCTCGAGGCCACCGGCCTGCCGTTCACCGCGCTGCTGTGTCGCCGGGACTTCGCCGTGGGGAGCGGCTGATGCGCGCGGTCGCCGCGCTGGCCCTCGCTGCCGCCCTGGCCTGCCAGACGCCGCGCCCGGCGGTCCTGCACGGCCCGACCGGCGCGATCGCGGCCGAGGACTACCCCGCGATCCTGCGCACCTGGACGCGGAGCGACAAGCTTTACCAGGGGCTCGAGAACAAGCTGTTCGCCACCGCCACCTACCACGCGCCCGAGTTCCGTCGTGCCTTCGCCGTGGCCTTCCCGGAGATCTACGGCCACGGCGGGACGGTGACCCGCCAGGAGCTGGTCGAGCTGACCGGCGACGCGGAGGAGTCGCACACCTTCTTCCTCTGCGCCTACACGCCGGTCTTCAAGTGGAACGACCTCGACCGCCGCGACTCGATCTGGCGGCTGACCTTGATCGGCAGCGACGACGTCGCCGTCGCGCCGACGACGATCGAGCCGATCAAGGTGGACGAAAACCTGCGCGCGGTCTACGACTTCATCGGTCGCTTCGATCGCTGCTACCTGGTGCGCTTTCCCCTGGTCGACGCGATGCAGCGGATGGTGCTCGAGCCGAAGAGCACCCACGCCGTGCTGCGCATCGCCTCGGCGCTCGGCGCGGCCGAGCTGCGCTGGCAGCTCAGCCCGCCCGCCCCGGCCTCACAGGTGCTTGAGCAGGAAGTCGGTCAGTAGATCGGCGTCGCTCTTGGGCGCCTCGACCGGCGTCGGCGCCGGGGCCGCGCCCTGGACCGCGGGCGCCACCGAAACCGCTTGGCGCACCCCGACGAAGCCCTCCTCGCACTGATAGGCGGTGTTGCCGAGCAGCAGGCTGTCCCGGTAGTGCTCGGCGCCGAGGGCCGCGATCTCGTCCAGGCGACGAACGGTGCCGACCAACCCGGCCGCGTCCTGTCCGTCGATGACCGCCATGACGCGCAGCGCCGGAGCGAGATCGTAGGTCACCTGCTCGGCGAGCAGCGTCAGCTGGTTGTCCTCAAAGCGGACCTCCCCCTTCTCCATCCAGGCCTCGAGCTTCCCCTGGGCGATGAAGAGCGGTTCCGGCACGGTTGCATTCTCCATGGGCGTCATCATAGTACAGGACGCCAGCCCAGGGCGGCAACCTGGGAGGAGGACGATTGACGATGGGCCAGAACATCCTCACGCTCACGGACACCGAGTTCGAGACCAAGGTGATCAAGTCGTCGACCCCGACACTGGTCGACTTCTGGGCCGAGTGGTGCGCGCCGTGTCGCGCGCTCGGGCCGGTGGTCGAAGAGGTCGCCCAGCAGTACGCCGGGCGCCTCTCGGTCGGCAAGATGAACATCGACGAGCACCCGCAGGTCCCCTCGCAGTACGCCATCCGCGCCATCCCGACCCTGCTCCTGTTCAAGGACGGTCAGGTGGTCGACCAGGTCGTCGGCCTGATCTCGAAGGCCCGCCTCGACGACATGCTCGCCCGCCACCTCTGAGCGACGCCGGCGTCAGTGGCTGCGGCGGCGCAGGTGGACGTTGACCACCAGGCCGAGCCCGACCATCACCGTCATCAAGCTCGACCCGCCGTAGGAGAAGAGCGGCAGGGTCATGCCGACGACCGGGAAGACGCCGATGACCATGCTGACGTTGATCACCGCCTGCCAGACGACGAACGCCCCGACGCCGGTGGCGACCAGCGCGCCGTAGGTTTCGCGCGCCTCGAGCGCGACGGCGAAGATCAGCACGACCAACAAGGCATAGAGGCCGAGCAGGACCACGCTGCCGATGAAGCCCTGCTCCTCGGCCCAGACGCTGAACGCGAAGTCGGTGTGCTGCTCGGGCAAAAAGGAGAGCTGGGTCTGCGTGCCGGCCAGGTGCCCCTTGCCGGTCCAGCGCCCCGACCCGACGGCGATCATCGACTGCACGGCGTTCCACCCCGCCCCCTGCAGATCGTGCTCCGGATCGATGAAGGTGAGGATCCGGCGCTTCTGGTAGTCCTTGAGGATCCCGAACCAGCCGATCACCGCGACCAAGAGCCCGAGTGCGCCGAGGATGATCAGAGTGCGCAAGCGCACGCCGACGACCAGGATCATCGCAAAGCCGATCAGGATGACGACCCCGGCGGTGCCGAGATCCGGCTCGACGAGGATCAACACCGCCGGCAGGAGCAGCAGGTCGATGGGCGCGAGCAGGAGGTCGACCGGGTTCTGGTGCCGCCGGGTCAACGACAGGATCGACGCCCCGAGGTAGAGCGCGGCGAGCAGGATCAAGGCCAGCCGCAGGCCGTAGCCGGGGTCGACCAGCGCGTACGGACCGCCGGGCGCCGCGCCGGCGGCCAGCCGGACGATCAGGTAGCCGAACGGATCACGCACCGGCGCCGCGCTCCAGTGCCAGGCCAGCGCGCCGGCGAGCCCGGCACAGATGCTCAGCCAGAGGACGATCAGCCGCTTGCGCCGCCCCTCGGGCCAGGGATCGAGCAACGCCCGCTCGCGCTCCACCCGCACGATGATCCACACCCCCAACGCCGCGGCGGCGAGCAGGCCGACGATGAGCAGCAACCGGAACCAGAGCAGATCGCCGACCGTCGGCACCACCCCGCCGAGCTGAGCGCGAATCAGCCGGGCGGTCTCACCGACCGGGTCGGCCAGGCCGGCCTTGCTCCACCCGGCCACCAGCGCGGCGATCAGCACCAGCGGGCGCGACGGATTGAGCGGCCGGAACAACGTGCGCATCGTGTAGCCGCCCGGCTCGACCCGATGCGAGAAGTAGCGCGCCAGGCAGAGGATGACCGCCAGCTTGGCCGGCTCGCTCGGCTGCAGCGTCAGCGGGCCGAAGGTCAACCACCGTTGGGCGCCGAGCGCGGTCTTGCCCTGCAGGAGCACCGCGAGGAGCAAGAGGCAGGCGATGGCGTAGATCGGATAGGCGAGGCTCTCGGTGACCCGGTAGTCGAAGACCACCACCGCGGTGGCGACCACCAGGCTGACGCCGAGGACCGCCAGCTGCGCGAGGTAGAGCTGCGGATCTCGCGCCGCGGCCGAGGAGTGGAGGTTGACCACCCCGAGCAGCGCGACCAGCAGGCTGAGGCCGACCAGCGGCCAGTGGACCTGCACCAGCGAGGCGCGCGGCTGGCTCATCGCGCCCCCTCGTCCGCCGCGGCCGGGGCGCGCGCCAGTCGCGCCTGGCCGAGATCGAACCAGGCGTCGATCACCCGCACCGCGATCGGCGCCGCCGCCGAGCTGCCGTGGCCGGAGTGCTCGTTGACCACGGCGACGACCAGCTCCGGCGCCTCCGCCGGCGCCCAGGCGACGAACCAGGCGTGGTCCCGCTCCCAGTAGCTCATCTCCTCGTTCTTCAGCCGCTCCCGCCCGAGCCGGACCACCTGCGCCGTGCCGGTCTTGCCCGACATGCTGACCTTGCGCGACCGCCGCCAGTAGGCGGTGCCGCCCGCCTCGTTGGTCACCGCGAACAGGCCGGCGCGCACCGCGGCCAGCTGCTCGCCGTCGAGGCCGAGCTCACGGGTCGGCGTCGGCGTCGCGGTCTTCAACACCGCAGGCGGATCGCCGATCACCTCCTCCGCGACCGCCGGCGGCTGCGCCGCATCGCGCGCCTGGGCCAAAAACCGGCGCGTCACCCGGAAGTCGGCCGTCTCGATGCGGTCGACCGTCAGCGGCCGCCAGACCACCCCGCCGTTCGCGAGCGCCGCGTAGCCGAACGCCAGCTGCAGCGGCGTGACCAACAGCGACCCCTGCCCGATCGCGGTGTTGACCACCATGCCGCGCTGGTAGCCGCCGGTCGCCTTGTCCACCCGGTCGTG
Source organism: Deltaproteobacteria bacterium (assembly GCA_041309305.1). Classification (GTDB taxonomy): domain Bacteria; phylum Myxococcota; class XYA12-FULL-58-9; order XYA12-FULL-58-9; family XYA12-FULL-58-9; genus JBFYZW01. The sequence continues at coordinate 2,187 of JBFYZW010000191.1, read as the reverse complement.
GAACGCCTCGTCCGGCACCAGGCCAGGCTTCTCGTTGCGCAACGCGATGCCGCTGCGCGCCCCGAAGCCGAACGCCCGCGCCACGGCGGCCAGCGGGTCGATGCCGATCCGCGCCCCCATGGTGTAGAAGTAGGTGTCACAGGAGACCTTCAGCGCGGCGGTGAGATCGACGAGGCCGTGTCCCGAGTCCTTGTGGCAGCGCCAGACTGTGCGCCCCATCGCGAAGTACCCCGGGCAACGCACCTTCTCGCTCGGGCTGGTGGCCTTCTCGCGCAGCGCCGCCTCGGCGGTGAACGCCTTGAAGGTCGAGCCCGGCGCGTACTGCCCGGAGATCGCCCGGTTCATCCACGGCTTGAGCGGGTCGTTGTCGAGCCGCTCCTTCTCGGCCAGGCCGAGCAGCCCGCTCACCGCGCCCGGGTCGAAGGCCGGCACGCTGACCAACGCGAGCACCTCGCCGTTGCGTGGATCGACGGCGACCACCGCCCCGGCCGTGCCGTCGAAGGCTGCCTCGGCGGCCTGCTGCAGGTCCCGGTCGATGGTCAGAAAGACGTTGCGCCCCGGCTGCGGCGCCTGGCGCCGGTTCTCCCCCAGCAGCTGCTCGATGGCGTCGGCGTGCTGCCGGCGCCCCTTCGCGTCGACGACCGTCTTCTCGACGCCGTCCTGACCGCGCAGCTCACCCTCGAGCTCCCACTCGACGCCGTCGCGGCCCATGAAGTCGCCGAGCACATAGCGGCGCGGGTTGCCCCGGCCGCGCTCGGTCTCGAGCTGAGGTCCGTCGATCTCCTTGACGTAGCCGAGCAGGTGCGCGGCGAGCTTGCCGTGCGGATAGGCCCGCCGGCGCCCCTCGACGATGGTCACGCCGTCGAGGCGAAAGAGGCTGCGCTCGGCCTCGATCGCCTCGACCTGCTCGGCGGTCAGGTCCCGCTTGCTGGTCAAGGGTTGGAACCGGTCCAGGCCACGCTGCGCCGCCACGCCCTCCTCGATGGCCGACTGCTCCTCCGCGCTCAGGCCGATCGACCGGCCGAGCGCGCGTAGGGTCTCGGCGCGGGTCGTCTTGTCACCGAGGAAGGCCGGCGTCACTTGCAGATCCAGCGACGGTCGGTTGTCGGCCAGGATCCGCCCGAAGCGATCGAAGATGATCCCCCGGTCGTGCGGCACCCGCAGCTGCTGGAGGAAATTCTCCCGCCCCTTGCGGCTCAGCTCCTCACCGCGGACGATCTGCAGGGCGTAGAGGCGGACGGCCAGGAGGAGGAAGACCGCGACGATCAACCAGAGCGCCGCGAGCAGGCGGGGGCGCAGCTCGCGGGCCGGGTTGCGGCCATGCAGCCCGCCGGTCATCGCCAGGAGAGGCCCTCGCGCGCCTCGGGGTTGAGCCGCCGCTCGAGGCGGACCATCCACGGATAGGAGACGAGGGCGAGGAGCCCGGTCGCCAGGGCGTTGGGCACCAGCAACGCGGTCGCCCAGGAGGAGAAGCCGGCCTGGTCACCGACGATCTGGAGCGCGACGAAGAGGACGAGGTGATAGCCGAGCGTCGCCGCCGCCGCGGTCGTGGCGAAGAACAGCGCGCCGCTGCCCTTGAGCCGACCGGAGGCGAGGTAGGTGACCACCGCACAGGCGACCAACGCGAAGGCGTGCAACCCGAGCGGCGCGATGCACATCCTCCCACACAGGTAGCCGAGCACCAACGCGGTCAGCGCGGTCGGGATCGGCTCGCGATACAGCGCGACGAAGACCACCGTGACCACCGCCGCGTCGGGCAGCAGGTGCGCCGGGCTCACCCGCGCGCCGAGCGCCGTCCACAGCGTCACGCCGAGCCAGCCGATCACGATCCAGGCGACGTGCCTCACGGCGGTCCCCCGGCTGGCGACGCCGAGTCGGTCGCGTCGCCCACGCCTTGGTCGTGCGGCTGATCGCCCTCGAACGAGGTCTCCGGCGCCCAACCGGGCACGAGCACCATCACCTCCTCGAGGCGGCTGAAGTCCACCGCCGGATCGACCGTCGCCTGCTGGTACAGACCGAAGTTGCCCCGCTCAACGGCGGTGACCCTCCCGACCACCAGGCCACGCGGGAAGACCACGCCGGTGCCGCTGGTGATCAACACGTCAGTGGGCTCGACGTCCTCGGCCCGCCCGAGGTGCTCGACCTCGACACCGACCTCGCTGTCGCCCCCACGGCCGCGGACGCGGG
>JBFYZW010000190.1:0-11600 GCA_041309305.1 Deltaproteobacteria bacterium | reverse complement strand
TCTGCTTCGGCTCGGCCAGCGCCGCCTGGCCGGGGAGCTGGTCCGCGCGCTGCCGGCCGTGCCCGGCCTCGACGCCGAGACGGTTGCCTACGGTCGGGCGCGCGTGCTCTTCGGCCTGGGCGACTACCACGCCGCCTACCGGCTGGCGAGCGCGCAGTTCCGCAACCTGGCGACCGGCTCCATCGACGCCGCGGTCCGGCCGCAGGCGGCGCTGGTCTATCCGCCGGCCTACCGCCATCTGGTGCAGCGCGCCGCCTCCGAGTTCACGATCTCGCCACTGCTCATCCTGGCGGTAATGCGCCAGGAGAGCGCCTTCTCGCCCACCGCGGAGTCGTGGGCCGCGGCGCGTGGCCTGATGCAGATCATCCCCCGCACCGGCGAGCGGATCGCCGCGGCGCTGGCTGTCGAGGACTACGCGCTCGCCGACCTCGACCAACCCGAGACGAACGTGCGCTTCGGCGCCTGGTACCTCGGCGAGCTGCTGCGCATGTTCCACGGCCACCCGGTGCCGGCGATCGCCGCCTACAACGCCGGCCCGCGCGCCGTGACGCGGTGGCTCGGCGCATTGCCCGGCGCGCCGACCGACGAGTTCGTCGAGGAGATCCCCTACCGCGAGACGCGCAACTACGTCCGCCGCGTGCTCGACAACCTGGCTGCCTACCAGCACCTCTACGCCGGCGGGCCGTTGCAGGTCCCGGCCCAGCTGCCGACCGATCACGTCGAGACGGTGGACTTCTGACCCGCGGTGTGACCGGTTGACGCCGCGGCGATTTGGGTCCACCTTTCAGGCGCGCGCATGGACCGGCCCCCGACATTGATCCTCGTGGTCGACGACGAGCCGTTGATCCGCGAGGTCCTGGCCCGCGCGCTGGAGTCACCGGACCGGCGCGTGCTCGTCGCCGTCGACATCGCCGACGCACAGCGCCAGCGCCAGGCGGCCGGGCGCCTGGACATCGCGCTGATCGACAAGAACCTGGCCAACGAGTCCGGCCTCGAGCTCATCCGCGCGCTCAAGGAGCGCGACCCGGATGCCGCCTACATCCTGATGACCGCTTACGCCTCGCTCGATTCGGCGGTCGAGTCGGTCCGCCTCGGGCTGTTCGACTACGTCCTGAAGCCCTTCGACCTGGATGTCGTCGAGGCCCTGGTCGCCCGCGCCGAGCGCGCGGTCACCGACGCGCGCACCGCCGTCGCCGAGCGAGCCGCGGCCGAGCACCGGTTCGCCCAGCAGAGCTCCCACGATCCGCTGACCGGCTTTCTCAACCGCGAGGCCTTCGTCGCCCGGCTCGATGAGTCGTTGGCCGAGCTGCACCTGGCGCCGGCGCGAGGCTTCGCCGTCCTGGTGGTCGACATCAACGACTTCGGTCGGATCAATGACACGTTCGGACACACCGCCGGCGACGCGCTCCTGGTGCAGTGGAGCGCACGCCTGCGCACCCACGCGGACGAGCACACGGTCGTCGCCCGCCTCGGCGGCGACCAGTTCACGCTGCTGCTCGACGGAGCGGCCACCGTCGACCAGGCGATGAGCGCGTTCGAGCGCCTGCAACGGACGCTCGCCGAGCCATTCTCCGTCGGCGAGCAGGAGGTGCGAACGAACGTCAGCGCCGGAATCTGTCTGGCCGCCGCCGACTATCAGCGCGGCGAGGAGCTGCTGCGCGACGCCGGCACCGCGCTGGTTCAGGCCAAGCTCGAGGGTCGCCGGCGGGTGGTGGTCTTCGCCCACGAGATGCGTCACCGCGCGGTCGATCGCTTGACGCTCGACCAGGGGCTGCGCCTGGCGATCGAACGGCACGAGTTCGTCGCCCACTACCAGCCGATCGTCTCGCTCGAGAGCGGCCGGGTGGTCGCCTTCGAAGCGCTGGCGCGCTGGCGTCACCCCGAGCGCGGCCTGGTCGCGCCAGCCTACTTCCTCGAGCGCGCGGCCGAGACCGGCATCCTGGCCGAGATCAGCTGGCAGGTCGCCAACCTGGCGCTGGCCCAGCAGCGGGCCTGGCGACGCCAGTTCAGCGGGCGAGCGCCGGTAGCGATGTGCATCAACGTCGCGCCACCCTTGCTGATGCGCAGCAGCTTCGTGCGTGACCTCGAGGCCCTGCTGCTCCGTCACGACCTGGCCGCGGCCGACGTCAAGATCGAGGTGACCGAGGTGGTCGCGCTCGACAACACGCCGGCGCCGGCCGCCGTGGTCCAGGCCCTACGCCGGCTGGGGATCGTCGTCTGCCTCGACGACTTCGGCACCGGCTACGCGTCGCTCAGCTGGCTGCACCGCTTCCCGGTCGACGAGCTGAAGATCGACCGCTCGTTCGTCTCTGGGATGCTCGTCGATCGCCGCAGCCAGGTGCTGGTCGGCGCGGCGGTCAACCTCGCCCACAGCCTCGGCCTGCCGGTCGTCGCCGAGGGGATCGAGACCGAGGCGCAGCTCGCCGAGCTGCGCGCCGCCGCGTGCGAGTACGGCCAGGGCTTTCTCTTCGCCCGACCGCTCGCCGAGAACGAGGCCGGCCGGCTTCTGGCCGAGGATCGTCCGCTGCCGCGCAGCTGAGCCGAACGCCGCGGCCGCCGCTCAGCGCCGCCCTTTCGCCTGGCGCAGGATCTCCTGCTCGTTGGCGCCGAGCTTGGTCAGAAAGGCGCGCTGCTCCTTGAGCACCTCGCGCACCTCGGGGGAGTCGCCGCCGGCCATCAACGCGACGAAGTCGGTCAGGTCGGCGGTGAAGCGTTCCTGCAGCTCCTTGCGCTCCTTGTGCAACAGCCGCTCGCGGGCGTCGAGGTCGGCAATCGCGCCGTCGAACTCCTGGGCCTTCTGCTCGAAGAAGAAGGCCATCGTGCTCTTGCGCCGCTCGGCGAGGTTGGCCCGCGGCGCGCTCGCGGCGGCCGGCCCCTCCGCCGGCGCGGCGCCCCCGCCTTGCTTCGAGCGGGCGAGCGCCTCGCGCTTCAGATCCTCGAGCACCTCACGCGTGTCCTTGCCGCCGCGCAGGTTCGGATTGATGTCCAGGCTCTTCTTGACCAGATGCTCGATGAGCTCGGCCTTCGGCTCGGGCTCCTGGTTTGGCGTCGCCTCTGGTCGCTTGAGTACCATGCGCTGCTCCCGACTGGCGCGAGCCTACACCAGAAGAACGAGCGGAGCTACCGGATCCCACCCGATGACTTTGGGCGAGAACAACGACATTCCGGTCAGATAATCCACGACACCGCCGATAGACACAATCGATAGGGCTTGACTACCCTCGTGGCCGTTGCCCTCGGGAGGGGCGTGGCGGTGGCTGCTCCGTTGACCTGGCCATTCGAGCCCGCGACGCGCGATGGACCGTCGGCGCTGCGCTGGCGCATCGTCGCGGCGCTGCTGCTCGCCTCGCTTGTGCCGTTGGCGCTGGTCGCCGGCGGCGCCTGGGTCGTCTTCGGCCGCCTGTTGCTGCAGGAGACCCTCTCGCTGCAGCGCAACCTGGTCCAGCACCACGCCGCGGCGCTCGATCAGCACCTCCGCGAGCGCCTGCACGCCCTGCAGGTCGTCCTGCGCGATCATCACCCGGAGGACCTGGCCGAGCAGCCCCGCCTGCAGGCCGTGTTCGCGACGCTCGACGACACCTACCCACGGGCCTTCGTCGATCTCGGCCTCATCGATCAGGCGGGGGTGCACCGCGCCTACGTCGGCCCCTACGATCTCAAGGAGCGCAATTACGCCACAGCGGAGTGGTTCCGCGCTGTCCTCGAGCGTGACTCGTTCGTCAGCGATGTCTTCCTCGGCTACCGCCAGGAGCCGCATTGCGTCATCGCGGTCGCGCGCCGCCACCAGGGCGCGCTGTGGATCCTGCGCGCGACAATCAACAGCGAGAGCCTCACCGCCCTGGTCCGCTCGATCGACCTCGGCGCCAACGGCGACGCCTTCATCGTCAATCGCGAGGGGCGGTTCCAGACCCCGCCGCGCCGAGGGGAGGTGCTCGGCGCCGCCGGCTTCGTCCCCGAGCCCCACCGCGGCCTGCGTGACGATCGGCTGGCGGTCGACGGCCAGGACACGGTGCAGGTCTCGACCTGGCTGAACGACAACCGCTGGTTGCTGGTCGTCCGCCGCGCGGCCGCGGAGATCCTCGCGCCGGTCGATCGCGCGGTCAGCCTCGGCTTGCTCGCCGTGTTGATCGCCGTCGCCCTGGTCGCCGCGGCGACCTTCGTCGCCACCTCCCACCTGACCAACCGGATCCGCCGGGCGCAGGACCAGCGCGACGCGCTGTCGCGCGATCTGGTCCGCTCGGCGAAACTCGCCTCGCTCGGCGAGCTGTCCACCGGCCTGGCGCACGAGATCAACAACCCGCTGGCAGTGATCAGCGCCGAGCAGACCAACATCGCCGACCTGATCGCCGAGCTGCAGCTCAGCGACACCGCGCGCGCCGAGCTGACCAAGTCGGTCGAACGCTGCGCGCGCCAGGTGGCGCGCTGCGCCGGCATCACCGCCAAGATGCTCCAGTTCGGCCGCAAGACCGACGCCAACCCGCAGCTGACCGACGTCGGCAACGCGATCCACGAGATCAGCTCGTTGATGAAGCGCCAGACCCAGGTGCGCAACATCGCGCTGCGGATCGAGCTCGAGCCGGACCTGCCGCAGGTGGTGCTCGACAGCAACGAGCTCGAGCAGGTCCTGGTCAACCTGATCAACAACGCGGTCTTCGCGATGCCGCGCGGCGGCTCGATCACCATCAGCGCCCGCCACGTCGGCCCCGAGGTCCAGATTGCGGTGAGCGACACCGGCACCGGCATCGCCGCCGAGCACCTCGAGCGGATCTTCCAGCCCTTCTTCACCACCAAGCCGGTCGGCCACGGCACAGGCCTCGGGCTGGCGGTCTGCTACGGCATCGTGCGCGGCTGGGGCGGGACGATCGACGCGCAGAGCACGCTCGGCCAGGGTACGACGATGACGATCCACCTGCCGGTCCCCGCGGCGCACGGTGCACCCGCCTGGGGCGACGGTCCGGTGCGGCCGGCCGAGCTGCGCAGGGGGAACGGATGATCAAGCTGCTCTTGGTCGATGACGAGGTCGATCTGCTCGAGTCGTTGACCCGCACGCTCTCGCGGCGCGGCTTCGCGGTCGCGCAGGCGCGCGACGGGCGCGAGGCGCTGCGGCTGCTCGGCGAGGGGGCGTACGACGCGATCGTGCTCGACGTCAAGATGCCGGGCATCGACGGGGTCGAGGTCTTTCAGCGCATCAAGCTGCGCTGCCCCGGCCTGCCGGTGATCATGCTCACCGGCCACGGCAGCATCACTCAGGCGTTCGAGGCCTCGCGCGACGGCGTCTTCGAGTACCTGACCAAGCCGTGCGACGTCGAACGGCTGGCCGAGGTGGTGCGCAGCGCGGTGGCCAGCCGCCCGACCGCCCGGCCGGCCACCGACGAGCACGGCGGCCCCCCGGTGCGCGTGCTCTTCGTCGACGACGAGGTCGACTTCCTCGAGGCGATGAACGCGGCCCTGGCGCGGCGCAAGATCGATGTGCTGATCGCCACCGACGCGGCCAACGCGTTGCGCCTGCTGGCCGAGAACCCGATCGACGTCGTGGTCACCGACGTGCGCATGCCGGGCATCGACGGCCTCGAGCTGCTCGCCCGACTCAAGCTGCTCAAGCCGCTCACCGAGGTCATCCTGCTCACTGGCCACCCGACCGCCGAGGCGGCGGTCGAGGCGCTGCGCCAGGGGGCGTTCGACTTCCTCGCCAAGCCGCAGAGCATCGACCTGCTGGTCAGCCGGATCCGCGAGGCCCACCGGGTGCGGCAGATCCGCGAACGCGAACAACGAGAAGCCCAGGTCCGCGCCGCGCTCGACGAACGCGGCAAGTGAGGTCAGCACACCATGGCCGAATTGAGCAAGAGCGAGAAGAACAAGCCGACCGGCTACGACAAGTACGTCAACCCCAAGCTGCTGGCGGTGGCCGTCGGCGCCTTCGCGCTGATCGTCGCGCTGCCGACGCCGGACAGCGTGCTCGACGTCGCCATCGAGTACACCTTCGGCAAGGAGACGGTGCGCGACTTCGTCGCCCGCGAGCTGTTCGGCAAGCCGTTCAGTGAGGTCGAGCAGTGGCAGGCGAGCACCGTCGCGGCGCTCGAGGTGGCGATGGTCCAGGGCGTCACCCGCCAGCCGACCTTCCTCAAGCGCGATCAGAAACAGACCGAGGCCGCCGGCGTGACCATGCCCAAGGCGCACTTCGAGCGCCTGCAGGCGGCGGTCGGCGCGCTCGACGAGCAGGCCTTTCTCACCCTGATGACCCGGGCCAAGGCGCTGCGCTACGATGAGCTCGGCTACGCGACCTTGAGCGCGGCGCAGCAGCAGAAGGCCGACGTCGCGGCGAAGAAGCTCAAGGTCTGTCTGGCGATGGTCGCCTTCGTCGTCATCTGCTTCGCCACCGAGGCGATGCCGCTGCCCGGGGTGGCCTTCTGCATCGGCCTGATCCTGGTCTTCTTCGGCATCGTCTCGCGCCGCGACGTCGCCGGGCTGTTCTGGTCCGACGCCTGCTGGTTCATCATGGGCAGCCTGATGTTCGCCGCCGCGTTCGTGAAGACCGGGGTCGACAAACGCATCTGCCTGCTGCTCTTCCGCTACCTCGCCCGGCCGAACGTCTTCGTCATCATCGGCATCCTGATCCTGGTCATCTCCCCGGCCGCCGGCTTCATCTCCGACCACGCGCTGGCGGCGATGTTCTTGCCCATCGGCCTGGTGCTGTACCAGAACAGCCTCAGCCCGCACATCCCGAGCGACAAGGAGCTGGGCAAGCTGCTGATGATCACCATCTGCATGGCCTGCAACATCGGCGGCTTCGGGTCGCCTTCGGGCGGGGCGCGCAACGTCATCATCATGACCTACCTCGAGGACATGTTCGGCATCACGATGGGCTACGGCCAGTGGATGCTCTTCGGCATGCCGTTCGTGATCATCATGATCCCGGTCCTGTGGCTTCTGCTGCGCTGGCGGTTCAAGCCGAAGATCCGCGACCTGCGGCCGGCGCTCGAGACGCTCAAGGCCGACATCGCCCGCACCGGCGGCTGGAACCGCAAGCAGGTGATCGCCATCACGGTCTTCTTGATCATGCTGGTCGGCTGGATCACCGAGAAGGATCTGATCACCAGCCTGATCGGCGTGCGCCTGGGGATCGGCGTCATCGCCGTCGCCGGCGCGGTCGCCTACCTGCTGCTCGGCGTGGTCAACTGGCGCGACTACCACGAGAAGGTCGACTGGGGGGTGGTCTGGCTCTACGCCGGCGCGATCATCTTCGGCCGCGTGCTCGACGAGTCGGGCTCGGCCTACTGGATCGCCCGCTCGGTGGTCGAGGGCCTGGCCGGCTTCGGCCTCGAGTCGGCGACCGCGCTGCTCAGCGTCGGCGGCCTGGTGACCGCTGGGATCACCAACCTGATGGCCGACGGGCCGGCGGCCGCGGCGGTCGGGCCGGTGACCTTGAACATGGCGGCGGTCGCCCAACCGGGCTCGATGCTGATCCCCTACATGGGGCTGATCACCGCCTGCTCCTCGTCGTTCGCCTACCTGTTGATCATCGGCACGCCGCCGAACGCGATCGTCTACGCCAGCGGGATGCTCGAACCGAAGGACTTCTTGCGCGTCGGCCTGCCCTGCCTGATCATCGCCTTCGTCGTCATGCTCGCCCTGGCGCTCTTCTACTGGCCGCTGTTGCCCGGGTTCGTCGGCCTGACGGCGCTCTGATCCGCGCACCGGTGAGGAGAACACCATGAACGACCAGAACCAGATCCACCTGCTGCTCGTCGACGACGAGGCCGACTTCCTCCAGGCCACCGCCCAGGCCCTCTCCCGGCGCGGCTTTGTCGTCACCGCGGCCGAGAGCGGCGAGCGAGCCTTGGCGCTGCTCTCGACCGACAGCTTCGACATCGTCGTGCTCGACCTGAAGATGAACGGTCTGAGCGGCCTGCAGACGCTCGAGCGCCTGCGCGGCAGCCACCCGGATCTGCCGGTGCTCATCCTCACCGGCCACGGCGGGGTCAACGAGGCCTATGAGGGCATCCAGCTCGGCATCGTCGACTTCGTCCAGAAGCCGGTCGACATCGTGGCGCTGGCCAGCCAGCTGCGCCGGCTGGTCTACCTCGGCCAGCGCGGGCCGCTGCGCGAGAAGACCGTCCGCGAGCTGCTCCGGCCGCTCGGCGCCTACCGGCGGATCTACGCCGACGAGGGCGTGCGTGAGGTCCTGCGCGCCCTCGACCAGTCGCTGTTCCAGGACGTCGCCGGCAAGATCAACGAGCAGGAGACGCGCACCGTGCTCGTCTACTCGCGCGCCGAGGAGTTCGTCGGCTGCGTGCGGATCAGCGACGTGCTCGACCTCGTCATCCCGGCGGCGCTCAGAGGCTCACCCTACGCCTCGTACCTGACCGGCATGTTCATCGCGCAGTGCAAGGTGCTCGGCCAGCAGACGGCCGCCGAGCTGGTCGGCGACGAGACGACCATCGCGATCGACGCGCCGCTGCTCGAGGCGGCCCACCTGATGGTCAGCCGCCGCCTGATCAACCTGCCGGTGCTCGACGGTGGCCGCCTGGTCGGGCTGCTGCGCGACAAGGATCTGTTCCGCGAGATCGTCGCGGCGGCGTTGCCGGCGACGTAGCAAATTTTGTGACCGGGGATTGATCGCGACACCGATACCCGGCGTGGAAGCCGGCGTGCTCTGCTCGTCGATCTGGGTGGAGGTCGGGCCGGTGATCTCCCTCACCGGGAGGCGCCGTTGTTCTTGCAGCTCAAGGGGATCGCTGCTTCGCCGGGCGTGGCCATCGGTACCGCGCACCTGCTCGACTGCCGCGCCGTGCCCTTGCCGCCGCTCTCCACGGTCGCCTGGGCGATGCTCGACGGCGAGGTGCGGCGCCTGGAGGGTGCGCTGGCCGGCGCACGCGACGAGCTGCTCAGCGCCCAGGAGAACCTGCTCGGCGCCCAGCTCGCCGAGAGCCGGGCGATCATCCACGGCCACGAGCAGATCCTGCGCGACCCGAGCCTGCTCGCCAACGCGGTCGACCGGATCCGCAACGACCGCCTGTGTGCCGAGTGGGCCTGGACGCGCACCGTCGCCGTCTACCGCGAGGTCCTGTCGGCGGCGGTCGACCCATACCTGGCGGCGCGCGCTGCCGATCTCGAGCAGCTCGCCCAGTGCGTGCTCCGCCACCTGGCGCGCAGCGAACAGCACCACGCGTTGCCACCGCCGGCGGGCAGCATCATCGTCGCCCGCGATCTGACGCCCGCCGACACCGCGCAGCTCAACCGCAGCGAGGTCGCGGCCTTCGCCACCGACGTCGGCACCCAGACCTCCCACACCGCGGTAGTGGCGCGGGCTCTGGCCATCCCGGCGGTGGTCGGCCTACAGCAGATCACCGCGGTGGTGCGCAACGGCGACACCCTGGTGGTCGACGGCCACCTGGCGCAGGTGCTGATCAACCCGCCGGCGGCGATCCTGACCGACTACCGCCAACGCGCCCAGGACCTGCGCCGCCGACGCACGGCGGCCGAGGACAATGGCCAGGGGCCGGCGGTGACCCGGGACGGGTTGCCGGTGCGCGTCACCGCCAACCTGCAATACCCCGACGAGATCGGCACCGCGATGCGCTGCGGCGCCGATGGGATCGGGCTTTTGCGCACCGAGTTCCTCTTTCTCAACCGCGGCGATCTGCCGTCGGAGGAGGAACAGGCGCGCGCCTACCGCGAGGTGGTCGACGGCGCACAGGGCAGCTGCGTCACCATCCGCACCGTCGACCTCGGGGCCGACAAGTTGCCGGTCGGCGTCTCCCCGGGCAACGAGGTCAACCCGGCGCTGGGGCTGCGCGGCGTCCGCCTGTCTCTGCAACACCCGGAGACCTTCCAGGTGCAGCTGCGCGCGATCCTGCGCGCCAGCGTCGGGCGGTCGGTGCGCGTGATGCTGCCGGTGGTCTCGTCGCTCGAGGAGCTGCGCACGGCGCGCCGGGCGCTCGACGAGGCGGCCGACGCGCTACGGCGCGAGGGGGTGGAGACGGCCGCGTCGGTCCCGGTGGGGGTGATGATCGAGGTGCCGAGCGCCGTGGCGATCGCCGACCTGTTGGCCGCCGAGGCCGACTTCTTCAGCATCGGCAGCAACGACCTGATCCAGTACGCGCTCGCCGCCGACCGCGGCAACCAGCAGGTGGCCTATCTCTACCAGCCGCTACACCCGGCCATGCTGCGGCTGCTCGCCACCGTCGCCCGCGCCGCGCGCGCCCGACACAAGCCGGTGTGCATCTGCGGCGAGATGGCCGGCGAAGCCTTGCACGTGCCGTTCCTGCTCGGCCTCGGGCTCGACGCGTTGAGCACCAACGCCCCGGCGATCCCGGAGATCAAGCGCGTCATCCGTACGCTCGACCAACGGGAGTGCGTCGCGCTGGTCGAGCGGGCGATGCAGCTCGGCACCACCGCCGAGATCGCCAACCTCGCCCGGGCGTTCCACCACGATCTCGGTTGGAGCGCCGATGGCGCGACCGACGAGGCCGTGGAATCGCTGCCGCTCTGAACGCGACTACTCGAGGAAGTCCTTGACGCCGCCGCGCCCCTCGGGCTCGCGCCCCTCGCGGATCCGGCGCGCCTCGTCCTCGAGGCGCTTCTTCGTCGCCGCCTCGCTCTCCTCGAGCCGACGCCGCGTGTCGCCCTCTTCGCGCCGCAGCTCCTCCTTGGTCTGCTCCCCCTCGCGGCGCAGCTCCTCCTTGGTCCGCTCCCCCTCACGCTCGAGCGGCGAGAGCGGCGCCCGACCCGGGGGTCGCCGCTCGGGCGGCGGGGGCGCGACGCCTGGCCCAGGTTGGGGAACCGGCGGCGGCACCTGGTCCGGCGCCTCCCACTGCCGTCGGCCCTCGTCCGGATCGTAGACCACCGGCGCCGCCGGCGGCGCGGCCGCCGCGACCACGGTCTTCTGCCCCCGCCGTACCGTGGTCGGCGCCGCGGGGTGCTGCTTGTGGCTCACCTCGACCACGCCGTCGAGGACCGCGACCTCGGTCTCGGCTGCGCTCGCTGCGACGATGAACTCCGTGCCGCGCACCCCGGCGACCGCGTTGTCGGTCTCGACCGCGTAGCGCGTCCCCACCGCCGCCTCGATGACCGCCCAGACCCGCCCGAGCCAGAGCTGCAGCCGCTCGCCGTCGATGAGCTTGACCCGGGTGTGTGGGAAGAGGCGCAGCTGCCCTTTGCCGGGCAGCTCGAGGACGAGCCGGCCGCTGCGCACCTCGATGCTCTCCGACAGCGCGACCGCGTCCCCGAGCGCCAGCGGGCGCCCGTCGCGCAGCACCTCCCCCTGGAGCTCGACGACCCGGGCGATCACCGCCGGCGGCGGAGTCGGCGGCGGGGCAGAGCGCTCACAGGCGAGCTGAACCAGGAGGACGAGCAGGGACAGGGTTGGGCTGACGCGGCGCATCGGCGCAGCTTGCGGCCGGTCGAGCGGTGAGTCAACCGACGCCACCGCTGACCGCCCATCACTTTCGGGAGCCGATTCCTCGATCCTTTCGATCGAGTAGACCGGGCCGTGCACGGCGATGATGGCGAGTGCGATACCGAGGGCCGATAGGCGATGGCGATCGGCGAGTAGCGACCTCCTTTGGCTGCCGGACGCCTCAGGCGCCTCTGTTGGCGAG
>JBFYZW010000189.1:0-24351 GCA_041309305.1 Deltaproteobacteria bacterium | reverse complement strand
CATAGAATGAATGAGAGGAAGCGCACCGAATTGCATCGCACCGAAATCGGTTTTGTGTTTCAGCAGTATCATCTGATCGATGAATTGACTACGTATGAAAACATCGAAACGCCATTGCTTTATCAAAAAGTAAAAGGAAGTGAACGAAAAGGTCGGGTGGCTGAAATGCTGGATCGGTTCAATATTGTGGCTAAAAAAGATCTATTTCCCAATCAGTTGGCAGGCGGACAGCAACAGTTGGTGGGAATTGCCCGAGCAGTTGTGGCACGACCGAGTCTCATTCTCGCTGACGAGCCGACGGGCAATCTCAATTCGGAACAAGGTCGGGAAATCATGGAATTGTTCAAAAAACTCAATCAGGACGGAACAACCATCATCCAGGTGACTCATTCGGAAGAAAAGGCAAGATATGCGGGTCGGATTATTCATCTGCTGGATGGGAGAATTCTGAGGGAAGAAACGCTTGGCGCATAGTGCATGGCGCAAAGCGTGAGACGTGAGACGGCATACGTAAAATGAAGAGGTTTTATTATCTCATGTTTCACTTATTTGGTTAGCTTCAGTTGCATGATTGCTGCGTCTGGTGCCAAGCGCTCTGCGCCATGCTCTCTGCGCTATGCAAAAATTAGAAGGAACTTCAAAATGCTAAAAAATTACCTAAAAATCACCCTCCGAAACATTGCCAAACAAAAAGGCTACTCGTTCATCAATATTACTGGACTGGCATTTGGGATGGCGCTGTTCATTCTGATCGCTCGATATATTCAGTTCGAATTCAGCTTTGATAAATTCCACCAAAACTATGATCGAATTCACCGGGTGGAATATAACTACGATGGCAAAGGCAGATTTATCGCATTTTCGCATCTGCCGATCGGGGCGGCGCTCGTCAGAGATTTTCCTGAGATCGAACGATACACCAGATTTCTGAATATGGATAATGGCAAGCTGCTCTCTGTTGGAGATGACAGAAAATTTGCTGAAGATCAAGGCTGGTGGGCGGAACAGTCATTTTTTGATGTATTCAGTTACAAGCTGCTCAAGGGTGATCCGAAAACAGCGCTCGCTGAACCCAACTGCATCGTGCTATCCGAACAATTGGCTAAAAAATATTTTCCTGATGAAGAACCGCTCGGAAAAGTCATGCGATTTGAGAACACGTTCGACTGCAAAGTAACTGGCGTTATTGAGAATTGCCCCACCAACACGCATATTCAATATTCATTTTTAATCTCGTACCCGACCTTTAAAGCCATCGCTGGGAACGATTACTTTGACAACTGGGTTTCAATCGCCAACTTCACCTATGTTTTGCTCGCTGAAAATACCAATCTTGAGGAACTGAACACCAAGCTTCACGATGTGTTGAAAAAGCACTGGCGAGAGGATGTGGAGATCCCTGTCTATTTGAAGCCACTGGCGCAATTTCACTTTCATTCCAACATCCTCGGCGCGCTGGTACAGACGTGCTCCTCACAGGCGCGCTCGAGCCGCGTCCCCTGGCAACTGGTGGCCGGGGTCGTGTCGGTGCAGCGCGATACGCCATCGTAGCTCGGCGCACAATCGCCCGGATTGTTGCAGCAATCACCGTGGCCGCAGCAGAGCCCGCCGTTGCAGTAACGCGACACGCACGCCTCCGCGCCGATCCCGCTGCAGTCACCACCGTCGGCCCGGCGCGGCGTACACTGCTGGTCCGCGTCGCAGTAGCCGCCCGGCGCGCAGTCGGCGTGCTCGTCGCAGTAGAGGCAGTTGACCGTGCAACCGGCACACCCCTGGTCGTCGAATTGGTAGACGCATTGTCCATCCGCCGGGTCACACGCCCCCGGGCTGGAGTAGGTGCGAAAGATCGTGTCGTCGGCGATGCAGACGCTCGACGGCGGCGTGTTGCAGACCCGCGCGACGCCGGAGCAAACCCGAACCGCGTTGCAGGTATCCGCGTCGGTGCAGGCGTTGCCGTCGTCGCAGGATGCGTTGGGGAGCTTCGCCTGGTAGCGGCATTGGCCGGCCCGACAGACCGCGCCGTCAGCATGCTCGCACGGACCTGGGGTGGCGCACTGATCGTCGGCTCGGCACTCGGGGAGGACCACCGGTTGGCAGTAGCCTTCGGCGCATCGCTCCGCCGGCTGGCAATCGCCATCGCTATTGCACGGTTGGACACAGCGGCCGTCAATGCAGCTCTCGCCGACGCCACAATCCGCCCTGGTCTGGCACGCACCGGCCGGGGTGGTTGAATCGCAGCTGCACGAGAGCAGGGAACAGACGATCAACGCGCGTCTCACGGCGCCTCCTGCGTGTGCTTCCCCCACGGTGTCCCATCCCGGTCGCGCGGCGCTGATGCGCAAGCGGCGCGGGCGCCGCGACCGGGAGCGACGGGAGCGGACGCGGCAACGATCCGTGTGCTCGACCTCCCCCGCCCCGTCGATGTCTTCACCGCCACCCCCGTCACCGACTGCGCAATGAAGCCATGGTTGACGCCACTTCGCAACACGTTTGACGTCGTGGACGACAACCGCCGCCGCGTGCGGACCGAGCTTCGCGCGGGAAAGCGCCGGCCGTGCTGTTGGCCGGGCTCAGGGCAACGCACACAAGGTCATCGCGGACGTGCGCTCGCAGGCGCCGAGATCTGGCCGGTCGCCGCTGAAGGGAAGGTCGACCGGATCGCCGCTCGTCCACGTCCGCGGGCTCGCCAGCGTCAACGTCCGGGCGGCGTAGTCGACCGCGGTCACCAGGACCGGCGCCGCGCCGCCGATGAGCACGGTGTCCCCCTCCATCGCGCCGTAGCCATCGAAAAAGTAGTCGGCGGACTCGACCACCAGGGTCTGACCGGCGACCGCCGAGTTGACCGCGTAGGTCAGGTGGCGACCGGCGTCGACGGCCGGAGAGCTCGCCTGCAGCCGGAAGTCGTAGGGGAAATCGGTCCGCGCGGTCGCGAAGTCGGTCACCGGCGCGAAGACCGGCACGTCCGGGTCTGGCTGGGTGAAGCCGTAGACCGGCCGCGCCGGCGCCGCGGCGAACATCGGGTCGGCGACCAGGCTGTGCGCGTCGGCGCCGGAGATGTTGGCACCGAGGTTAGCGCGGAACGCCTCGAAGGCGAGGAACAACTGGAGCGACCAACCCTTGTCGACACCGGACGGCCGAACGATGAACACCGGGGCACCGGTGCTGGCGTGGTACAGGTTGTAGTCCCACAGCGCTGCGGCGCTGGACTGCCAGTGCCAGACGACACCGTGGTTCTGTTCACTGACGATGTTGTTGAAGAAGTCCGAGGCGGTTCCCGAGACCAGGCCCACGAAGGTCGGTTGCTCGCCGATCCAGGTGCTATTTGAGCCGCCGAAGTCGCGGTTGTTGTTGACGAAGGTGTTGTTGAACACGTGCCAGTCATCCTCGACCTGCGACACGCCACTGGTGTTGTCGTAGAAGATGTTGCGGCGCACGATCACGCGGCCGCCGTTTCTGCCCGAGCCGTGCATCACCGCCGCCTGGCCGCGCGAGAGCCACCATTGGTCCTCCGCCCTCAGACCGTGGCCGTCGTTGTCACCGGTCCCGCCGGCGATCAGGTTCCCCTCGATGACGACATCGCCGCCCGACTTGAGGTCGATCGCGTTCTCGGCGTTGAAGTAGAACAGGTTGCCGCGGATGACCAAGCCGCGCACGTTGATCGCGGTGGCGGCATCGGGCCCGTAGTCGTCGGTCTGCACGCCGTCGGAGGTGATGCTGCCACCGAGGATGTTGCCCTCGATGAGCTGACCGAGCAGGCTGCCGTCCCCCTCGGCGATGGTGATGGCGTTGCGGATGCTGTTGACGATGACATTGCCGCGCACCACCGCCCGTGGTGAGCGCGAAAGGTTGAGCGCCGAGAACCAACCGGAGATCAGGTTGCCCTCGAGCAGGATCGACGGTGAGGCCTCGGCGAGCACGCCGCCCGGGTTGGCCGAGTAACCGACCACCGGCGCCGGGTTCACCACACGACAGTAACGCAGCTCGCTGCCGGTGGTGTGGTCGGCCATCACCACGGTGTCACCGGTCTCCGCCTTGTCGCCGTCGAACTGGAGGCCGTAGAGCGTGACGTAGTGGCGGCCGGCCAGCGAGACCACGGTCGCACCGGAGCCGCGGACCACCGCCGGCTCGCCGTTGTAGGCGGCGTAGATGATGCGCTGACCCGCGAGGCCGGAGACGGCCGGGCGAATCGTCTCGTCGTAGGCGCCGGCGCGTAGGCAGACGGCCTGGCCGGGTTGGATGGTCTGGTTGGCCTGCCCGATCGTCCGCCAAGCGGTGGCGAGGCTCGTGCCGGTGGCGTCATCATCGCCGCCCGGGGCGACGAAGAAGTCGCAGGCGGTGAACGGCGCCGGTGACGGCGGGCCGAAACCGCCCGCTCCGCCCGGTTCGGCGAGGGTGGTGACGTCCAGCGGAGCGCTGGTGCTGCTCCGGTTGCCGGCCATGTCGAAGGCCTGCACGGTGAAGCGGTAGGTCGTGCTCGGCTGCAGGTCGGTGACCGCGTAGCTCAAGCCGACGATGAAATCGATGCGGACCCCGTCGCGGTAGATGCGATAGCCGCTCACGCCAGCGCCGGAGTCCGAGGCTGCGCTCCAGCTCAACGTCACCGATCTCGCGGTCACGGCGCTGGCCTGGAGGTCGAGCGGCGTGGACGGACTCGTGCCGTCGACCACGAAGGTGACCTCGGTCGTCACCACCGGGTGCAGCGCGTCGCTCACTCCGATCGTGACCGACGTGCTTCCCTCGACGTTCGGCGTGCCCTGCACCACGCCGCTCCACAGGTCCAAGGTCAGGCCGGCGGGCAGCGCGCCGCTGGCGACGCTGAACTGCAAGGGATCGAGCTCCGCATCGACGACGTAAGGCGCGAGCGCGACGGAGAAGGTCGTGCCGGGTACACCGTACAACGTCGGCACGGCAGACCACGAGGGTGGTCCGTTGGCCTCACCATCGGCCGGCCCGCTCCCGTCCGTCGGGTCGGCGGGCAAAACGTCAGCACCCGCGCCCGGCGGATCTCCGCCGCCCGCATCGCCGACCTGCGGCCCTCCGACCGACCCCGGCGACGAGCACCCGCCGGCATAAAGGCAGGCCGCGGTCACCAGCGACACCCAGGCGCCCCCAGCGCGCCCCCGCTCTCGGCCGGTGCGACCACCACGCAACGCCATACGCCATCGTCCCACGAACCATCGCCGTGGTCGAGCCGCGGCGGTCTTTCACACAGACCGACGTTGCCGCCGCCTGCGCCACAGCAGGGGCGCTCCGAGCCACCCCCAGAAGCCGCCCCCGCCGGCCGCGTGGCAGCTGCAACCGCCCTTCAGCACCGCGCGCCTTGGCGTGTGGGGATCACCGTCCCCCTCGTCGCGGTCGCTAACCAACCCGTCGGCGGCGGTGGCGCCGTCAGCGTCAGCGTCAGCGTCACCGCCACCCGCCCCGTCGTCGCCGTCTGGGACGAATTCGCGCGCCCCGGCGTCGACCGCGAGCCCCTCGGGGCGAGCGGCCCCGAGGGCATCGGTGGTCACCGCGTGGGGAGCCGCGATCACGACGCCGCCGTCGACCGCCGGCGAGCCTGGAGTCAATCCATACGCGTCGAGCAGCGCCCGCCGCCGCTGCTCGACCGGCACCACCAGGAGGTCGCCGCGCGGGAGGGGCGCGGCGAAGCCGAGCTCGGCGACGGTCTCGCGGTGGGTGTAGCCGTCGTGGACCCAGGTCTTGCTCGTGTGCTTGTTGGCCGCGCCGCTGTCATACGGCGAGGTGACATCGACGACGTAGCCGGCGACGATGTTGTTCTGGAACAGGTTGGTGGTCGTCGAGGTCGAGGAGTGCAGGTCGTAGCCCCAACCGTGCGTCTCGACGATCGTGTTGTGGGCGACGACCCCGTAGCTGAGATCGCCGGCGGGTACCTGCGCGACCGGTCGAGGCCAATCGCCCGGGAGGCGCGGCGAGTACCAGATCCCGTCGCCGACCGCCTCACCGTAGTAGTCGCCGACATCGACGAACAGGTTGTTGACGATCGTGTGACCGCCGATGCCGAGGACGATCAGGCCGTGCGCACGCGGACCAACCGCGACGTTGCCAAAGAACAACCCGGTCGTGCCGCCGCCGAGTTGATAGGCGTTGGACTGTGGGAAGCAGTTGGCCCCTTCCCCGCCCACCGGGCAATCCCACGGCTCACCGTCGAGGTCCCAGTCGCGCCAGGCGCCGGCGTCCTGGACGTAATTGTCGAAGACCGCGGTGTCCTCGTCGGCGCAGCCGAGCTGGATCCCTTCGCAACCAGAGTGCACGACGATGTTGTCGTGGATGCGCGTGCCCACCAGCCGCTGCTGCATCGTCCCGCCGTAGAAGGAGTTGCCGACGTAGAAGCCCTCTCCCCGAACGTCATGGACGTAGTTGTGGTGCAGGTGCGTGTTGGCCTGCGGCGCCGAGTCTGCCGGCAGGTCGTCGGTCTTCACCATCATGCCGGCGAAGGCCGACGAGTGGACCTCGACCCGCTCGACCTCGACGTCGGTCACGCCGCCGTAGATCCCCAGCCCGGCCGCGTAGCCGCTCGCATCGATGCGCAAGCCGTAACCCGGCGCCTCTAACGCCCCCGAGACGAGGACGTGCTCGGCGTGGTTGATGAGGATCCTGCCGACGATCTCGACCACCCCGTCGCAGGTCGTGATCATCACCGGTGCGCCGGCGCTGCCGACCAGGTCGTTGAGCTGCGTGTTCTCCGCCCTCGAGCCGGCGCGGAAGCAGACGGTCTCGCCCGCGCCGAGACCGGTCATCGAGACGTAGCCCGTGTTCTCGATGATCCGTGAGCAGGTCCCACCCTCACCGACGAGCGCGCACGCCCGCTCGGCCGCACGCACGGGGGTGGTGCCGCACAGGAGGGCGGCGAGCACCGGCCATGAGCTCGCGCGTCCCATCGTCCGCGCTCCTCACTTGGTCTTGGTGAACTTCACCCGGAGACCTTCGGCCTCCTCACCCTTCTCAGCGCGCTCGGCGAGGGCCTTGGCGTCGAACGTCCAGCTCAGCTTGTTGCCCTTCTTCTTGGTCGCGTTGTGCTCGAGGATCTTGCCCGGCAACGTCAGCTCGAAGGTGAACCGGGTCTTGGCCAGCGCCTTGGTCACCTGGGGCAGCTCGGCGAACGGGTTCGCGGAGCTCGGTGCGGCGGCCGGCGCCGCCGTCCCGTCGGCGGCCGGATCGACCGGCGCGGCGGCCGCCGCCGTAGCAGCGGTCGGCGGAGCGTCGAACGACGGATTGATCGTCGTCGCGGACAACGAGACCGTATCGCCCTCCTCGAGCACCTCGAGGCCGGCGAACGGCTTGACCAGGGGGTTTTTGACCGGCGTCTCCTTCGCCTCGGTCGCCGAGAAGTCGAGGTCACGCAGCTTGGCGACGTGGTCGAAGGCGAGCGTCAGGGTCTGCGTCACCTTCAAGCCCTTGCCGGTCAGCTTGAACGCCTTGAGCGTGATCCCCTCCGGCAGCGCGGCGCTCAGCTTCTCGCGTGTCTCGGCCTCCTTGCCCTTCATCTCCGACTGGTTCTTCTTGCTGATCTCGGCCTTGGCCTTGGCGACGGCCTTGGCAGACGGAGCCTTGGGCTTGGCGCCCGGCTCCTGACCCGTGTTCTCCTGCATCGCCGCGACGACGTAGACCATCGGCTCGAAGTCGACGGTCATCTTCAAGACCGCGGTGCCGGAGAGATCGGGCTTGACCGTGAGCTGCTCGACGATCTCGAAGCAGGCGAGGCTGGCGAGGAGCGACACCCCCGCCAAACCGAACAGCGCGCTACGACCAAACCGACGCGAGAAGGGAAGACGAGCGGCCATGAGACCTCCAGCCTTGGTTGGTGGCTCGCACTCTATCACCGATCGGCGGCGCCGGAAGCTCGGTGGCGTGGCGCACGCCCCCGCGGTGAGATCTAACGCCAGCAGGAGCAGAGACGGTCGCCGGTGGTCGTGCTGCAGGTCGTCGTCGTCATCGCAGGGAAGGTGTACGGCCCGACTTGGGCGCTGCAGTCGAGGCTGTGGGCGTTGCACACCGTGTCGCAGCTGTAGCCGGAGTAGGCGGTCACGGCCAGGTAACCGCGCGTGGCGGCGCCGAAGCGATTCCCGCCCCACGAGAAGGCACCGTCGACGTCGAGGTTGCCGGTGACGGTCAGACTGCCGGAGATCGTGCCGCCGCTGGTGCCGAGCTTGTCCGAGTGCGAATGCCCGCCGGTGCAGACGCTGCCGGCGGAGCAGTCACCCGAACCGTCGGCTGGATCGCAGGTCCCGTCACCGTTGAGGAAGCTGGCGTTGCCGCAGATCGTCGCGGCGGTGGCGTCGACGCCGTCGGCGTCGAGGTAACCCGCGCGGCAGGTGCCCCCACCCTCGAGGTACTGGCCAGCCTGACAGAGCGTGCCGGCGTTGGTGTCGGGGATGACCCGGTCGGTGGCGCAGACGACGTTGCCGCTGCCGCGATCGATGCCGACCATCTTGTCGTCGCCGCTGCAGGCCAGGCTGCTGCCCGCGGTCAGCAGATCATCCGCCGCCAGCCCCCCGACCGACTCGGCGTCGCCGGCGACCTCGGCGCGGATCGCGTAGGCGCTGGTGCCGAGGCTGAGCCGCGGCGCCAGCACTGTTCCGTCGACGCTGACCTCGAGATACAGCGGCGCCCCGGTGAAGCAGCTGGTCGGCAACGGCGTCAGCGCGCCGAGCTCGACGAAGACGACGCCGCTCTCGACCCGCACCGCCGGGTGGAGCTCGACCCAGGCGTCGCAGGCCGCGCCGCCCTGGCTCCGCTGGTCGTAGAGCGCGAAGCGGAGATCGTAGATCCCGGTCGCCGGCGCATCACCGTCGGCGAGGTAGCCAGAGAAGGAGATCCGGTGCGGCACCTCCTGCGCCCAACCGAGCTGGGGCACCAACATCACCACCGCGAACCCGAGCGAGCGCCAACGAGCACTGCCAATCACGCGTGACCTCCGATCCTCACCTGCGTCCTGGGTTGAGCGTCGCGCTGCCCTCGAGCCGCCACCGGCCCCCGACGGCACGCGCCGGCACGACCGCCTCGCCGAGCTGCGCGTCGAGCGTGAACCGGCCGCCGGTGAGCCTGGCGCCCGCCGGGACGATCCCGATCGTCGATCGAACCTCTGGCCGCGCGGCGCCCGGCTCGCAGAGCCCTTTGGCGCAGTGTTGGTCGGCTGGGCAGTCGCCGTCGCTGACACACGGCTGGCGACAAGCCCGCTCGACGCACACCTGACCGGCGGGACAATCCCGGTTCGCGCCGCAGCCGTCGCTGCGCCGCGGCGCCGAGATGCACCCAGCCCCGGAGACGAACACGACGGCCAACGCGATGAACAGCCCGCGACGCATCGAAGCGTCAGTATAGCCGATCACGCGGCGAGAAGGGGAACGTCACTTCTCGTCCTGGGCGTCCGGGCGGACGCTCGGAGCCCCCGCGCCCGCCCACCTCGGGGCAAGACCGCCGCAGCCCGGTGTGACATCGCGCGCGGGACAAATGTCGTATCCGGCGGCTGCGCACCCGCCTAAGGTGGCCGTCCACTCCGAGCCCGAGGAGACAAGCATGCGCTGCTCGACCATCTCCCTGGCGACTGTGCTCGCGGTCGTCGGTTGCTCCACCGAGGCGTCCGATGCCAACCCCTACTCCTATCCCCTGGGCGGCGATCCCGGCGCCGGCGGCGATGGCCCCGCTCCGACCTGCGGCGAAACCTGCGACGAAGGGCTGGTCCGCTGCGACGGCAGCCGCGTGGTCGAGTGCCGAACGGTCGGCGCCTGTCGCACCTGGGCACTCCTCGACGCGTGTACCAGCGGCGAGGTGTGCCGCGACGGCCAGTGTCTGCCCAGCTCTTGCACCGACGGCGCCATCTTCGCCTGCCCGGAGCTGGGCGTCTGCCAGGGGGGCGAAAGGGAGTGCCGCACGGGTGAGTGGAGCGTCTGCAGCTGGCAGATTGGCCCGTCCCTCGAGAGCTGCGACGGTCTCGACAACAACTGCGACGGCGCGGTGGACAACGGGCTGGTCGGCGCGCTGTGCCCCGCACAGCAGGGCGTCTGCGCCGGCGCCAAGCAGCGCTGCGATCCGGACGCCCTGCAGATGGTCTGCGACGGCCAGGCCTACCGAGCCCAGGCGAGCGCGGGCGGCGCAACCTACGAAACCCACGAGTCCCTCTGCGACGGCGCCGACAACGACTGCGACGGCCGCACCGACGACCTCGGCGTCGGCGAGGCGAGCAACTGCGGCGCGACCGAGGCCTGCGACGACGGCAGCTGCGATTGCGCCGCGGGCACGCACCGCTGCGGCACGAGCTGCGTCTCGAACACCGCGGTCGCGACCTGCGGCCAGCGCTGCACCCCCTGCCCCACGGACCCACACGGCACCGCGGTCTGCAGCGACGGCACCTGCAGCATCACCTGCAGCGCCGGCTACCACCTCTGCGGCGGGAGCTGCGTGCCCAACGACAGCACCAACAGCTGCGGGGCCGCCTGCACCCCGTGCACACCGCCGGCCCACGCCACCGCCACCTGCGACGGGAGCAGCTGCGGCTTCGCCTGCGTCAGCGGCTGGGTCCCTTGTGCCGGCGGCTGCTGCGAGCACTGTGACACCACCGGCTGCACCGACTTCACCTACTGCAGCGAGCTCACCGGGCTGTGCGAGGAGGGCTGCGCCGTGCACGATCAGTGCACCTACGGCAACATCTGCGACCCGAGCACCCACGCCTGCGCGCGCACCGTCGATTCCTCCTGCCCGGCCGGCTACACCTACCTGGGGATGTGCAGCAACTACGTCAGCTTCTGCGTCCACGCGGCGGTCTCCGGCGTCGCCGAGTATCCGTTCGTCGAGCCGTGTCCCGAGGGCACGACCGAGCGCGGCAGCTGGAGCTGTAGCGACGTCACCCGGGTGTGCGTGCCCGACTGAGGCGCGGTCAGAAGACGACGACCATCGTGCCCAGGGGGATCCGCTCGTAGACCGCCGCGATGTCCGCGTTGCGCATGACGATGCATCCGAAGGAGAGGCGGCGCGGCCCATCGAGCGGCCAGTCATCGATCCAGCCGTGGAAGCCGATGCCGCCGCCGAGCACGGTGCGGCTCGGTGTCGCCCGCCGTTCCGCCCACGCCGTGGCGATCTCCTGCTCCTGCAGCGCGGTGATCCATCCCTGCTCTCGGCCGAAGCGGGCGTCGAAGGCGTTGGGGTAGTTGATCTTGAGCCAGTGCCCGCCGAAGTACTCGGCCCACTCGCCGCTGAACGCGCCCCGGTGGCGGGCGACCACGAAGTAGAGGCCCTGCGGCGTCTGGTGGCCGGGGCGCTTGCGCTTCCGCCCTTCGCCCTGCCCGAGGCTCACCGGGAAGACCCCGAGCGACTGACCGCCGGCGATGACCTGCATCTGCAACGAGGCCTGGTCGACCAACACCAGGTCGAGCTCGGCCTGCGGCACGAAGAGGCGCCGGTGGGCGCGAATGAAGCTCGACGGTGGAGCATAGGCGCGCTCGAGCTCCTCCGCCGACCAGCCGGCGTTGGTCGGCGAGAAGGTGGGGGCCAACGTCGCGTCCCAGCGGAGCTCGAGGTGCAGGTGGGCGTGCTCGGACGCGCCTGGCTCGTGGCGCAGCGCGCCGACGACCTGGCGGCGCGTGACGTCCTGCCCGACCTGCACGTCGACCTGGTCGAGGTGGGCGTAGAGCGATCGCAACGCGCGCTTCTCGTGGTTCTCGTAGAAGAGGTGGCCGATGACCACGATGTTCCCCCACGGCGGACCGGCCCGCTCGACCGCCACCACGCGCCCCGCGGCGACGGCGTGGACCGGGTGGCGCCCTTCCTCCTTCACCTCCCCGACCCAACCCCAATCCTCGCCCGGGTGCAGGCCGGTCGCGCCCTGGCCGCCGAACGGCGCGACCACCTGCCACCCGGACGACCTCGGCGCGCGGCGTGGCCTCGGCTGGACGCCCGGATCGTCGGCGTCCCCGACCGGGAAGTCGAAGCCGTCAGCCGGCGGGAGCTCCGCGGCGAGGAAGGCGGCGAAGGGATCGACCGCGTCCTCCGCCGGCGGCGGAGGGAGCGCTGGCGATGAGAGCGGCTGCGCTGGCGAGGCCGGCAACCGCGTGACCGCCACGCCGACGCCCACGGCTGCGACCACCCACCACACTGCCCCACGGCCTCGTCCGCTGTTCATCCCCACACGCGGGAGCAAGAGTCGAGCCAGCGGAAGACCGCTCGACAACGAAGGCTTTCCCCGCCACGCGCGGGCAAGGGATTTGCCGAAAAGGCAAAGCGGCTACGCCTGCCGGATCGAGACGAGCGCCGCAGAGTGGCCAACGGCTGGCCGAGCACCGACGCTACCGGGCCGGCAGCTCGAGCGTGGTGATCCGCACGACCGGGTTGCAGCTCGCGTCGTGCTCGAGCACGGCGAGGCCGGCCGGGCCGCCGCTCGCGACGGCGGCACCTGGGCACGTGTGTCCCAGCGACGGGACGACCGCTCCGCGCACGACGCGGGATCGCTTGTCGACGAGGAAGAACAACGGGTGGTTCTCGATCCGCGTGCCGATCCAGACCGCCACGCCGGCGTCGAAGAGGTCGCTCTGCGCTGCGCGGTCGCCGGGGAGCGCCAGCGAGCCATCCGGGCCGGGAAGCAGCTCGACCTCGAGGGTCCGCGCCGTGGCCCGGCGCACCAGCACGGCGACGTCGCCGACGGTCGCACCCCACAGGTCGAACTCGCGCCGGGTGAGCCATGGGCTGGTGAGCTCCTCGCCCGTGGCGCGCGTCAGCGCGTAGGCGACACCCCCGTCGCCCTCGACGCGGACCAGCCGACTCGGCGGCAGGCCGCTGACCGGCACCAGGACCCCAGTGCGGGCGTCGATCAGGCGCACGCCGCTGAGATCGCCAACCGCGTCGGCGTCGAAGGATGCGTACAGCGCACCGTCCACCTCCCGGATCGCGGCGTAGTTGTACCGTTGGTCGTCTTGCCAGCGCGCCACCTCCTGCCCGGTGGCGGCAGCGAGGGTGATGACCGCGTGACGGGTCTGCACCACGATGGTGTCGCCGATGGCGTGGAGGCGCAGCTCGGGATCGGGTGTCGCGACGGAGAACATCCCGGTGCGCGTCAGGTCGCGAAGCCGCCACTGCGTCAACGTGCAACCCGGCGCGCAGCGCGCGAGCCAGAGGTGCTCGGTGGCAATCGCCAGCGCCGTCGCCGCTTCGCCGTGCAACGTGCGGGTGCGCAGTCGCCAGTCGGCCGGCGTCTGTGGCCCTACCCCTGGACGCAGCGCCTCACCGGCGCAACTGGCGACGGCGAGCGCGCACCAGACCAGATGAACCCAACTCCTCATCTCGAGCTCCTACGTCGCCGACTGCCGAACCGCGGCCCCGGGGACCGTGACCGGCAGGCGGTCAGAGGGCTTTGCAACAGCGAAAGCCGAGGTCGGCCATCGACTCCCACGCGACCGGCAGATGAAACGTGTAGCCACACACGAGGCCGACGCCCAGGTAGCCCTCGCCGTGCAGCTCAGGTTGGTCGGTCGACAGGACCGTCGCCGTCCATTCACCGACGTTGCCGAGCACATCGAACAGCCCGGCCACCCCGCCCTCGCAGGCGGGGAAGCCTCCGGTCACGGCCGGCTCGGCCGGCCCGCACCCGGCCTCGTTGCAGGCGCAGTGCTCCGACACCTCGCCATACGGGTAGTCCCAACCGTTCGGTCCAGCGCAGGCTTGCGTCAGCTCGTAGGCGTCGCACAGGCGCTTGCCGACGTTTTCGCAGCTGCGCGTGGCCTGCAGCCAGCTGACCCACACCGCCGGGCGCAGCCCGGGCATGCTACAGGCGTAGACCTCCTCGCTCGCCGGCGCGAAGGGTGAGTAGAAGATGCGGCTCGTATCGCAGCGGCGGCACTCGACGTCGGGCGGGAAGCCGGCCGGCAGGTCGGGCACGCCGGCCACACCATAGCGCGTACCGGTGCAGTCGGGGTTGGCGAACAGCGACGCCTCGTAGCGGTCGACGCATACCCCGTCGGCGCCGAAGCCGACCCAGACCATCTCGTCGGGACAACCGTCGGTGCCGGTGCAATCCGGCGTCGCGCAGGGGACGCAGGCCAGACCGAAGGAGCGGAAGCCCACCTGGCAGACACAGGCCGGCCGGCCGCCGGCCAGGCTGCAGGTGCCATGCCCCGAGCACTCGACGCCGTCGCAGGTGAACACCGCCTCGCTGACGCACTCGTCCCCCGGGCCGCAGAACAGGCCGTCGTCACACGTGCCGTTGCCGTAGCAGACCCCGCCGGCGCTGCCCGCCGGCGGCTCGAGCGGGCCGCGGCCGCAGGCGGCGGCGACCAACGACGTGCCCCCGCCGAGCAACACCACGAGCCCCAGACGGTGCATCACCGACTCCTCCCCGCGAAATCGCACAACGGGCCCGAGCCTACCCCGCGTCGCGCCGCACGGCAAAGCGTGAGCGACACGCGCGTCGTTGATCGGAAATCATGCTCGCCATTGTCCACGAGAAGACTCGCGTTCGGTGGTCGGCGCGGGCGAGGTCACCGAGGTGCTCACGGCGCGCCGGCGCGATCCCGCAGGATCTCCTCCTCGTTGAGGGCTCGGTCGTAGACTCGAACCTCGTCGATGAGGCCGCCGAACAGGGAGTCCGGATCGTCGGCGATCCGCCGGCCGATCTCGAGCTCGCCGGGGCGCGCGGTCATTGCTCCGTCGCCGCCCGAGCTGGTGAGCTCGCCGATCAGCACACCGTCGAGGTAGGCCCGGAGGGTGCGCGTCGCCGCGTCATAGGTCCCGGCGACGTGGTGCCAGGTGTCGGTCAGATCGAGCAGCATGACGGTCAGCACGACGTTGCCGTAGACGTTGGTCTGGTCCGCGTCGGGATCGTGCAACATCAAGTCGAGGTGCTCTCCGGTCTGGTTGGTCCGCAGCTCGTAGTTGCGATCACGACCGACGAAGGTCGGGTTCGCGCCGCTGTTGGTGCCGTCGTTGAACACCCAAGCGGTCAGGGTCACTCCCTGGGTGAGCGCGTGCTCCGGATGGTCGCCCACGCTGACGTAGCCAGTCGAGCCATCGAGGCGCAGGCCCGGGCCGATGGCCCCCGGCTCTCGGCTGGTCGCCCCGACCAGAAGCCCGGCGTGGCCACCGGTGCCATGATCGACCGCCTGGACGCCCATTGTTTCAGAGAAGGACCACCACCCCACCGGCGCCAGGGCGGGGAGCGAGTCTCCCCCGGGAGGATCGGCCCCGGCATCACCGGTATCACCGGCATTTCTGGCGTCACTGGCGTCACTGGCGTCACTGGCGTCAGTGGCGTCACCGGCAGCCTGGTCGCCTCCCGAATCACCGGTGAGCCGTCCCCTCTCGTCGAAGCCATCGCGCGCGACGCAGGCGCTGAGACAAAGCGCAACAAGAGGGAGGCGTCGCATCGCCAACGGGAATAGCACGGCACAGCCTCCCGGGTCATCCACGTCGGCTCGATGCGTCTCCCCGGTGGTCATTCATCGAGCCGCTCGATCCGGGCCGCCGCGCGCAGGCGGGTCAGCAAGATCTTGCGCCGCGCGGCGAGCGCCTCGTCGTGCGGCCGGCGGCCGTTGACCCGGAACAGGTGCAGCCCGCCGTCGCCGGGCAGGATCGCGGAGACGTTTCCTGCCGTGAGCTTCCGCGCTCCCTCGGGAAGGACCACCGCCGGGTAGTCTTCGTCCTCCGCGACGTGCCACAGCTCGCCGTCGAGCCCCAGGCTCTGCCAGGCGGCGTTCATCCGCTGACCGTCGAGGACGAGCTGGCGCAGCGCCTCGATCTGCCGCCGCTGCTCAGCCCGCGCCTGCTTACTCGCGGCGTTCTTGACCCAGGCGTGATCGACCAACAATGTGTCGAGCTGGGCGAGCGCGTTGATCTGCAACGCCGTCATCAGCGCCTGCTCGACGCGCGCCCGCTCCTCGATGCTCCACGGCTCCGGCGCAGCCGCCAGCGCGCGATCACGGGCCGCGGCGCCCACCAACACCAGGTCGACGAGATCGTCGAGCGCGGCCTCGCCGCCGAGGCCGCTCGACGCGGCGTGGGCCGTGACCTCACTGTGCAAGAGCTCCCGCCCGTCGACCCGCGCGACGACCCGATCGACCGGCTCGGGCGGCGGCGGCTCCGGCGGCGGCTCCGGCGGCGGCTCCGGTGGTGGCGGCTCCGGTGGCGGCTCCGGCTCGGGTGGCCAGGGATCGTTGGCGCCGACCCGCGCGAGGGCGAAGGTCGTGCAGGCGCTGGCATCGCTGGCGGAGGTCACCTCGCCCGAGAGGCCGTGCGCGTCGTCCTCGAGCTGACCACGCAGGCCGACCATCAGGTAGCGCGGCGGCTGCGCGAGCCACTCGCCCGGCGCGAGCGTGACCAGGCCACGCTCTCCGTCGTAGGTCCCGACGAGCGTGAAGCTGCCCGCGGGCACCCCGGGGTTGCGCGGGTGGGCGGAGAAGGAGAAGGTCGCGGCAAGGTCGTTGGTCTGCGCGTCCCGGGTGATGGTCAGCTCGAGGCGGGTCAACCCCTGGCCACAGGTGTACGAGCCGAGCCAGCGGGTCGGCCCGCGGGGGAAGCGCCGGGGGCGCGTCGGCGCCTCGATCGGAGCGAGCTCCGGCGCCGCGGTCGGGCCCACGACGATCGGTGGCGGCACCACGGCGCGTGGTGCAGCCGAGGTGCACGCGGTCAGAGCGACGGTGACCTGGATCGCAGAGCTCCATCGCGCGGCCATTCGCCCTCCACCGCCGGCGTCGACACGCGGGTCAGCGCACCATCCGCCGCGACTCACCTTGCGCGGCGCAGGCCAGCTCCCCGGTCTCGGCGTTGACCACCTTCAACACGCCTCGAAACGACTGCCACCGGCCGCCGTCAGCGGCGACCGAGTCCTCCTGTAGCGTCACCGTCACGACGAAGTCGGCGGCCCGCTCCTCGCCGACCCGTGGGCCCTCCTCCGCGAGACCGGAGAGCACCAGGTCCTGCTCGGCCTGCGCGGCCCAGCTCGCCGCGCCGCGCCCGACGAGCACCGGGAGGCGCTCGGAGAGCAGGATCCGCTCGATCGCACCGAGCATCACCTCGGTGAGCGCCGGGCTACTGGTCCGGTTGACGATCGCGGCGACCCGCAGCGCCGGCTTGCGCGCCTGCTCGGCCGCGAATTGCCCAGCCCACTCGGCGGCGCGGAGGCACTGGACCGCGAAGCTCTCGGCCAGAGCCGCCTCGTCGGTCGTGGTCCACCCCGGCGTCTGGTCGACAACGACTGGCGTGACGTCGCGGTCCCCGGGCGGTGTCGACGGCGACACGGACTTGGGCGGCGGAGCAGTCGTCGCGCAACCGGCCAACAACGCGGCGAGCAACCAGCCGAGGCGAGCGTCCATCAGCGGCCTCCGGTGAGCGGCGATCCTACCAGAGAGCATGCTCGAGACAAGACCGCCCGACGCGCGGCGCGGTCAGGGGCGCGGACGCCCGGCGCCAAACGCCGGCGCGCGGTTCACGACGCGCCAGCGGCGCTGGTGCGGAAGCGCATCCGCCCCCAGAGAGCCGCCAGCGTCAGAGTGGCAAAGAAGCTCCAGGTCGTGGACAGCCCCACACAGTGACAACCGGCGACCGAGGCGCTGCCGACGACCATCGCGCTGACCAACCAGGCGAGGACGTGGTGGCCGAGCCGCGCGTGGAGGCGCGCCAACCAGACACCGGCGATGAGCCCGCTGGCGGAGCACGCCACGCTGCACGTCGCCGTGCACGAGCCCATCGCGTCACAACCGACCAACCACTGCGTCGCGCTCGGCAGGAGCAAGGGTACCCAGGCGACGAGCAGGCCGGGACCGAAGCCGGCGCCGACGCGCCGCCCGATCCACCGGCAGGCCACGCCGGCGGCGACCAGCCCCACGGCGATCAGTTGGTTGGTGAGCCGCCACTGCACAGCGACGATCATCGACGCCACGAGCAGCGTGGGGAGCGCGTCGACGAGGCTCTGGATGAGGCGGGCCCGTTCGTAGCGCCGGGCGATCAACTCCAGACTGGGTGCGCGGGTCTCAGGCTGTGCCATGGAGGACCTCCCACCAGCGGCGGAGCTGGGCCAGCGCCCGTTGCTTCCGTTTGCGTTGGGCTGGGTTCGCCCGTTGCACCTCGTTGAGCGCGTCCGACAGTGCGGCGCGCTCCTCGTCCGACAACCTGTCGATGAGCGGCATCAAGGCCTCGAGCGTCCGCTTCAGCGTCACCTCGGCCTCGGGGTCCGGTCGACCCTCGCTCGGCTCGTTGACCGCGGTGAGCGGCACCGACTCCGACCGACGCTCGGCCCGCCGCCTCAGCGTGCGACACTCCCACAGCGCGATGGTCAACACCCAGGTGAGGCCGTCCCGGCGCGGGTCGTAGGTGGCGGCGCGCTCGAAGACCTTGATGATCGCGTTCTGCGCCGCGTCCTCGGCGTCCCCGCGCTGCCCGAGGTAGCTCGCGCAGAAGGCGCGGACCACCGGCCAGACGAGATTGAAAGTCGGGTTGATGGCCGACCGCTCTCCCAACGCGAGTCGGGAGAGGCTCTCGGTGACCGCGCGTCGATCACAGGAGGCCATCGGTTGCCCGCGCGGAGACCGGGGCGCTCCGCGCCGAGGTCCCCCTCACATGCGGGCGCAGGGCTTGCCGCCACCGCCACCGCAACCGCAGGCGTGAGGCTTCCCGTCGGCGCTGGCGCGAGCGCAGGCCTTGCCCGAAGCGCCTTGGCAGGCGCACGGCTTGCCCTCTGCTCCGGCGCAGGCGCAGGCGCCGCCGGCCTTGCACGGACACTCGCCCTTCGTCCCGTCAGCGCCGACGCACCCGCACCCCTCGCCGCCGGCGCACTTGCATCCGCCTTCCATGCCGGCGCACTTGCATCCGCCCGCCATCCCGGCGCAGGTGCACGGTTTGCCCTCCTTGCAGCCGCACGGACACTGATCGCCGCACCCGACCGTCTCGCCGACCGAGGCGAGCGGCCCGGCGGGCTGACCTTCGACCACGGCCTCGGTCACCACCGAGCCAGCCTGAGTGCTGACGTCGCCGAGGTCCTTGCCGCACGACGAGATGGTCAGGGCCCCGGCCACGCCGAACACCGCGGCGAGCCCGAGGAGAAGCGCTGAGCGGTGCATACGGGTACCTCCAAGGGTGATTGGATACGCCCATATAGGCGCCAGGAAGATGATTGTGACGAAAAAAGCCGCGTCAAGGTCGAACCGGACCTCGAGCGGACGCCCCTGGGGTGCCGCCGGCGCCGGCGTTGCACCTCATCGAGGTGCGGGTCGGTTTGCCTTCTCGGCCGCGGCGGCGAGCGCCTCACCGAGGGACGCCAGCGCGTCCAGGGCGCTCGCGTCGCTGAGGTGCGCGCCGGCGAGCTCGATCTCGAGCCCCTCTCGGTCGCGGCGGATCAGCGGGCTCGGGCCACTCCAGGCGAGGAGCGCCGCCTGGAGCTCCGGGGCGAGCAGCTCCTCGAGATCGGCGGTGGACTCGGCCCAGAGCAGGAAACGCTGCCGCAGCGCCGCGCTGCCCGCCTCGACCGCGCGGAGGCCGGCGACCTCCGGCCCGACGAGCAGCTCGAGCACCCCGGCACCCAGCCCGCCGCCCAACGCAGCGGGGTCCACGCCAGGGCGTCGCGCACCGATGAGCAGGCGAGAGCCGCCGATCGAGGCGCGCCAACGGGTGCACATCGCCACATCGACCGAGCCCGGAGCATGCTCCAACCCGTGCGAACGCGAGCTCGCCTCCAGGGTCCAGCCCGGTCCGTGCAGCCGCAGCCCCCAGGCCAGCGGCTCACGGAACGGCTCCAACCGCCAACCCCGCCGGTCGGCGAGCGCCTGCACCTCGCGCAGCCTGGCCGCCTGTCTCCGACGCACCAACCAGAAGATCAGCGCGACACACAGGCCCACCGCGGCGATCACGCTGACGTGCAGGAGGATCTCGTTCATCGCTTCTCCGGCGCGGCGTCCGCACCGCGGCGAGAGCTCACGGCGGCGTGACGTCCACCTCGCCGGCGTAGTGGTCGAGGCCGAACTGATGGCCGTCGGACCAGTTGTCCGCGTCCTCGCGGCCCATGTGGATGGTGAGGTAGTCGGCGTCGGCGATCCAGTTGGCCGGGACGTTCCACTTCAGCGGATCGACCGACGCGGTCGGGTCGAAGGCAGCGATGCAATCGAGGTCCTGGCGCGGGAAGTCGGGCAGCATCACGAACTGCCACTGGGCGAGCGCGGCGACCGGCAGGCGATTGTCGCCCCAGTCGGCAGTCATCCAGCTGCTCTCGGCCAGGCTGCCGGCGGCCGCCGTGTAGAACCCGACCACCGGGACGGACCCGGTGTTGATCAGCTTGACGGTCAACCCGGAGGCGCTCTCCTCGTCACCACAGCCGGCGACAACGAGCCCCAACGCCGCGGCCAGAAACACACCCCGTAGCCCGGACTTCATCGCTGCTTCTCCTTGCCCTCCGCCACGATGATCGGGCGGCGGCCGGCTGCGGTCAAGGCCGCCCCCGGCTCACAACGTCTCGCGCGCGTAGGCGGTCGCCAACGCGTCGGCGTACTCGTTCCAACGCGAGCCGTCGTGGGCCTTGATCCAGCGCAAGGTCAAGTTCGGTCGCCCCTGCGCCATCGCGTAGAGCTCCTGCACCAGGTCGAGGTTCTTGATCTCGCCACCCTTGCGTCGCCAACCGCGCTGCTCCCACGCCGGGGCCCACTCGTTGATCGTCTTGACGCACAGCTCGCTGTCGCTGAAGACGTCGAGCGGCACCGAGGTTGCCGCCATCGCGTAGGCCTCGATCAACGCGGTCAGCTCCATCCGGTTGTTGGTGGTGTGTGGGTCGTGCCCGTGCTGCTGATCGATGATCTCGTTGTCGACCACGTAGACCACGCCCCACCCGCCAGGCCCCGGGTTCGGGTTGGCGCTACCGTCGGTGAACAGGCCGGTGGCCGGCCCACCGCGATAACGGGCGAGGACCTCGGCGAGCGTCCGGTGCTCCTCGACCGGTGTCCGGGCGGCGCCCCGTTTGGCCGCCCCCTTGCCCTGGCCCCGACAGGCGAAACACTGGCTCGGCGTCCAGCCGGGGTACTTGGCCAGGCTCTTGGCCGAGACGCGAAAGGCGGCGCCGCAGGTGCGGCAGCGGAAGCTCTGACCGGGATCAGCCATGACGTTGGCGAGCTTGTAACAACTTCCTCGGCCCCCTGTCGAGCGACGCTCCGCCCGTCTTGTCCTCGGGAGCACGGCCGGGCATAAGAGCAAGGCGGCTTGCCCCAGGAGTTGGCGTCCGTCCGACACGACACAGCGCTGCGGCCCGATCTGGCGCCGCACCGCTGATCACGGACGACCGCGAAGGAGTGCCGGTCGTGACCGCAGACGGCCTCGAGAATGGCGCGACGACCGTCGAGGCTGCGGTTGACCGCCTCATCCTCGAGTCGGCCCTCAAGACCGAGAAGGCGATCTCCTTGGCGCGGGTCATCTACGGCACCGCGCTCGTGGTGTTTACCCTGAACTCGGCCGAGCTCTACGGTGCCGACTCGGTCATCTTCTCCTCGATTCCTTTGCTCATCTTCGTCGGCGTCTCCGTCCTCCTCTTCGCCCGCATCTCGAGGCTGCGTGATCCGCGTTGGGTCTTCCCGGTCTCCGTGGCCATGGACGCGTCGGTCGCGTTCATCTCTCTGTTGCCGGACGTGCTCTGGCCCTGGCCGGGGTACGGCGGGATGATCAACCTGATCAGCGCCTCGGGCATGCTGATCAGCACGTTCGCGGCGGGGTTCCGTCTCTCGGTCAGGGTCGCGGTGTTCGGCAGCCTCTTGAACGCCGTCTACTTCGCCGTGCTCATGGCACTCGATCACCGCATCTCGGGACACCCGAACGCCAACGAGATCGCACAGGTGGTGCTGTTCTCGATCTTCCTCTTCGGCGCCGCCGCGCTCGCGGTCGTCGTCGCGAACCTGACCCGCCGCCTGGTCCACAAGAGCGCGGTCGAGGCCGTGCGCGCCACCCGCGCGCGCCAGCGTCTCGACCGAATCGTGCAGGATCACCACGATCTACGTACGACGCTCACCGCGGTGACGCTGAGCGCAGGGTTGATCAAGGAACGGCTCGAGAGCGGCGACGCGGCCGAGCCGGTGCACGACCTGGCGCTCCAACTCGAGAGCGAGCTGCGAAAGGTCAAAGCGCAGATCGACTTCATCAAGGGTGAGACCTTCGCCGAGCTGGTCGCCCTCAACACGGTCGAGAGCGTCAACCTGACCGCGGCGATGGCGCAGGCCCGTCTCCACACCGGACATCTCTTCCCCGCGGTGGCGCTGGAGGTCGAGCCGCCGCCGAGCCCGCTCTTCGTCGCGGTGGCCGGCGGGAGGCCGATCCTCGAGCGCATCCTGTTCAACCTGCTCGTCAACGCCTGCGAGGGCGACGGCGCGCGGGGGGCGAGTCGGGTCTCGTTGCGGGTCCGAACGGGTGACGGCGAAGTGACCGTGGAGGTGACCGACGACGGTCCCGGGTTCGCCCCCGACCTCCTGCGCGACGCGATCGGCGACAAGATCCTGTCGACCAAGGCGGGCGGATCAGGCCTCGGCCTGTTGCTCGCCAACGGGTTGGCGAGGGCGAGCTCCGGCGGCATCGCGCTGGCCAACCAACAGGGCGGTGGAGCCGTGGTGAGCGTTCGGCTCAAGCTCGTCGACCCGGCGAGGGCGAACAGATGATGCCGGAGCGGATCGACCGGCTCCTCGTGGTCGAGGACGACGCGGCGCTCGTCGCGGTCCTGGAGAAGGCGCTCCGCGCCGAGGTCGGCGAGCTGCGCAGCTGCGCCGGCGCGACCTCCGCCCTCGCGCTGTTGCGCCACTGGACGCCGGACCTGGTGCTGTTGGACTTCTCCCTCCGTGACGGCGACGCCTTCGACGTCCTCGCCGCGCTGCACGCACGGCAGCCGACGCCGCGGGTGATCGCGATCAGCGGCACGGCCAGCCCCGACATCTCGTTCCGCCTGGCACAGCGCGGCGTGCACAGCTTCCTGGCCAAGCCGTTCGAGATCGGCGAGCTACGCCGAGCGATGAAGCGGGCGC
The DNA here is from genome assembly GCA_041309305.1 of Deltaproteobacteria bacterium. Taxonomy (GTDB): domain Bacteria; phylum Myxococcota; class XYA12-FULL-58-9; order XYA12-FULL-58-9; family XYA12-FULL-58-9; genus JBFYZW01. The sequence continues at coordinate 1,375 of JBFYZW010000189.1, read as the reverse complement.
TGCAGCAACCGCTCGACATCACGCCGCAGCTGAAGAGCAACGTCGGGCAGCGCGGTATCCACGAGGTCGAGCTCGAGGTGCGCGAGACGATGCTGAACGAGGCCCTGGCCCGGGCCAAGGGCAGCCGCCGCGGCGCTGCGCGTCTGCTCGACATCTCGCGCCAGCTCATTCAACACATGCTCAGGCGCAAGCGCCGTCCGCGCGACCCGACCTGATCCTGCTGCGGCTGAACGCGCTGCGCTACTGGGCGGGCTGGCGCTGCAACCAACGGTTGTAGGCCCACATGCTCGCCGCGGAGAGCAGCCCGATGGTCATCAGCGTGCCCCAGCCGAGGCTGGCCCAGGCCGGATCGAGCTCGAGCAGGCCATCGGCCCGGGTGGTCGCGCCGCGCGCCATGATCTCGTTGAAGATCATCGCGCCGACCGGCCCGCCGACCAGTGATCCGATCGCCATCGGCAAGTTGGCGTAGCCGAGGAAGAGGCCCTCCTGCCCCTTCGGCGACAGGGCGCCGATCCACTCGTAGGTCCGCGGGGAGGTGAACAGCTCACCGAAGGCGATCGCCGAGACGGTCAGGATGATGAACAACGAGCCGAGCGGCAACGCACCGATGGCCAGGCCGCGCACGCCGCCGTCGAGGTAGAGCGGCACCAGGTTGAGCGTCATCGACATGCCGATCAGCACCGTGCCGACGACGATCGAGCGGATCGGCTGCATCTTGCCGAAGACCCGGGTGATGACCAACTGGAAGCAGACGATCGTCACCGGGTTGGCCGCGGTGTACAGGTCCATCGCCGGCGAGATCTCGACCACGCGTTTCACGTACAGCGGCAGGACGTTGTAGACCTGGTTGTAGAGGAACCAGAAGCCGCTGGAGACGAGCAGGAAGAGGGCGAAGCGGCCGTTCTTGAGCACCAACACCATGTCGAGCAGGATCCGCCCGATGCTGCGCTTGGGCTTCGCCGCCACCGGCGCGGCTGCCTCTTCGTCACGGTAGAGCAGCAGGACGACGAAGAAGGCGATCACCGTCGCGGCCATCGCCACGCCGAAGATCAGGCTGAGGTTCTGGTAGACCTCGCGCACGAAGTAGGCGGCGACCCGGCCGACCAGCGAGCCGATGTTGATCACCATATAGAAGATGGCGAAGGCGAGCGTCGCGCGACCCATGTGGGTCTTCTGCACCGTGCCGCTGATGCACGGCTTGATCACCGAGCCCCCCAGGCCGATGAACAACACGGCCATCAACACCGGGACCACCACCCCGGCGTCGGCGGTGACCTCGGGCGCGACCGTGTCGGCGAGCGCCGCGCCGCCGAACCAGACCGGATAGCCCATCAGGAAATAGCCCACCGCCAACAGGACGAAGGCGACCAGCAAC
>JBFYZW010000188.1:0-2955 GCA_041309305.1 Deltaproteobacteria bacterium | reverse complement strand
GCCCGAGGCCGAGCGCGCCGCGCGGCGAGCGCGGTTCCTCGACGCCCACCTGGGGTTCGGCGGCGGCCCGGCGGCGCCGCGCATCGCCGACGCGATCCTCGCCGCGGTGGAGCGCCGGCCTCTTTCCCCTGCCGGGGTAAACGGGTAGACAATCGCCATGTTCGACGACAAGGTCATCCTGATCACCGGCGGCACCGGTTCGTTCGGCAAGCAGTGCACGAAGACCCTGCTCGAGCGCTTCAAACCGCGCAAGATCATCATCTTCTCGCGCGACGAGCTGAAGCAGTTCGAGATGCAGCAGGTGTTCAACCAGAAGCCGATGCGCTACTTCCTCGGCGACGTGCGCGACTTCGCCCGCCTCGAGGAGGCGATGCACGGGGTCGACTACGTCATCCAGGCCGCGGCGCTCAAACAGGTGCCGGCGGCCGAGTACAACCCGATGGAGTGCATCAAGACCAACGTCCACGGGGCCGAGAACGTCATCCGCGCCGCGCTGCGCAACGACGTCGCCAAGGTGATCGCGCTGTCGACCGACAAGGCGGCCAACCCGATCAACCTCTACGGCGCGACCAAGCTCGCCTCCGACAAGCTGTTCGTCGCGGCCAACAACATCGTCGGCGGGCGGCGGACCCGCTTCTCCGTCGTCCGCTACGGCAACGTCATCGGCTCGCGCGGGTCGGTGGTGCCGTTCTTCAAGCAGCTGCTCGCCCAGGGCGTGAAGGAGCTGCCGGTCACCGACGCGCGGATGACCCGCTTCTGGATCTCGCTTGGCGACGGGGTCGACTTCACCCTGCGCAACTTCGCGCGCATGCACGGCGGCGAGATCTTCGTGCCGAAGATCCCCTCGATGCGCATCCTCGATCTGGTCGAGGCGATGGCGCCGGGCGTCCGGGTCCGCTACGTCGGCATCCGGCCGGGCGAGAAGCTGCACGAGCTGATGTGCTCACGCGACTACTCGCAGCTGACCCTCGAGTTCGCCGATCACTACGTGATCAAGCCGCCGATCACGCTCGGCTTCACCGCCGACTACTCCCGCAACGCGCTGGGCGAGACGGGCACGCCGGTGCCCGACGGCTTCGAGTACAGCTCCGACAACAACCCGCGCTTCCTCACCGTCGATGAGCTGCGCGGGCTCAGCTGAACGCCGATGAAGCCGATCCCGTACGCCCGGCAGGACGTGGACGACCAGGACGTCCAGGCGGTCGTCGAGGTGCTGCGCGGCGACTGGCTGACCCAGGGGCCGGCGATCGAGGCGTTCGAGCGCGGGCTGGCCGCGGCGTGCGCCGCGCGTCACGCGGTGGCGGTGAGCAACGGCACCGCGGCGCTGCACCTCGCCTGCCGGGCGCTCGGGCTCGGGCCCGGCGACCGGCTGTGGACGTCGCCCAACACCTTCGTCGCCTCGGCCAACTGCGCGCTCTACTGCGGTGCGGCGGTCGACTTCGTCGACATCGATCCGCGCACCTACAACCTGAGCGTCGAGCGGCTGGCCGAGAAGCTCACCCGGGCGGAGCGGGACGGGACACTACCGAAGGTGGTCGTGCCGGTGCACTTCGCCGGGCAGCCGTGCGAGATGGCGGCGATCGGCGAGCTCAAGCGCCGTTACGGCTTCTTCGTCCTCGAGGACGGTTCGCACGCACTCGGCGGGGCCTACCGGGGCGAGCCGATCGGCTGCGGTCGTCATTCGGACGCCACGGTCCTGAGCTTCCACCCGGTGAAGATCGTCACCACCGGGGAGGGCGGGGCGGTGGTCACCAACGACCCGGCGCTCGCCGAGCGGGTGGCGCTCCTGCGCACGCACGGCATCACCCGCGACGCCGCGCGGATGGTCGGCGACAGCCACGGCGGCTGGTACTACGAGCAGGTCGAGCTCGGCTTCAACTACCGCATCACCGACCTCCAGGCAGCGCTGGGCTTGTCGCAGCTGCGCCGCCTCGAGGCGTTCGTCGCCGCCCGGCACCGCATCGCGGCGCGCTACGACGAGGCCTTCGCCGCGCTGCCGCTCACCGTGCCGTACCAGCACCCCGACGGTCGCTCGGCCTATCACCTCTACCCGATCCGGCTGCGCCTCGGGGAGCTCGGCAAGACCCGGCGCGAGGTCTTCGACGCGCTGCGGGCGCGGGGGATCCTGGTCAACCTGCACTACATCCCGGTGCACACCCAGCCCTACTACCGGCGGCTCGGCTTCTCCCCGGGCGACTTCCCCGAGGCCGAGCGCTACTACCAGGAGGCGCTCTCGCTGCCGATGTTCGCCGGCCTCTCGGCCGAGGACCAGGAGCGCGTGATCCAGACCCTGCGCGAGGTCCTCTAGTGCCCCCCGGCGGCACCACGCCTGCGGTGCGCGTCGCCCTCCGCGTCGACGCCACACCGGCGATTGGCACTGGCCACCTGGCGCGCTGCGGCGTACTCGCCCGCGCGCTCGCCGCCGCGGGCGCCGAGGTGCACCTGGTCACCCGACCGCCCCCGGACGAGCTCGCCGCTCAGATCGCCGGCTGGGGCCTCGCGCACCACCTGCTCGACGCGGCCGAGGAGCGCGACGCGGAGGCGACCGTGGAGCTGCTCGCGCCGCTCGGCCAGCTCGACTGGCTGATCGTCGATCACTACGGCCTGGGGCGCGCGTGGGAGGAAGCGGTCCGCCCGTGCGCCGCCCGGCTGATGGTCATCGACGACCTCGCGAACCGGCCGCACGGCTGCGACCTGCTGCTCGACACCGCCTATCCCCCGGACTCGACCGGGCGCTACGCCGGTCTGGTGCCCGAGGGCTGCCGGCTGCTCTTCGGGCCACGCTACGCGTTGCTGCGTCCCGAGTACGCCCGGGCGCGGAAGGCCCGCGGCGCGCGCGATCGGGTCGCCCGCCTCCTCGTCTGCTTCGGTGGCAGCGACCTGGGCGACGAGACCGGCCGGGCGCTCGCGGCGCTGGCGCCGCTCGTCGCGCGCGGGCTGACGATCGACCTGGTG
>JBFYZW010000187.1:0-8632 GCA_041309305.1 Deltaproteobacteria bacterium | reverse complement strand
TAGCCGGCGGCCGGCGACAGACGCACGGCCGGGGCCCAGCTGACGCCGTCGGCCGAGCGGCTGAAGAACAGGTTGCGGTTGGCGCCCACGACCACCAGCTCGTAGCCGACCACCAGGTAGAGGCTCGCCTCGTCGGCCGCCAGCTCCCCGATCGCGCCGTTGAAGGTGGTCAGCGGCAGGCCGCTCAGGCTCACCAGCTCGGGCGCGGCGAAGCTGCCGCCGGCGTCGCGCGAGACCGTCAGCGCGAAGGCCCCGCCGCGCTTGACCAGGAGCCACAGCTCGTCGCCGCGGCGCGCCGCGCCGGACAGCTCCCAGCCGGCCAGGGCCGTCAGCCGGCGGGGCGGCGCGACCGCCCCCGGCGCCTCCAGCGTCGAGATGTAGGTCTCGCGCGTCTCGCCGAACGGGCCGGACAGCGCGTAGCCCTCGGTCCAGACCCAGACCAGGCGATCGGCGAGCGCGACCGCGCGATGACTGACGATGCGCGCGCCGCCGCCGCCGGGCAGCGCTCGCGCCCAACCGGCGTCGACGCGGCTGCGGCCGAGATTCGAGCGTACGCGGCACTGGCCGTCGCAGCCGTCGCTGTCGCTCAGGTTGCCGTCGTCGCAGCCCTCGGTCGGATCGAGGATGGCGTTGCCGCAGGCCTCGAAGCGACAGGTCGGGCCGCAGCCGTCGCCGGCGGCGACGTTCTCGTCGTCGCAGTCCTCGCCGGCGTCGATCACGCCGTTGCCGCACGCCTCGACGACGCAGAACTGGTTGCAGCCGTCGCCGTTGACCAGGTTGGCGTCGTCGCACGCCTCGCCGGCGGGCGCGTCGACGACGCCGTTGCCGCACACCTCGGCCGAGCGGCAGTCGCCGCTGCAGCCGTCGCCGCCGACGGTGTTGCCGTCGTCGCAGACCTCACGCCCGATGACGGCGCCGTCGCCGCAGACCGCGCGCGGCAGGACGCAGAACCAGACCTCGTCGCTGCGGTAGACCCACGGCGCGACCGCCTCGCAGACGTAGGGGGCCGGGCAGCTGCCGATCTCGCACGGCTCGGTGCAGAACACCTCCGCCCCGACCTCGTCGCGCTGGTAGGCACAGACGCCCAGGGCGCAGGCGCTGACCTCACCGAAGACACACAGGTCGTGGACGCAGCTCGCGCCGGTGCCGCACGACCCGCCGAGCGGGTTGCCGGTGCGCGGACCGTCGACGCGCTGGCCGACGAGCATGTAGCGGACGTCGCAGCTCTCGCCGACCGCGAGCAGCTCGATGCGCAGATCGATGGTCGCCTCGAGGCGGTCGCCGTCGACCGCGACCACCGCCGCCATCTGGGCGTCGAAGCCCTCGCGCCGGAACCCGGTGGCTGGCGCGCGCGCCAGGCAGGCGTCGTCGACCTGGCCGCGCATCGTCGCGCCGGCGTAGCTGATGAGCAGCTCGGTCGGCGTGCTGGTCGTCGCGACGAAGAAGTCCCGCTCGGTCGGCATCCACGCGGCGCAGGCGCCGTCGACGATGGTCGGCGCGCCGACCAGGTAGGCGCCGCCCAGGGCGCACGGTTGGTCCGCGGGCGGCGGCGGCCCCTTCTCCCCCTCGCAGGCGACGATCAACCCAAGCCAGCTCACCGCGCCGGCGACCCCCAGGAGTGTCTTGGTCTGCATGGCCGGCTGTATAGAACAACCGGGCTGGCTCTGGCTACAGCCAGGACGCGCCGTCGGCGGGCGACCCGACCGGGAGGATGCGTTTGCTTTCCGTGGACCTCGGTTTAGGATGACGGCATGCGTACGCCATACGCCTCGCTCGCCGCCCTGCTCCTCTTTGTCGCCGCGGTCGCCGCCGGCCAGGCCCCGCCGGCCGGCGGGCTCGGTGGGGGCTTGGGTGGGCGCAAGCTCGGCGGCGCCGACCCCAAGGCGCAGAAGTTCGAGCTCGAGTTGATCAAGCTGATCAACGACGGGCGGAAGAAGCGCAAGCTCGAGCCGCTCGGGCTGGACGAGGCGCTGCGCGTCTTCGCCCGCGCGCAGGCGGAGTACGCGGCGCGCGACGACCCAGCGGCCAAGATGGTCGACGCGCGCATCAAGGCGCAGAAGCTGGCGCCGCACGGCTATCGCCTGCAGAACGCCTTCGGCACCCAAGCGGCGAAGCTGCTCAAGGAGCTGGAGAAGGAGAAGACCGCCGAGGAGGCGTTCACCACCGAATTCGGTCGCATCGGCGTCGGCGCCTTCTGGGTGCCGGAGGACGAGCCCTACTTCCAGGTGACCATCCTGGTGGTCGCCGATGCGGATCCGATGGCCGGCAAGCCCGGGCTGTCGCGCGAGCAGACCGACGCGGTGATGAGCAGCGCCGCGGCGCAGGTCAAGACCAACTGCTACGACCCGGCGCTGCGCCGCGACCCGAACCTGATCGGCAGCCTGGTCTTCCAGCTCGTCATCGGCGAGCGCGGCCAGGTCAGCGAGGCGACGTTGCTCTCGGCGACCGGTGACGAGGCGTTCAACGCCTGCGCCCTCGGCGTCGCCCGCGGTCTGGCGTTCCCGGCCCCCTACAAGGGCAAGCCGGTCACCTTGACCCACCCGATGCGCTTCGCCCCGCCGCAGGGCGACAAGCGAGTCGGACACCTCTCGCCGGCGCAGATCTCGAAGGTCATCCACCTGACCCAGGACAACATCAAGCGCTGCTATGACGCCCGCCTGCCCGAGAAGCCCAGGCTCGCCGGCACGATCGTCGTCGCGCTCACCGTCCTGCCCGACGGCAAGCTCGAGAAGGCGGCGATCAAGAAGGACGGGCCCGGCGACCCCGAGCTCGCCGCCTGCGTGCTCGGCTTCATCGAGAAGCTCGCCTTCCCGCCGCCGGAGTTCGGCGGCACCGCCGAGGTCGAGTTCCCGCTCAGCTTCACGCCGCCGGCCAAGAAGTAACCCCGTCAATCCGTTTGCAGCCAAGTCGGGTTGCCGATAGATTTCGGTGGGGTCGACCATGGACGAGATGCGCGAACGGATCGTCGCTGCCGCGAAGCGTCACCGCAACCGAGTCGCCGAGTTCCTGCGCGAGCTCATCGCCACGCCCTCGCCGAGCCGCCACGAGGATCAGGTGGCCTTGCTGGTGCGTAAGGAGATGTCCCGCCTCGGCTACGCCTCGGCCGAGATCGATCGCTTCGGCAACGTCGTCGGTCGCATCGGCGACGGCCGGACGCGCATCATCTACGACGCGCACCTCGACACCGGCATCATTGGCGACCGCTCGCTCTGGCGCTTCGACCCGTACACCGGCGATCTGAAGGCGGGCAAGATCTTCGGCCACGGCGCGGCGAACAACAAGGGCGGGCTGGCGGCGATCGTCCACGCCGGCGCGATCATCCAGGAGCTCGACCTCGCCGCCGACGCGACCGTGTTCGTCGTCGGCTCGATCCAGTGCGAGGAGTGCGAGGGCCTGGCCTACAAGGCGCTGTTCGACGTCGAGAAGCTCTACCCGCACTTCGTCGTCCTGTCGATGCCGACCGGGATGCGCCTCTGCCGCGGCCAGCGCGGGCGCGCCGAGATCCAGGTGACGCTGCGCGGCCAGCCGGTGCACGCCGCCGATCCGAACAAGGGCTTCAACTGCGTCTACGGGATCACCAAGATCGTGCAGGGCGTGCAGGAGCTGAACCGCCGCCTGCCGGCCGACCCGTTCCTCGGCACCGCCACCGTGGCGGTGACCAACATCGAGTGCGACTCGGTGAGCAGCAACAACCTGCCCGAGGCCTGCCGCATCACCATCGACCGGCGCCTCGTCGCCAACGAGACGGTGAAGAAGGCGCTGTCCCAGATCAAGGAGCTGTGCCGCGGCACACGGGCCAAGATCGAGATCCTCGCCTACGACCGGCCGAGCTACCGCGGCCTGCGCCTGCCGATGGAGAAGTACTTCCCCACCTGGGTGCTGCCCGAGAACCACCCGCTGATCGGTGCGGCCGAGAACGCCTACCGCAGCGTGTTCAAGAAGAAGGCGGCGATCGATCGCTGGACGACTTCGACCTCGGGCACCTACACGATGGGCATGGCCAAGGTGCCGACCATCGGCTTCGGGCCGTCGGAGGAGAGCTACGCCGGGCCGATCAACGACCACGTGCGTATCGACGACCTCGAGAAGACGATGGCCTTCTACGCCTCGCTGCCCGCCTACCTGCCCGACACCGAGCCGATCAAGATCCCGAAGCGCCGTCGTTGACCTTCGCCTGCAGCGCCGGCGCCAGCTCGACCACCCGCGGCCGGTACCCGGCCGGCCGGCTCCACAAGAACAGCGCGCCGAACAGGGTCAGCGCCTCGGCGGCCCAGAAGCCGAGCGCCGCCGAGAGCACCGCCTGGCCCGCGCCGATGCGGTTCTGCAGCAGCCAGGTCTGGGCGATCTCCCGAATCCCCTCGCCGGCGATGGTCACCGGGCTGAGCACGGTGGCGAAGATCTGGATCGACGAGGCGAAGGTGACCATCCAGAACTCCGCGTCGGCGACGCCGATCGCCCGGGCGGTGAAGTAGTACATCGCCGCGGTGGTGAAGTGGACGTTGAAGGAGAGCACGCTCACGCCGGCGAGCAGCCCGGCGCGCCCGCGGTAGGCGGTCGCCGCGTGGCTGACCCGCTGCAAGAAGCCCTCGAGCCGGCGGCGGCCGAAGGCGGGCATCAGGCGCAGGATCAGCTCGACGATCCCGGGGCGGAAGAGGATGAGGAAGAAGCCGCCGACGACGCCGACCGCGATGCCGACGGTGAGCAGGATGGTCAGGCCGGCGGCCTCGCCGAGCACGTCGTAGAGCACGTGGTAGCCGAACGGCAGCGTGACCAAGAAGCAGAGGAACAGCCCCGACAGCCCCATCACCTTCTCGACCGCGGTCGCCGCGGTCGGCTCGACCGCGCTGCCGGAGAAGCGCGCCGCGTCGTAGAGCTTGTAGCCGTCGAGGCCCACGGTCGAGGGCAGAAAGGTGCCGAGGAAGCGGCCGATGAGGAACGAGCCGACGATGTGCCAGAAGTTGAAGCGGATCCCCTGCCCGCGCAGCAGCAGGTGCCAACGCCACATCGACGAGAAGATGCCGACGAACTTGATGCCCGCGGCGAGCAGGATGAACGGCACGAAGGTGCCGGCCTCGATCTCGGCCAGGTGGTCGGCGATCGCGTCCCAGATGCGGATCTGCCCGCCCTCGCCGTCGGGCACGCGGTGGGTGAGCAGCAGGTAGAACGCGCCGATGGTGAGCGCCGCCTTGAGCGCCATCACCAGGTAGCGCCGAACCGACTCGGGAATCGCTCGCCACGCCTTGCGCACCGCTCGCCTCCACTCCCCCCGGGGAGCTTGCAGGTATCAGGGAGGTGGGTGGGCGAACAAGGGAAAGGTCGCCGCTTCCTGTTCCTCTTCCGCGCCCGAGTTGAGGTAGGATGGGCCGCGGGGGTCGAACGCAAAGAAGGTAGAAGCGCCATGCCACTCGCCGTCGTCGCCATCGGAGGCAACTCGCTCGTCCAGTCGAACCAGAAGGGGACGATCCCCGAGCAGTTCGAGAACGCGGTCACCACCTGCGCCCGGCTCGCCGACCTCATCGACCGCGGCTGGGATCTGGTGCTGACCCACGGCAACGGGCCGCAGGTGGGCAACGTCCTCACCCGGGTCGAGATGGCCGCCGGGTCGGTCTACACGTTGCCGCTCGACATCTGCGACGCCGACACCGAGGGCGGCATGGGCTACATGCTCCAGCAGGTGCTCGGCAACGAGCTGGTGCGCCGGCGTCAGTCGCGCACCGTCGCGACCGTGGTCACGCAGGTGCTGGTCGACGCCGACGATCCGGCCTTCGCCAAGCCGACCAAGCCGGTCGGCCCGTTCCTCGACGAGGCGACCGCGAAGCGGCGGGCGGCGGAGCAGGGCTGGAACGTGGTCGAGGACGCCGGTCGCGGCTGGCGTCGCGTCGTCCCCTCGCCGAAGCCGAAGCAGATCATCGAGCTCGAGGCGATCCGCATCCTGGTCAAGGCCGGCGTCATCCCGATCGCGGTCGGCGGCGGCGGCGTGCCGGTGTGCGAACGGAACGGCGCGCTGTGCGGCATCGAGGCGGTGATCGACAAGGATCGCGCCTCGTCACTGCTCGCCACCCTGCTCGGCGCCGACCTGCTGCTCATCTCCACCGGCGTGCCGGCGGTCGAGATCGACTACAAGAAGCCGAGCGCGCGCACCCTGCGCCGCGCCACCCGCGACCAGCTGCGTGGCCACCTCGCCGCCGGCCAGTTCCCGGCCGGCAGCATGGGCCCGAAGATCGAGGCGGCGCTCGAGTACGTCGAGCGCGGCGGCGCCAGAGCGATCATCACCGCGCCCGAGCTGATGGTCGAGGCGATCGCCGGCGAGGCCGGCACCGAGATCGTCTGACGAAACGGAAAAACGACAGACCGGTGCGTTAGATTGGGGGTGACCGCGGCCGCTGGCCGCCTCGGAGTCACCCGATGACAGCGCGCGCGTTGGAGATCACCCGCCCCCTGGTCGTCTTCGACCTCGAGACCACCGGCCTCGATCCGCAGCGAGATCGCATCATCGAGATCTCCTGCGTCAAGCTCCTGCCCGACGGGCGGCGCGAGGTGCGCACCAGGCGGCTCAACCCGCAGATGCCGATCGCGCCCGAGGCGATCAAGATCCACGGCATCACCGACGCCGAGCTGAAGGACGAGCCGACCTTCGCGCAGCTGGCCAAGGGCCTGTTCGAGTTCCTCGACGGCTGCGACCTGGCCGGCTTCAACATCGAGCGCTTCGACCTGCCGCTCTTGGTGCGCGAGTTCCGCGACGCCGGCCGCACCTTCCCCTCTCAGCCGGTGGCGGTGATCGACGCCTGGAGGATCTTCCTGAGCAAAGAGCCGCGCGACCTCGGCGCCGCGGCGCGCTTCTACCTCGGCCACGAGATCGAGCACGCCCACTCGGCCGAGGCCGACGCGGTGGCCACCGCCGACATCCTCGCCGCCCAGGTGGCGCGCTACGCCGACGTGCCGAACACCGTCGGCGGGCTGCACGACTTCTGCCACCCGGTGCACCCCGACTGGCTCGACCCGGACGGCAAGATCGTCTGGCGCGCCGGCGAGGCGACCATCGCCTTCGGCAAGCACCGCGACAAGTCGCTGCGCCGCATGGCCCAGGAGGAGCCCGACTACCTCAAGTGGATCGCCGGCGCCGACTTCTCCGAGGAGGTCCGGCGCCTGTGCCGCGAGGCGCTCAAGGGGCAGTTCCCGGCCCCGGCCGCGCCGCCGGCTGGAGACTGAACGCCGGCCCGGCGCTACTCCTTCTTCACCATCTCCATCGAGAAACCGTCGGCGACACAGTTGTCGGAGCACGACACCGACGACGGGTTGAACCCGGCGCACTCGTCGGCCCCGCCGTGGTTGACGCAGATCGCGATCGGCGCCGAGACGCCGAGATTGCCGACCTCGTCCACCGCCACAGCGGCGACACAGGCCGGCCCCTCCGCGAGGGTGCGGGTGTCGAACGGGCCGCCGGTGCACAAGAGCAGGCTACCGGCGTCATAGGCGTTGGTGACGTAGATCGCCGGCTTGCGGCCGCTCGACGGCCCTGCGTACCACCAGTAGGTGAGGCCGTCGGCCGGCCCGATGTCGCACACCGAGTCCGGCGGATCGGGGTAGGGATCCGGCGCCGGCGTCGGCGTGTCCCTGCAGCCCGTTGGCGACCGCGCCGAGAAGTCCCCCTGGCCACCAGGCGGCACCGGCACGAGCCGCTGCACCACCGCCTGGGTCGGCAGGCGGCCCGCCGGATCGGGCACCGCGCGGGGATCGAGCCCGGTGCAGGGCGTGCCGGCGCCGCTGCCCTGCACCAGCCTGTTCCCGGCCTGCAGGCCCACCTGGTCGAGGATGAACAGGAAGGTCGTCGCGTCGTCCACGCCGGCGACCGGCAACGGCGTATTGGTGACGTCGGCGCCGTTGCCGCAGTCCTCGATGCGCGCGCGGGGGTAGATGACCATGCCGAAACGCCCCGCGGGGCTGACCACCTCGCCGTGCACCACCGCCGAGTCCCCGAGCGGATTGAACGGCAGCGAGCACTCTTTGGTCTCGTCCTCCCCGCGCTCGACCTGAACGGTGGCCGAGCTCAACGCGACCGTGGGTGGGACGTTGTCGAGGATGAAGACGTGCCCCTGTTGGCTCTCGTTCGCCGGTGTGGCCAGATCGCGCGCGACCGCGACGATGACCGGGTAGAGCAGGTAACCGAGCTCCCGGGTGTCGAAGAAGCCGAGGAAGTCGCCGCCGCCGAGGCTGAGCATCGGCACCTGGTGCGCGTCGGCCGGGTTGCCGGCCCCGATGATCGTCACCGCGACGCTCGCCTCGTCGACGTCGCTGTCGCGATCGACGACCTTCAGCTCGACGATCAGGAAGCCGCCGACCATCTCGTAGGCGGTCGGCGAGATGATGGTGATCTCCGGCCCGGTCACGTCGGGGACGATGATGCCATCCCCGGTGACGACCACCGAGTCCCCGGCGGGCAGCGCGTCGCCGCCGCCGGCCCCGTCGCCGCCACTCACGGGATCGCCGCCGGCGACCCCATCGCCGCCGGTGTTGGTCGCCGGCACGCACTGGCCGCCGACGCAGGCGTACGGGTAGTCGGTCGGGCAGTCGCTCGCGGTGTCGCACTCGCCGGTGGTCGACCCACCGCCGCAGGCGGCGAGCACCGCCGCGA
>JBFYZW010000186.1:0-4628 GCA_041309305.1 Deltaproteobacteria bacterium | reverse complement strand
GGCTTCGTCTGGGAGCGCTTCTCGGAGCTGCTCGGCCTCGACATCTACACCGGGCCGGGCAAGCTGATGGGCTACGGCGCGACCACCGACCCGCACGGCGAGCTGTCGGGCAAGGACCACCTGGCGACGCTGCGCGAGATCCTGCACGAGACGGAGCACGGCTTCGTCGCCGACAACGACGCCTTCCGCTTCCGCACCGACGACCTCTCCGGGCTCGAGCGGCGCTTCGGCCCGCGGCGCAAGACCATCGTCGATCGCTACGAGGACGCCTCGATCGCCGCGGCGCTGCAGCAGGTGACCAGCGACATCATGGTCCACCTGGCGACCCTCCTCTACCAGCGGGTCAACGCCGGCGGCGGCGAGCCGGTCACCGATCTGTGCCTCGCCGGCGGCGTCGCGCTCAACTGCGTCGCCAACTACGAGGTCGCCGCGCGCGGGCCGTTTAAGCGCCTCTACGTCCAGCCGGCGGCCAACGACGCCGGCACCGCCTACGGCGCCGCGGCGTTGCTCCAGGTCGCCGGCGGCGGGCAGCGGCCCCTCTTCCCGCACGCCTACCTCGGACCGGACTACGACGACGGCGCGCTGCGCGCCGCGCTCGACGCGGCCGGCCTGTCCTACAGCAAGCCCGACAACGTCGCCCGCGCGGTGGCGGCGCGCATCGAGGCGGGCGAGATCGTCGCCTGGTTCCAGGGGCGCCAGGAGGTCGGCCCGCGGGCGCTCGGCAACCGCTCGATCGTCGCCGACCCGTCGCGCTTCGACACGCGCAACCGGATCAACACGCGGGTCAAGTACCGCGAGTCGTTCCGCCCGTTCGCCCCCAGCGTGCTCGAGCGGGCGATCCCGCGCTTCTTCTCCTGGCCGGCCGAGATGCACGGCGCGCGCTACATGCTCTTCGCCGTGCCGCTCAAGGAGCGGCGGCAGCTGCAGATCCTGCCGGCGGTGATCCAGGAGAACGGCTCCACCGCGGTGGCCACCGCGCGCATCCACCTGGTCGAGCCGGAGCACAACCCGGCCTACGCGGCGTTGATCGAGGAGTTCGACGCGCTCACCGGCCTGCCGGTGGTCCTCAACACGTCGTTCAACATCGGCGAGCCGATCGTCACGACGCCCGAGCAGGCGATATCCACCTTCTCCCGCTCGGCGATGGACGCGCTCGCCCTCGGCCCCTACCTCGCGGCCCACCCGACGCGTCGATGAATACCGCGCCCAAGCACGTCGAATGGAGCGGCACGCGGATCGACGGCGAGCCCGGTCACCGCCTGATGATCATCTTCGCCGCCCCCGGCTGCGCCTGGGCGCGCGATTACGGCGGGTGCACCAACTGCTCCTTCGCGCAGACCTTTGGCGTCGGTGTGCCGGTGAGCCAGGCCGAGTACGAGGCGCAGCTGCACGCGGCGCTGCAGCGCCGGCCGCCCCATGCCCTCGGCCCGCTGGCGATCGACCTGTACGTCTCCGGCTCCTTCTGCAACCCGGACGAGGTGCCGGAGCCGGCGCAGGAGTCGCTCGTCCGCCTGGCAGCGGGCGTCGTCGGCGTCCGACGCCTGGTGATCGAAACGCGGCCCGAGTACGTCACCGCCGCGCGGCTGGAGCGAGTCGCGCGGGCGGCGGGCGGTGTGCCGCTCGAGGTGGCGGTCGGCCTCGAGAGCGCCGATCGGATCATCCGCGAGCGCCGGGTGCACAAGGGCTTCACCTGGCCGCAGTTCGCCGCCGCGGTGCAGCTCATCGCCGCGCACCGGCTCGAGCTCGGTGTGCACATCCTGCTCAAGCCGCTCGACACCACCGAGCGCGAGGCGGTCGACGACGCGGTGCGCTCCGCCGAGCAGGTCTTCACGCTCGCCGCCGAGCAGCGCGTCGCCACCCGGGTGAGCCTGCAGCCCTGCTTCGTCGCCCCGCAGAGCGCGCTCGAGCAGCGCTTCCTGGCCGGCGAGTACACACCGCCGTGGCTCTGGTCGGTGGTCGAGGTCGTGCGTCGGCTCGCCGGCCGCGGCCGATTGACCGTCGGGCTGTCGGACGAGGGGATGGGCCCGCAGCGCCGCGCCTTCAACTGCGACACCTGCTCGGCGGGCGTCCTCGCCGCGCTCGCCGCCTTCAACGCCTCGGGCGAGGTCGCCCCACTCACCGCGCTCGACTGCGCCTGCCGCGCCGAGTGGCGCGCCGCGTTGGCCGAGCGCGGCGAATAAAGCCGCCTTTCGCCCCCTATCCATGTTTTTGATATGGATTGACTTGTCCCTATAGCTCTCCTAGTTCTGCTCGCGACTCGGCTCCACGGCCCGAGGGGCTAGGGCCTGACCGAGCTAAGGAGAGGACTACAATGAATTTCGTCTACTTCTACCTCCCGATCATCGTCGCCGCGGTGGCGTTGCTGTACGCCTTCATCCGCGCCACGTGGGTCGCCAAGCAGGACGCCGGCAACGAGCGGATGCAGCTCATCGGCTCCTGGGTCGCGCAGGGGGCGATGGCATTCCTCGGCCGCGAGTATCGCTCGCTGTCGGTCTTCGTCATTGCGGTGGCGATCCTGCTCGGCATCGCCAACCACTTCCAGTCGGAAGACACCGACATCTTCATCGCCCTCTCGTTCGTGCTCGGCGCCGGCTGCTCGGCGCTGGCCGGCTACTTCGGCATGAAGACGGCCACCAAGGCCAACACCCGCACCGCCTCGGCGGCGCGCGGCGGCCTCAACAACGCGCTGCAGGTCGCCTTCACCGGCGGCTCGGTGATGGGCCTGTCGGTCGTGGGTCTCGCGCTGCTCGGCGCCTCCGGCCTGTTCCTCCTTTATACGACGATGCACCCCGAGGCGTTGACGCAGACCAGCGTGATGATGCTGGTGCTCAACAACCTCTCCGGCTTCTCGCTCGGCGGCTCGTCGATCGCGCTGTTCGCCCGCGTCGGCGGCGGCATCTACACCAAGGCGGCCGACGTCGGCGCGGATCTCGTCGGCAAGGTCGAGGCCGGCATCCCCGAGGATCACCCGCTGAACCCGGCCACCATCGCCGACAACGTCGGTGACAACGTCGGCGACGTCGCTGGCATGGGCGCGGATCTCTTCGAGTCGTACGTCGGCGCGATCATCTCGTCGATGATCCTCGGCGTCGCCTGGTTCGACGGCCTCGACGCGCTGCGCCCCGGCGCCGGCATGAACGCCGTCTACCTGCCGATGGTCATCGCCGTCATCGGCATCGTCGCCTCGATCCTCGGCTTCTTCATGGTCCGCACCAAGGAAGGCGGCAACCCGCAGGCCGGCCTGAACATGGGCACCTTCGGCGCAGGCTTCCTGATGGTGATCGGCACCGTCGTCGCCATCTACTACCTGGTCCCCCAGGGCACGATCACGGTGCAAGACATCATCACCGGCAAGACCTCCACCTACCAGTGGTGGGGCATCGCGGTGGCGATTACCGCGGGCCTGGTCGCCGGCATCGCGGTCGGCTTGCTCACCGAGTACTACACCGCCACCTTCAAGGGTCCGGTCGGCACCATCGTCGAGGCCTCGCGCACGGGACCTGCCACCACCATTATCCAAGGCATCGCGGTGGGCATGAACTCCACCACCCTGCCGGTGCTCGCCATCTGCGGCGCCATCCTCGTCGCCTACGAGTTCGGGGGCCTCTACGGCATCGCGCTCGCGGCGGTCGGCATGCTCTCGACCACCGCCATCCAGCTCGCCACCGACGCCTACGGCCCGATCGCCGACAACGCCGGCGGCATCGCCGAGATGTCGCGCCTCGGCCGCGACGTGCGCGCCCGCACCGACAAGCTCGACGCGGTCGGCAACACCACCGCGGCGATCGGCAAGGGCTTCGCCATCGGCTCGGCGGCGCTCACCGCGCTGGCCTTGACCGCCGCCTTCATCACCAAGATGAACGGCAAGGTCGACATGGACGCCGCCAACCCCTACGTGCTGGTCGGCCTGCTCATCGGCTGCATGCTGCCGTTCCGCTTCTCGGCCATGGCGATGGTCGCGGTCTGCAAGGCGGCGCAGGACATGATCCAGGAGGTCCGCCGACAGTTCAAAGATATCCCCGAGCTGCGGCCGGCCTTGATCGCCGCGCAGAAGGCCGAGCACGAGGACCGCGAGCCGACCGAGGAAGAGAACAAGATCATCCGCGCCGCCGACGGCAAGGCCGAGTACACCAAGTGCGTCGACATCTCGACCGCCGCGGCGCTGAAGAAGATGATCGCTCCCGGACTGATGGCGGTCATCGTCCCGGTCGTCGTCGGCTTCATCTCCGTCGACATGCTCGGCGGCCTGCTCGTCGGCGTGACCATCTCCGGCGTCTGCCTGGCCATCTTCCAGGCCAACGCCGGCGGCGCCTGGGATAACTCGAAGAAGCAGGTCAAAGAGGAAGGGCACAAGAAGTACGGCGAGGCCTATGACGGCATGCACAAGGCCACGGTCACCGGCGACACCGTCGGCGATCCGTTCAAGGACACCTCGGGCCCGTCGATCAACATCCTGATCAAGCTGATCAGCGTCGTGGCGATGATCCTCGCCCCGATCTTCTACGTCTTCCACTTCGGCTCGTAGCCTCGACGCGGGCGCACCCCCCCCAGGGTGAGCCCCCGCCCCTCCCCCCACCGCCCCCCCGGACCCCCCCGCCGTGGCCCCCCCCCCCGAGCCCGGCGCGGGC
>JBFYZW010000185.1:0-2805 GCA_041309305.1 Deltaproteobacteria bacterium | reverse complement strand
GCCCGCGGCGCGAGCCCGCCCGCGGCGCGACGCCGCCGCGGCAGGCGCGACACCGGCGGTGAGCGGACCCCGGCTTCGGGGTTGCATCTCGGCCCGGTTCTGTCGTTTCATCCCCATGGCGGCGGAGAGCGGGCGAGGAACCGACGATGGCCAAGCGCAAGAGCGGAGATGAGCGACGCGCCGCGCTGCGGCCGGTCGGGCGCGAGCCGTTGTGGTACAAGGACGCGATCATCTACGAGCTGCGCGTCGGCGCGTTCCAGGACAGTGACGGGGACGGGATCGGCGACTTCCTCGGCCTGACCGCGCGGCTGGGCTACCTCGAGGACCTCGGCGTGACCGCGCTGTGGCTCTTGCCCTTCTACCCCTCACCGATGCGGGATGATGGGTACGACATCGCCGACTACTTCAACGTCCACCCGGACAGCGGCACGCTCGACGACTTCAAGCAGTTCCTCGCCGCGGCGCACCGGCGCAACCTCAAGGTGATCACCGAGCTGGTGCTCAACCACACCTCCGACCAGCACCCCTGGTTCCAACGCGCCCGCCGCGCGCCGCCCGGGCACCCGCACCGGGACTACTACGTCTGGAGCGACTCGCCGGAGCGGTACAACGACGTGCGGATCATCTTCCAGGACTACGAGCGCTCGAACTGGACCTGGGACCCGGTGGCCAACGCCTACTTCTGGCACCGCTTCTTCGCCCACCAGCCGGACCTGAACTTCGACAACCCGGTGGTGCGGCGCGAGGTCCTGCGCGCGGTCGACTTCTGGCTCGAGCTCGGCGTCGACGGCCTGCGCCTCGACGCGGTGCCTTACCTCTTCGAGCGCGAGGGGACGAGCTGCGAGAACCTGCCCGAGACGCATACCTTCCTGCGCGAGCTGCGCCGGCACGTCGACGAGAAGTTCGCCGACCGGATGCTGCTCGCCGAGGCCAACCAGTGGCCGGAGGACGCGGTCGCCTACTTCGGGGAGGGCGACGAGTGCCACATGGCCTTTCACTTCCCGGTCATGCCCCGGCTGTTCATGGCCCTGCACATGGAGGATCGCTTCCCGATCGTCGACATCATGGCGCAGACGCCGGTCATCCCGGAGGCGTGCCAGTGGGCGCTCTTTTTGCGCAATCACGACGAGCTGACCCTCGAGATGGTGACCGACGAGGAGCGCGACTACATGTACCGCGTCTACGCGCACGACGCGCGGGCGCGGTTGAACCTGGGGATCCGCCGCCGTCTGTCGCCGCTTCTGGGCAAGGACCGGCGCCGCATCGAGCTGATGACCGCGCTGCTCTTCTCGTTGCCGGGCACGCCGATCCTCTACTACGGCGACGAGATCGGCATGGGCGACAACATCTTCCTCGGCGATCGCAACGGCGTGCGCACGCCGATGCAGTGGAGCTCAGATCGCAACGCCGGCTTTTCGCGTGCCAACCCGCAGCGCCTCTACCTGCCGATCATCATCGATCCGACCTACCACTACGAGACCGTCAACGTCGAGGCGCAGCAGGATAACCCGCACTCGCTTCTGCTCTGGACCCGGCGGCTGATCGCGCTGCGCAAGCGCTACCGGGCCTTCGGGCGCGGGACGATCGAGTTCATCACTCCGAACAACGCCAAGATCCTCGCCTTCCTGCGCTGCCACGGTGAGGAGCGGATCCTGGTGGTCGCGAACCTGTCGCGCTTCGTCGAGTACGTCAACCTGGACCTGAGCGCCTTGCGCGGCCACGTGCCGGTCGAGGTCTTCGGCCGGCGGCCGTTCCCGGCCATCAGCGATCGGCCCTACTTCTTGACCCTCGGGCCGCACTCCTTCTACTGGTTCGAGCTGACCGCGCCGCGCCAGCCGGCGCCCGCCCCGGCGCGCGATCAGGGCGCCGCGCCGCTGGTGGTCGCGCGCGACTGGACGCGCGTGTTCACCGATGAGCGGCGCTCGGCGCTGGCCGATTGCCTGCGCCGAGCCTTGCCGGCCCAGCGCTGGTTCGCCGGCAAGGCGGGCGAGATCACCGGGCTGGCGCTGCGCGAGGTGCTGCCGCTCGGCAACGGCGGGCTCGAGGCCGCGTTGTTGCTCGTGCGGGTCGAGCAGGAGCGTTCGACCAGCGACTACGTCGTGCCGGTGGCCTTCGTCACCGGTGAGCGAGGAGCGCGCCTCGAGCGCGACAAGCCCCAGGCGGTCTTCTCCGCCCTGGAGGTGCATAGCGGCGCCACGCGCGAGAGCGGCGTGCTGGTCGACGGCCTGGTGATCGACGAGGTGGCGCGGGCGCTGCTCGAGCTGGTGCGCAAGGGGCGGAGCAGCAAGGGGGAGGCCGGCGCGCTGGTCGGGCTGCCCGGTCCCGACCGTCGGGCGCTGGCGGCCGCCGCCGGCGGCGAGCTCAAGCCGGTGCTCCTGAGCGGCGAGCAGTCGAACAGCTCGGTGCGGTTCGATCAGGCTCTGGTGCTCAAGCTGCTGCGCCGGGTCACGCCCGGGCCGTCGCCCGAGTACGAGCTCGGGCGCTTCCTCTCCGCGCCGGAGCCGTTCGCGCATGTCGCCCCGATCGCCGGCGCGCTCGAGTACCGCGCCGGCCGGCAAGGTGCGGCGACGATCGCGTTGGTGCAGCCGTACGTCGTCAACGAGGGGGACGCCTGGCAGCACACGCTCGACCGGCTGGACCAGACCCTCGAGACGGTGCTGATGCGCAGCGAGACGGCCGGGGTGGTGCCGCCTGACAAGAGCGCCGCCTACACCTCGGTCTACTATGCCTGGGCCGGGCTGACCGGCGGAATCGCCCCTCTCCTGGCCGGCGGCATCTTCTCCGCCACGGCCGCCTTGCCCCTGC
>JBFYZW010000184.1:0-4432 GCA_041309305.1 Deltaproteobacteria bacterium | reverse complement strand
CCAGCAATGGCGCAGCGCCGCTCGGCCTCGTGGCTCGCCTGCCGGTCTCGCGGTGCTCGTGTCGATGACGCTCCTCCCGGGCTGCCGCGAGCAGAGCGCGCCCGCGCCGGCCGACAGCCCGGCCGAATCGGTCGACGCTGCCCCGGCGCCGACCCCGGCGCCGACCCCGCCCGGTCCGCTGCGCCTGACCGAGCTGCTCGCGACCGCGATCATCGACAGCCCGCTGGCCGGGGTCGCGGAGCTGCCCTACCCTGGCGACGGTGACGGGGCCGACCCGATCGCGGCGCATCGGCTCCTCGACCAACGCTTCGAGCGCTTCTCCCGCCAGCAGCTCGCCTGGCCGAAGAGCGCCGGGTGCCGCGCGGCCCCGGCCCCGGAGCGGGAGGGCCAGGCGCTGCTCTACGACGGCCGCAACGCCCACCAGTGCGTCTTCGTCCTCCCGGTCGAGCCCTCGGCCCGCTACCGGCTCTCGCGCGCCATCCGCACCGGCGACGCAGAGGTCGACCTGCGGGTGATGGAGTCCCGCGTCGCGCTCGCCTACCCGCGGCAGCTCAATCACCCCGCCGACGTGCGCGCCGCTGCCGGCGGCAAGTTCGTCGCGATGCGCGACCTGCTCTTCGTCCACCGCTTCGCCAAGCCGGTGCACGACGAGGCCTGGCACACCGATCGGATGAGCCTGGTCACCTCGCCGTTCGCCCGCTCGCTGATCATCGCCGTGCACGACGCCGAGGGGTTGGTCAGCGAACGTGAGCACGGCGTCTGGTTCGACGACCTCCTCGTCGAGCAGCTCCGACCGACGCCGGCGCAGGAGCTCGCCCTGCTCAAGGGGGAGGCGCTCGCACCGGGCGCTGACCCGCGGCTCGGCATGCACAAGCACGGCCAGCTACTCCCGATCGGCTCGCTGACGCACACGCGGCCGCCGTTCGACGACAACTACGCCTATCGCGACGCCATCCTCGCGGTGGCGCCGACCGTGATCGACGTCCCGCTGACGCCGCCGGCCGGCGCGCGGCTCGACCTGTCGCTCGGCCTGTTCAAGACGTCACGCCCGGGTGATCGGGTCACCTTCCGCATCGCCGTCCGTGACGCCAGCGGCGCGGAGGAGCACCTGCTCGAGCAGGAGCTGACCGCGGCGCCGAAGGTGAACTGGCACTGGCACGACGTGCGCGTGCCGCTCGACCGCTGGGCCGGCCAGGCGATCCGACTGCGCCTGTCGACCGACGCGCCGCCGGAGAGCAAGGGCCTGGGCCTGTGGGGCAGCCCCATCGTTCACGCGCCACGCCCGGCCGCGGCCCCACCCAACGTCGTCCTGATCGCGGTCGACACGCTGCGCGCTGATCGCCTGCACACCTTCGGCTACGAGCGCCCCACCTCACCGGCGCTCGACCGCC
Source organism: Deltaproteobacteria bacterium (assembly GCA_041309305.1). Classification (GTDB taxonomy): domain Bacteria; phylum Myxococcota; class XYA12-FULL-58-9; order XYA12-FULL-58-9; family XYA12-FULL-58-9; genus JBFYZW01. The sequence continues at coordinate 3,041 of JBFYZW010000184.1, read as the reverse complement.
TGGCCGCCGACGGCGTCGTCTTCGCCCAGGCGACCAGCCCGAGCAACTGGACCAGCCCATCGTTCGCCTCGCTGTTCACCGGTGTCTTCCCCTCCCGGCACCAGGTGATCCACCGCGCCCGCGCCATCCCGCCGGACCTGCCGACCATCACCGAGCACCTCCGCCGGGCCGGCTGGCTGACCTACGCCATCGTCTACAAGGCCTACCTCTACAATATGGGCTTCGAGCGCGGCTTCGACCACTGGCTCAACGTGCCGCTCTACGACGTCCGCGCCGAGCAGAACCTGACCAAGGCGCTCGCCTGGCTCGACCGGCACCAAGACGAACGGTTCTTCCTCTTCTTGCACTTCAACGATCCGCACCAGCCGTTCAACCAGCCGCCTCCCTTCGACCGGATGTTCAACACCAGCCGTGATCTGAGCCGCTTCGGCGTTCGCCTGCCGATCGTCATCGAGCCGCACGGCGGTGTGCGCGGCTGCAGCCGGTGCATGAACGGCAGCCGGCCGGCGCCCGGGTTCGTCGAGCTCGGGCGAGCGCTGTACGACGGCGCCACGGCGTACGTCGACGACCAGATGGGTCGCTTCGTCGACGCGCTGCGCGAGCGCGGCCTGTACGACGACACCCTGATCGCCTTCGTCTCCGACCACGGCGAGCTGATGTGGGAGCACGGCAACTACTTCGGCCACGGCGGGTCCTACGTGCAGCAGGAGCTGATCCACGTGCCGCTGCTGGTCAAGCCACACCGGGGCAGCGGGCTGCCGATCGGCCGGCGGGTCGCGACCGTGGTGACGACGATCGATCTGATGCCGACGCTGCTCGAGCTCGCCGGTGTCGAGGGGCCCGACCTCGACATTCAGGCCGAGTCGCTCGGCCCGCTGCTGCGCGACGCCGGTCCGACGACCCCACGCACCGTCTTCAGTGAGAACGTCAAGCAGGCGATGCTCGCGGTCCGGCGCGAGAACTGGAAGTACGTGCTCGACTACCCATCCGGCCGACCCGCGCGCGAGCAACTGTTCGACCTCGACGTCGATCCCCACGAGCGGCGCAACCTCGCCGAGGAGCAGCCGGTGGCGCTGCGCACGCTGCGCTCCCGAGCCATCGCCTTCTTCCTCGAGAACCGGCGCGGGCACTACCTGCTCGTGCTCGGCGATGGCCTGCCGCGCACCTTCGACGTCGAGGTGCGCGCCGACCATCCGATCCGGACGGTGCAGTCGCTGTTCGGCCTGCCGGTGGAGGTCGGCCCGACGCAGCAGCGGCTCCGTTTCCGCGGCGAGAGCAACCGGGCCGTCGTCCTGCTCGCCCGCCTCGAGGTGCCGCGGCGCGCCCGCCTCGAGGTGCTCCTGCGCGCCACCGGCGAGCCGCCACGCGAGCAGCGCACGGTGATCGAGGCGGCCGACTTCGACACCTACGTCGCCGGCTGGCTGCGGGAGAACCTGCGCCCCGAGGTGGCCACGGCCCACTTCTTCCGCGTCGGCGGCGCGGCGCGCACCAAGGAGCGCCGCCACCACAGCGGCGAGCAGCTCGAGTCGCTGCGCGCGCTCGGTTACATCCACTGAACCGATACGGGGTCGGACGGGCGACCCGAGCGGCGTGACTCAGCCGACCGGCTCGGGGGCGACCTCCGGCGTCGGGTCGGTGGCGCTCGGCTCGGGCAGCCCGAGCAGGCGGCAGACCTCGGCCCGCTGCTCGCCGGTGAAGCAGCCGGCGATGTACTGCGCGCCGCGGCCGGGGCCGCCGCGCCGGTCGAACGCCTCGACCACCTGGCGCAGCTGGCCCTCGGCCTCGGCGGCGCGGAGCACGCGCAGCGCCGCCGCCTGTTGGTCAGCCGAGACCCGCTCGACGTAGGGCAAGAGCACCTCGAGCATCGCGATCTTGCTGCGCAGCGACGCGCGGCGCAGCAGCAGGTCGCGGTCCAGCTCGCCGTGCGGGCGGGTGTCGTCGAGGATCTGACGGGTGAGCGCCTCGCCCTCGGCCCGCCGCTCGGCCCCGAGGGAGAACGGCTTGGAGACGAGCTTGGTCAGCGAGCCGATCGCCCCACCCACCAGCGACAACAGCCAGCCGACCGCCTTCAGCACGCCGCCAAACAGCCAGGCGAGGCCGCCGCCGATCTTCTCGTACCAGGCGCCGTCGAGCAGCTCACGGCCGACGCCCATCAGCGCCTCGCCGCCCTGCTCGATGTTCCGGCCGATCAGGTTGCCGACCAGCATCGCGGCGCCGCCGCCGAGCGTGTTGATCACCCCGGCGGTGATCTGCCCGGCCCCCTCGAGCGGGTGGCCACGACCGATCGCGCCGGCGCCGGCGGCCAGCTGGTTGATGCCGCCCATCAAGGTGTTGGTCGGGCTGTTGCGCAGCCCCTCGACGATCGAGGCGCCGGGGATGCGCGGCGCGTCGCCCCGGTCGTAAACGACGTAGGTGCGGTCGTAGGTCGGGACGATCATGCCGAGCGCGTGGGTGAAGGCGCCGCCGGCGTCGCTGCCGGCCGGCACCTGACCGATGATGCGCACGTTGGTCCACATGCGCATGAAGTCGGCGGCGGCCACGGTCTCGTCGCGGCCCCACGGGTTGCGCAGCTGGACGGCGGTGATCGCGCCGCTGGCGTCGCGCTCGACCCCGATCACGTTCAGGTAGTGCGCCATCGCCGACGGGTTGCCCGGGTCCTCGTAGTTGAGCAGCACCGTGCAGGGCCGACCGGCGCGGATGTGCCCGGCCAGCTCCTCGAGCGTGCCCTCGGAGCGCTGCGCCGCCTGAAGCCCCATCGAGCGGGCGTAGTCGACCAGGTCTCCGGGCACCGAGGCGGTGCCGGCGCCCGGATAGGGTCGGATGTAGTCGTCGATGATGCGGAAGTTGGCCGGGACCCCGAAGTACTCGAGCACCATCGCCAGGCTGGTCGTGCCGCAGCTGTTGTAGCCCCCCTGGCTGAGCAGCGGCATCTCGGCGGAGAAACGCTCGTAGGCGGCCCGCTCGGCCGCCTGCCGGGCAGCCACCGTGTCGGCGGTGCCGGGCGGAGGCGGCGACACGGTCGTCGGCGGCGCGCCGCGGGT
>JBFYZW010000183.1:0-3245 GCA_041309305.1 Deltaproteobacteria bacterium | reverse complement strand
AGCGAGACGGCCGCCGAGGTGCCGCAGCCGAGCCGCGACCTGCTGCGCCTGATCAACGAGGAGCCGCAGCCGACGGTGCTCAGCCTGCTCGGCGAGCAGCTCGAGTCGGCGCGGTTGCTCGGGCGGCGGGTCGCCGAGCTGCACCGGGCGCTCGGTCGTCCGACCGACGACCCGGCCTTCGTGGCCGAGCCGTTCACGACGCTCTACCAACGCTCGCTCTACCAGTCGTTGCGCAACGTCGCGACGCGCACCTTCACGCTGCTGCGCGACCGTCAGGCCGAGCTGAGCGGCGAGCCGGGCGAGCGGGTCGCGCAGCTGCTCGGTCGCGAGAAGGAGATCCTCGCGCTCGGCGCCGGAATCGTCGGGCGCAAGCTGACCGGCAAGCGCATCCGCTGCCACGGGGATCTGCACCTCGGTCAGGTCCTGTTCACCGGCAACGACTTCGTGATCATCGACCTCGAGGGGGAGCCGGCGGCGACGCCGGGAGAGCGGCGGCTCAAGCGCTCGCCACTGCGCGACGTCGCCGGCATGCTGCGCTCGTTCGACTACGCGGCGCACACGGCGCTCAAGCGGGCGCGGCAGAAGAGCCTCGGCCAGGCCAAGGACCGGCCGCGGCTGGTCGCCTGGGCGCGCTTCTGGCGCCAGTGGGTCAGCTCGGCCTTCCTGCGTGCCTACCTGGGCGCGATGAGCGGCAGCGACCTGATTCCCGTGGGCGAGGCCGACCTGTCGCGTACGCTGCGCTTCTGGTTGATGGAGAAGGCGCTCTACGAGGTGCGCTACGAGCTCGACTACCGGCCCGACTGGCTGGTGATCCCGGTGCTCGGCGCGTTGGAGCTGCTCGACGATTGAGCCGGCCGTGCGCCGGAGGAGGCCGACGTGGAACCGCCGACCAGCGCCTTGCCGACCCTGGCCACCATCGACCTGGTGATCATCGCCGCCTCGCTGGTGCTGGTCGTCGCCATCGGTTTCTTCCTCTCCGGCGCGGCGTCGCGCGGGATCGACGACTACTTCCTCGGCGGCAAGAAGATCCCCTGGTGGATGCTCGGCATCTCGACCGCGGCGTCCAACTTCGACATGGCCGGGACGATGATCATCGTCGCGGTGGTCTTCGCGCTCGGCTTCCAGGGCTTCCTGGTCGAGCTGCGCGGCGGCGTCGGCCTGTCGCTCGCCTTCATCCTGGTGTTCGTCAGCAAGTGGCTGCGCCGCTCGCGGGTGATGACCTCCGCCGAGTGGATGAAGCTGCGCTTCGGCACCGCGCGTCAGGGGCAGACCGCGCACATCCTCAGCGCCGTGGCCAACATCGTCCTGTCGCTCGGCATGATCATCTACTTCGCCAAGGGGGCGGGGAAGTTCCTCACCCACTTTTTGCCCTTCTCCGAGCTGACCTGCACCGCGGTGATGGTCGGCATCGGCCTGTTCTACACCCTGGCGGCCGGGTTGTACGGCGTCGTCTTCACCGACGTCTTTCAGATGATCGTGCTCGTCCTCACCGCGCTGTTCATCTCGGTCAAGGGCTTCGCGCTGGTCGAGCAGGTGACGCTGCCGCAGGGCTTCGTCACCCTCGGCGTCACGGTGCCCGAGGGGGCGGGGGCGGCGCTGCTGGCCAAGGACGCGGCCGCCTGGGAGCCGGTGCTGACCATGTTCGGCGCCTGCGTCGCGATGTGGTTCGCGCGCACCTTCCTCGAGGGGCTCGGCGGCGTCGGCGGCTACACCGACCAGCGCTTCTTCGCCGCCCGCAACGAGCGCGAGGCGAGTCTGCTGACCCTCGAGAGCATCCTGCTCTCGGTCTTCCGCTGGACCTTGATCGCCGGCCTGGTGATCATGGGCTACGCGCTGGTCCAGACCAACGGCCCGGGCGCGGCGTTGATCGCCGGCGACGCCGAGCAGGTTCTGCCGGTGGTGCTCGGCCATTACTTGCCCGCCGGCTTCCGTGGCCTGGTGATCGCGGGCCTGATCGCCGCGGCGATGTCGACCTTCGACTCGACGCTCAACGCCGGGGCGGCCTACGTGGTGCGCGATCTGTATCAGGGCTACCTGCGCCCGCAGGCCAGCGAGCGGCAGCTGGTCCGCGTCTCGCGGCTGGCGACGATCGTGCTGTGCGTGCTCGGCATCGGCTTCGCGGCGATCGTGCCGAACATCAACCAGATCTGGGGCCTGATCACGATGGGGATCGGCGCCGGGATGTTCGTGCCGCTCTTCTTGCGCTGGCTGTGGCCACGCTTCAACGGCTACGGCTTCGCCCTCGGCACCGGCGGCGGCATGCTCGCGGCGCTGATCGTCGACGCCGGGCTCGGTTGGCCGCTCGTCGCGTCGTTCCCGACCGTGATCGGCGTGGCGGTGCTGGCCTCGGTGGGTGGTACGCTGCTCAGCGCGCCGACGCCGACCGCGGTGCTGGCCCGTTTCTACGCCCAGGTCAACCCGTGGGGCCCGTGGCGGCGCATCGCCGCGGCGGCGGTCGCCGCCGGCTGGATGGGCGAGGCGGAGGTTCGTGATCATCGCCGCGAGGTCAGCCGCGGCCTGCTGGCGCTCGTCTGCGCCGTGCCGTTCCAGTTCTGCATCCTGCTCGCCGCGATGAGCGTGATGTTCCACGCCTGGACGCAGGCCGCGGCCTACGGTGCGGTCACGCTCGTCGCGGCGGTCGGTCTCTACCTGACCTGGTTTCGCCACCTGAAGGACGAAAGGCGCTGCGCCGCCGACGACCAGCGCTTCGCGGACCTCGGCGACGAGGCCGGGCCTCGGTGACGCCCGGCGCGGGGCCGACGACCCGTGGCCGAGCGTCGGCCGCTGGCTCGAGGCCGAGCTCGGAGCGCGCGTCTGGCCGGTGCACCGCCTCGATCTCGAGGTCAGCGGCGAGGTGCTCTGCGCCGCGGGCGGGCCGCCGAGGACTCAGAACACGTGGTTGAGGTCGACGTAGACGCCGGTGCTGCGGTCGTTCGGCGAGGTGGCGACGTCGGCGCGGAGCAGGAAGTGCTCGCCCCACTGCAGGCGGGCGCCTCCGCCCAGGCCGACCAGCAGGCCGAGCCCGTCACCGTCGAGGCGGGTCGGCCGGAGGTCGGCCCAGACCCGGCCGGCGTCGGCGAAGGCCAGCGCCCCGGCGCGCAGCCGCTGGCCGAAGAGCGTGAAGGTCACCGGCATCGCGCGTAGCTCGAGGTTGCCGAGCAGCTTGGCCCGGCCGTGTCGGCGCTGCCCCAGCGCGCCGCGTACGCTGGTCGCGCCGCCGAGCGCCAGCTCGTACAGCGGCGGCC
>JBFYZW010000182.1:0-4112 GCA_041309305.1 Deltaproteobacteria bacterium | reverse complement strand
TTCATCTGCGCGTTGGCGATGGCGATCGCCGCGTGGTCGGCGATGACCCGCACCATGTCGAGCAGGTCGTAGCCGAGGAAGTCCTGCCGCGAGCTGCCGAGCACCAGCGCGCCGACCCCCTGGTCCTTCCACAAGAGCGGCAGCACCTTGATCGCCTCGAGCGGCAGATCGAGGTCGGGCGCGAACAGGTGCTGCGAGGGCGTGCGGGCCGTGCCGTGCGGCAACGCGTGACGGGCCTTGATCGCCGCGCCGACCAGGCCCGCCTCGGCGGCGAAGGTCTTGCCGACCAGCTCCCGGGTCTCCGGGTGGTCCTGCCACTGCACCGCGGTCAGGCGCAGCTCCCCCTCGTTGTCGGTCGCGACCGCCACGGCGGCCAGCTCGCTCTCGGCCACCCGCCGCGCCGCCTGGATCGCCAGCTCAGCCACCTGGTCGACGGTGCGGGCGGTGTTGAAGTCACGGCTCGCCTGGTAGAAGCGCTCCTTCTGGTACTTCTCCCGGTCCATCTCGGCGAAGATGCGCTCGACCTGGACGGCGCGCACGACCTCGGCGGCGATGGTGGTCATCACCGCCAGATCGGAGTCGTCGAACGGCTGGCCGTTGACCCGGTCGGCGACCAGCACGCCGCGCAGGTTACCCCCCTCGAGTACCGGCACGCCGGCGAAGTCGGTCACCGGCGGGCGCTTGCGGTAGTAGACCAACCCGGCGTGGCCAGGCTTGAGGTTGGTCAGCACCAACGGCTCGCGCCGCTTGGTGATCGCGCCGAGCAGCCCTTCGCCGGCGGCCACCGGCACCTCGACCACCTCGTCGGCCTGGGAGCGGAGCTCTTTGACCTGCAGGTAGCGATCGCTGGCGTCGAGCCAGAGCAGCGCGACGGTGTGCGGCTCGAGCGCGCGCTCCGCCACCGCCAGGACGTTGTAGAGCGAATCGTGGATCGCCTGCACCGAGCCGACCGCCCGCCGACGCTGCAGCGCCTCGGCCGACAGATCGCGGCTCTCGAGCGACAGCCCGGAGGTGAGGCGGAAGTCGCGCGCCTCGCCGGAGATCTTGGCCAGGTGCTGGGCGATCTCCTGCTTCAGCTGCTGACGGCGTTGGTTGATCTCGCTGCGCAAGAAGAGCGCGTAGAGGAAGCCGAACAGCAGGTTGAACGAGGCGTGCGAGGCGTACAGCCGCCAGCCGCCCGGCTCGGGTTGGAGGGTCCAGATCGCCGCCTCGAGCCCGAGGATGAGCACGAGGAAGTAGACGCTCAACGCCGGGCCGTGGAAAGCGACCAGGAAGGCGACCAGGGCGTAGATCAGCGGGTAGAGCATGCCGCCCGGCCCGCCGGTGATCTCGATCACCGCGAAGGCCGCGGCAACGAAGAGCGTGCCCAGCTCGAGGTTGGCCCAGGTCGCGCGCTGGCCGGCGAGCGCGCCGCGCTGCAGGCGCTCGAACAACCGGGCGAGCATCAGGATCGCGAGCCCGGCCAGCGCCAGCAGCTGCGGCGTGCCGGTGCGCCCCGGCTCGCGGAACACCCCGTAGGCGCACAGGGCCATCGCCGCGTAGCCGATCGCGAACCCGGCGGCCGAGCGCACGACGCGCAGCGCGCCGGCGAGCAGCCAGCGCACCAGCGCCAGGGTCTGATCCTGGTCCCCCAGGCGTGGCCGGCGGGGGGCGACGGGTCGGGCAGTCGAAGAGCGGGAGGCCACGGCCCATTCATGCACCAGCGATCCACGGAGAGCAAGGCGCTCGATCCACGGGCCGCGCCGCGTCAGGCGCACCGGCTGAACCGGCCGGTCAGTCGAGCGCGGCCGAGGGTTGCGCCGGCTCGCCGAGCAGCACCAGCAGCTCATCGAGGTGCAGGTGCGCCTCCTCGAAGCGCTTGTCGATGATGCTCTGCGACGCGTCACGCACCAGCGCGCGGAAGCGGGCCTCGCCCGCCTCGTCGAACGGGCGCCGCTCGTGCAGGTTCTTGACCCGCTGGAAGCGCTTGCTCACCAGGCCGAGGTCGATCTCGGCCTTCGCGGCCCGCTCGGTGAGCGCGCAGACGACGCGCACCGCGGGCCACCAGGCGTTGAGCTTGACGTAGCTGCCGAGGTCGGCGAACAACGCCTCGCCGCCAGCGAGATCGAGCGGCCGCAGCCGTCGCTTGTCCAGCTGGCGGCCCAGCCGCTCGCGCGCGCCGTCGAGGTCGGCGCGGCTCGCCGTCCCCTGCTTGGCCAACCCGGGGCAGCCGGCCTGCACCTCGGCGCGGGTGATCCCCGAGCCCCCGCCGCCGCCCTCGTCGGTCGCCTCGGCCACCGGCAGCTCCTGCGGCAGGCGCCAGCCGTCGAACGCCGCGAAGGAGAACAGCGCGGTCATCGCCCGGTTGAGCAGGTCGTTGGCCTTTTCGAAGCGTTGGTCCTCGAGCTGCGCCGCTGCGACGGCGAGCAGCCGCTCGACCTCCGCGCGCCGCTCGGGCGCGCCGCCGGCGCGAGCCCAGCGCTCGACGCGGCTGAACTTGTCGCTGACAAAGACCCGGTCGACGCGCAGCCCGCGCAACGCGTCCTCGATCGCGACGACGTGCGCGTACACCGCGCACCAGTTCTTCTCGCTGGTGAACTGCGCCAGGTTGCGGTGCCGCTCCTGCACCGCCTGCGGCAGGTCGAGGACGTGCACGCGGAGCTTCTGCAACCGCTGGCGCGCGCCCTTCACCCCGGCCTGCACCTTGGCCACCGCGATGGTCTTCTTGTCGCCCGTGGCCGGGTCGGTGCACTCCACCGTCGCCGCGGCGGCGCCGAGCTGAGCGGCACAGATCCAGGCGACGATCGAGAGGCTCATGGTGCGCCGCTGAACCTACACCAGGGACGCCTCCTTTACAAAGCGCCGCCGGGCCGATACACCGGCGCCGGAGGTGCCTGATGACCCGCCTGCCCGCCGCCGCCTGCCTGGTGCTCGCTCTCACGCTGCCGCTGCCGGCCACGGCGCAGGGCCCGCGCGCCGCCACACCCGCGATGCCGACGCCGCCGACATTGACCGCCGAGCAGATCGATCGCCTGGTCCGCGCCATCCCCGAGCTGGCCCGTGAGAGCGGCGCGATCCAGGGCCCGGGCGGTGGCCTGGCGCCGGCCGCGGCCGCGACCCCCGAGGCGACGGCGGAGAACCTGGAGCGGATCGACAAGGTGCTCAAGAAGCACGGCTTCACCTTCCCCGACTTCGTCATGCAGCTCAACGCGATGATCGCCGCCTACCTGGTGCTCTCGCCGGCCGACTTCGATCGCCAGCTACCGAACGAGCAGACGCCGGCGATCCAGCAGATCCTCTCCGACCCCACGGTCCCCGACGACAAGAAGGCCGAGCTGCGCCGCGAGCTCGCCGAGCTGCAGAAGAACAAGGATCTCATCCGCCGGCAGCTGACCAGCTTCGCCAGCGAGGAGAACAAGAAGCTGGTCAAGCCTCAGCTGGAGAAGATCCGCGCCGCCCTCGCCGCCGCCGAGAAGGAGAGCGAGAAGGCTCGCGCCCGCGGCGCCGCCGCCCCCGGGCCGCGCAAGGAGAAGCTGCCTTGACACAATGCGGCACGCCTGCTACACGCGGCCGCTGCACAACCTGAGGCGTGGGGGTCGATGCCATGGTCAGCCGTCCGGAGGAATTCCGCAAGCAGATGAACCAGGTCTGGCAGCAGGCCGCGGACCAGCTCGAGGTGGTCAAGAAGGCCCTGATGCGCTCGGCCGACCGGTTCGAGGCTGATCTGCGCCGGCTGCGCGGTGAGCGGGACAAGGTGCTCAAGCGGCTGGGCCTCGAGACCCGGCGTCTGGCCAACCAGGCCAAGGTGCCGATGCCCTCCTGGGTGAAAGATGGTGTCGATCGGCTTAACGTCGCCATCGACAGTGTGGTAAAGAAGTCGGGCCCGCGGTCTCGGGGCAGCAAGAAGCCCCGCGCCCGCAAGGCGAAGGCGACCAAGCGCGCCGCCCGTTCGTAAGGGAAGTTGAGGTTTGGTGGGGCTGTAGCTCAGCTGGGAGAGCGCCTGAATGGCATTCAGGAGGCCGACGGTTCGATCCCGTTCAGCTCCACCAATTTTCCTTTCCATCCAAGCAAGTAACACTCTGACGTTTCCTTCTTGGTGCTTGGTGGCAGTCCACCAGTCCACCAGCTAGTCC
>JBFYZW010000181.1:0-7014 GCA_041309305.1 Deltaproteobacteria bacterium | reverse complement strand
GCCCCCCGCCGCGCACGGCGCCGGCGGGGCGCTCGAGCCCGAGCCGCCGCCTTTGCCGGTCGAGCAGCGCGCGCCGCCGGTGACGCGCAAGGTGCATCACCCGGCCCAGGCCGGCGCGCGGCCGACGACCTTGACCCTGCACTGGCCGCTGCCGGCCACCGGGGTGAACAGCCTCTACGGCACGCGCACCGACCCGCTCGACGGCAGCAAGCGGTTCCACGCCGGCATCGACCTCGAGGCCGAGTACGGCGCGGTGGTCCAGGCCGCCGCCGACGGCTTCGTCGCCGAGGCCGACTGGCACGCCGGCCACGGCCGCCGCGTCGTCCTCGAGCACGACGGCGGCTACGCGACCGTCTACTCCCACCTGTCGCAGCTCCTCGTCGTGCCCGGGATCTGGGTCCGCGCCGGCCAGGCCGTCGGCCGGGTCGGCAACTCGGGGCGCAGCACCGGCCCGCACCTGCACCTCGAGGTCAGCCGTTGGGGCCAGACGCTCGATCCGCTCGACCTGCTCGGCACCCCGCTGCCGCTCGACTGACCGATACCCCGCGACGACGAACGGTGATAGGCGAAAGACATCTTTCGCCGGGGGTTCTCATGCGCTTGCGTCGCCTGCCCGTCCTCGTGCTCGTCGCCCTCTCGGCCTGCGCTAACGGCACCGCCAAGTCGCCGCCGACCGACAAGGCGGCGCCCGTCCAGCCGTTGCCACACCAGCCGTGGACCGGCCAAAAGGCCGAGGCCTGGACGGCGTTCGACCGGCTCGAGGACGAGCAGAAGTACGAGGAGGCAGCCCGGTGGCTGACCGAGCGCCTCGCCGCGGCCCGCGCCGCCAACGACGGCGAGGAGGTCACCCGCTGCCTGGTCCGCTGGACCCAGCTGCGCATCGCGCTGCACGGCTACGAGACCGCGGTGCGCTTCCTGCGCGACGAGGCCTGGCCGAACGACCTGCTCGGCCAGGCGGTGCTCAACCTCTATTATGGCGCGTCGCTGGTCACCTACGCGCACGCCTACTCGTGGGAGATCAACCAGCGCGAACGGATTGACACCCGGGGCCAGGTCGACCTGAAGGCCTGGACCATGGAGCAGATCTTCACCGAAGCGCAGCGCGCCTACGAGGTGGCCTGGCAGCAGCGCGCCCAGCTCGGCCGACTGCCCAGGGACGCGATCGGCGAGTACCTGACCGCCAACACCTTCCCCGACGACGTCCGGCCGACCTTGCGCGACGCGCTCACCTACCTGCGCGTCGAGCTGCTCGCCGACACGCAGGGCTGGCGCGCCGAGCAGAGCAACCAACTCTACACCCTCGACCTCGCCCGGCTCGCCGGCGACAAGCCGGTCGGCGCGGTCGATCTCGTCGACCCGGCGGTGCACCCGCTGCTCAAGCTCGCCGCGGCGCTCGACGACCTCGAGCGCTGGCACCTCGGACGCAAGGCGGCCGGCGCGGCGCTCGAGGCCCGGCTGGTCCGGCTCGAGCGGCTGCACGAGAGCTTCACCGGCGCCGAGGACCGCGCGCGCCTGCGCGCCGTGCTCACCGCCCGCCTGCCCGCCGCCCGTGCCCACGCCTGGTGGGCGGAGGGTATGGCCCGGCTGGCCGAGATGACCGAGAATGAGGAGGCACCCGACAACCTGGTCCGCGCCCGCGGGCTCGCGCAGCAGGGCCTCGCCGCCTTCCCCGGCAGCCCCGGCGCCGAGCACTGCCGGAGCATCGTCGAGGCGATCGACCAACCGAGCTACGCGCTGCAGGCGATGGGCCACGACAGCCCGGGCCAGCGCTCGATCGCAGTGCGCTACAAGAACCTCACCGCGCTCTACTTCCGCGCCTACGCGCGCGACCTGAAGAAGCTGCTCGACGCGCCGACCGACGAGATCTTCCTCGACCACGATGCGGTGGAGGGGCTGTTGAGCCAAAAGGCCGACCACAGCTGGTCGGTCACGCTGCCGGCGACCAACGATCTCAAGGAGCACCAGGCGTTCGTCAACCCGCCGATGACCCGCCCGGGCTACTACGTCGTCATCGCCTCGGCGCGCGAGCAGTTCGAGCGCGGCAACAACGTGCTGCACGGGGCCCACCTCGTCGTCTCCGACCTGGTGTTGGTCAGCCAGTCGTTCGGACCGAAGGCGACCGCCACCGTGCTCTCGGCGACGAGCGGCGCGCCGGTGCCCGGCACGCGGGTGCTGCTCTATCGCTATGACTGGCGTGACCGCCGCCGCGTCGTGCAGACCAAGACCACCGACCAGCACGGCGAGGCCGTCCTCACCGGCGGCGGCGGCTGGGGCTACTTCCTCTACGCCGACAAGGGCGGCGAGTTGGCCCTCGACACCGACGGGCTCGACTTCTTCTCTCGTGAGCGCGACCCGGTGGTCAGCGACACGCTGGTGTTCACCGACCGGAGCATCTACCGCCCGGAGCAGACGATCCACTGGAAGGTCGTCGCCTACCGCGGTCGCCACGACGCCGGCCGCTTCCAGGTCGTGCCGCGCGCGAAGCTCCGCGTCTCGCTGCGTGATGCCAACTACGAGCAGGTGGCGGTCCGCGCGGTGACCACCAACGCCTACGGCAGCGCCGCCGGCGAGTTCACCATCCCCGCCGGGCGGCTGCTCGGCCACTGGACGCTCGAGGCGACATGGGGCGGCAGCGCCTCGCTCAGGGTCGAGGAGTACAAGCGGCCCACCTTCGAGGCCAGGCTGCTCGAGACGCCGGCCGGCGCTCGCCTGAACCAGCCGATCACCCTCAAGGGCGAGGCGCGCTACTACTTCGGCCTGCCGGTCGCGGCCGGCAACGTGCGCTGGCGCGTCGAGCGGAGCCCGGTCTACCCCTGGTGGTGGGGCTACTACCGCTGGTACAGCGCCGCGGCCTCGAGCGGCGTCGAGACGGTCGCCACCGGTCAGACGACGCTCTCCGCCGACGGCGGCTTCGCGCTCACCTTCACCCCAGCGGCCGACGCGCGCCAGGCCAAGACCCCGGACCTCTCCTACCGCTACGCGGTCACCGCCGAGGTCACCGACGAGGGCGGTGAGACGCGCAGCGCGAGCCGCAGCCTGCGCCTCGGCTTCGTCGCGGTCGAGGCGACGGTCGACGTGGAGGCGGGCTTCGTCGCCGCCGGCCAGCCGGCCAGCGTGACCGTCCGGCGCACCAACCTCGACGGCGACGCCGCGCCGGGCCAGGGCACCTATCGACTGGTCGCGGTGCAACAGCCCCAGGCGACCCTCCTGCCCGCCGACCAGCCGCTCGACCGGCCGCCGGGCGTCGCCGACGACGGCGCGCTGCGCCTGCCCGGCGACCTGCTCCGGCCGCGCTGGGAGGCCCAGCTGGCCAACGAGGCGGTGATGCGCGGCTGGCCGGACGGCGCCGAGAAGGCGCGCGGCGCCGTGACCCACGATCAGAGCGGCGCGGCGACGATCACCTGGCCGGCGCTGCCGCCAGGCGTCTACCGGCTGCGCTACGAGACCCGGGACGCCGCGGGCGCCACCTTCTCGACCGCGCGTGAGCTGGTGGTCGCCGGACCACGCACCGCGCTCCGCGTGCCGGCGGTGCTGTTGGCCGAGCGCTCGAGCGTGCCGGTCGGCGGCACGGCGCGCCTGTTGGTCGGCTCGGGACTGACCGATCAACCGCTGGCGTTCGAGATCTACCGCGGCGGCGAGCGGCGCGAGTTGCGCCGCCTGCGCGCCGACGCGAGCGCGGAGCTGGTCGACCTGCCGGTGACCGAGGCCGACCGGGGCGGCTTCTCGGTCGTGCTCTGGCTGCAGCGCGACCACCAGCTGATGACGCTGCAGCAGGACATCTTCGTGCCGTGGGACAACCAGGAGCTGACGGTCGAGCTGGGCTCCTTCCGCGATCGGCTCCGCCCGGGCGCCAGCGAGACCTGGACGGTGAAGGTCACCGGGCCGGCGGGCGCGACGACCCCGGTCGCCGCGGTCGAGGTCCTGGCCTACATGTACGACCGCAGCCTCGACTTCTTCACCCCGCACGCGCCGCCCTCGCCGCTCGGGCTCTACCCCAGCCGCACCGGCGCGCTTTTGCCGCGCGCGGGCCTCGGGATCGCGCCATCGATCTGGGTCGACTCCGACGGCTTCGACGACCCGGCCAGCTACAGCCCGCCGTCAGCCGACGCGCTGCAGTTCTTCTCCGGCTACGGCATCGGCGGCCCCGGCCGGCGGGCCTTCGGCTCCTCCTACCCACCCTCGCCCTCGGTCCGGGCCGAGAAGTCGAGCTCCGGGGCGCGGCTCATGCGCAAGGGCAACGGCGGGCGCGACAACGGCGGCGAGGAGGAGAAGGCGGTCGCGAGCGCGCCGGAGGCCCCCGCGGACAAGCCCGCAGCGCTGGCCGGCGACAAGGCGCCGGACGCGGCCGTCCCGGCGAAGGACGCCGGCGCGGCGCCGGCGGTCGAAGTGCGCACCGACTTCTCCGAGACCGCCTTCTTCTTCCCGCAACTGCTCACCGGCGCCGACGGCGCGGTGAGCTTCTCGTTCACCGTCCCCGACTCGGTGACCTCGTGGAACGTCTGGGCGCACGCGCTGACCAAGGAGCTCAAGGCGGGCAGCGTGCGCAAGGAGAGCCGGACGGTCAAGGAGCTGATGGTGCGGCCGTACCTACCGCGCTTCTTGCGCGAGGGGGACACCGCCGAGCTGAAGGTGGTGGTCAACAACGCCGCCGAGCAGGAGCTCAAGGGGGAGCTGAGCTTCGACATCCTCGACCCGGCCACCGACAAGAGTGTGCTCGCCCGCTTCGGCCTCGACGCGGCGAAGGCGACGCTGCCCTTCCGCACCCCGGCGCAGGGGAGCGCCAACCTGGTCTTCCCGGTCAAGGCGCCGGCCGAGCTCGGCCTGGTCGCCTTCCGGGTCACCGCGCGCGCCGGCGCGCTCTCGGACGGCGAGCTGCGCCCGCTGCCGATCTTGCCCGGACGGATGCACCTGGCGCAGTCGCGCTTCGCGACCCTGCGGCGGGAGAAGCGCCGCGAGCTGCACTTCGCCGACCTGGCCAAAGACGACGACCCGACCCGCATCCACGAGCAGCTCGTCGTCACCGTCGACGCGCAGCTGTTCTACGCCGTGCTGCAGGCGCTCCCCTACCTGGTCAACTACCCCTACGAGTGCACCGAGCAGACGCTCAACCGCTTCCTCTCCACCGGCATCGTCTCGTCGCTCTACCACAAGTACCCGGCCATCGGCGCGATGGCCAAAGAGATGAGCAAGCGCAAGACCATCTACGAGCGCTGGGACCAGCCGGATCCGAACCGGCGCATGGCCCTCGAGGAGGCGCCGTGGCTCCGGCTGGCCAGGGGCGGCGACATCCCGAGCGACGAGCTCATCAACGTGCTCAACCCGGCTATCGCCCGCGCCCACCGGCAGAACGCGCTCGAGAAGCTGCGCAAGGCGCAGACGGCCAGCGGCGGCTTCCCCTGGTTCCCGGGCGGACCGCCGTCGCCGTGGATGACGCTCTACCTCCTGCACGGCTTCTCGAAGGGGCTCGAGTTCGAGGTCGACGTCCCGCGCGACATGATCGAGCGCGCCTGGGGCTTCGTCCACCGCCACTACCTCGACGCGTGGGTCCGCGAGTGCATGGCCCGCGACGGCTGCTGGGAGTCGATCACCTTCCTCAACTACACCCTCTCCAGCTACCCGGACGCCTCGTGGACCGGCGACGTGTTCAGCGAGAAGGACCGGCGCACGATGCTCGAGTTCAGCTTCAAGCACTGGAAGGAGCACTCGCCCTACCTGAAGGGCTACCTGGCGCTGACGCTCTCACGCATGCAGCGGACCCGGGACGCCCGCCTGGTCTGGGACAGCGTGATGGACTCGGCGAAGAGCGAGAAGGACCAGGGCACCTTCTGGGCGCCCGAGGATCGCGCCTGGCTCTGGTACAATGACACGATCGAGACCCACGCCTTCGCGGTGCGCACGCTGATGGAGCTCAGCCCTCAGGAGCCGAAGCTCGACGGGCTGGTGCTCTGGCTGTTTCTGAACAAGAAGCTGAACCACTGGAAGTCGACCCGCGCCACCGCCGAGGTCGTCTACGCGCTGGCCAAGTACCTCGACCAGACCGGCGAGCTCGGCGCGCGCGAGGAGGCCACGGTGACCATCGGGGACCGGGTCACGCGCCTCGACTTCGCGCCGAACGCCTACACCGGCAAGAAGAACCAGATCGTCATCCCCGGCGCCGAGCTGGTGCCCGCGCAGCACGCGACGGTGGTGATCGACAAGCCCACCCCGGGCTTCCTCTTCGCCTCGGCCACCTGGCACTTCTCCAGCGAGCGGATGCCGGCGGAGGCGAGCGGCGACTTCCTCACCGTCTCGCGCGCCTTCTTCCGCCGCGACACGCAAGGCCGGGCCGCGACCCTGGCGCCGCTCGCCGACGGCGCCAAGATCGCCATCGGCGACGAGCTCGAGGTGCAGCTGTCGATCCGCGCCAAACACGCGCTCGAGTATGTCCACCTGCGCGACCCGCGCGGCGCCGGCTTCGAGCCGGTCAGCAACGTCTCGCAGCACCGGTGGGACCTCGGCATCTACTGGTACGAGGAGATCCGCGACAGCGGCACCAACTTCTTCTTCGAGCACCTGCCGCAGGGCGAGTACACCTTCAAGTACCGGCTGCGCGCCACCACCGCCGGGACCTTCAAAGTCGCGCCGGCGATCCTCCAGCCACTCTACGCCCCGGAGTTCGTCGCCTACTCGAGCGGCACGGTGATCGGCATCCGGCCGCAGTAGCGCCGCCGGCTCGCGCGGCCTTACCGCGCCGCTTTGGCCTTCGCGTACTCGGCGGCGAGCTCCTTGTTGGACGGGTCGAGGCGCAGCGCGCGGCTCAGCCACTTCTGCGCCTGCATCGTGTCACCCTGGGCGAGGTAGGTCTTGCCCATCCGGCGCATCAGGTCGGCGGGGAAGCCTTTGCTGAACTTGACCGCCATCTGGTACTTGCTCATCGCCGTCTCGTAGTCGCGCTTCGCGAAGGCCTGATCGCCCTCGGTGCGCAGCGCCGCGGCGCGGGGCGAGATCTTCGCTGCCGAGGCCGAGAGCGCCAAC
>JBFYZW010000180.1:0-7826 GCA_041309305.1 Deltaproteobacteria bacterium | reverse complement strand
CCTGGGGCGTCGGCGAGCTCGTGCTGCGCGGCGGCGGTGCGCTGGCGCCGGCGATCCGCGCCGCGGTGCTCGACGTGACGCTGCTCGGCGTGGGCCTCGGCCTGTTCTACGACTTCCCGCTCGCGCGCCACGCCTGGCGCCTGCTCGCCGCCTGTCGCGCGCAGTGGGGGGTGCCGATCCTGCTCGGCGGGGTGGGCCTGGCCAGCCTGGTGGCGACGCTCAAGACCGGGCGGACCACCCTCGGCGTCGACCTCATCGCGCTCGGGCCGAGCGCGACGGTCGTCGACGTGCTGTTCAACCCGATCCTCTGGACGATCGCGCCCTGGCTGGTGTTGATCGCCGACAAGCCGCTGGTCGGTCGCCTGCGCGCCTGGCTGGCGGCCGAGTGGCCGTTCGTCGCCTTCTGGGCGCTGGCAGCGATCTCGGTTCTGGCCAAGGGCTTCGTCACCCCGACGCTGGTGGTGATGATCGTCCTCGCCTACTGGCTCGCCACCTTCCGCTGGCAGGACTACGCCCCGCTCGTCGCCGGCCGCGACTGGTCGACCTACCTGCTCGTCCGCGGCGCGATCGCGCTGCTGGTCGCCGGCGCGGCGTTCGCGCTCGCCTGGTACGTGCCCGGCGCCTCACGCGAGGAGCGCGGGCTCTACCAGGCGCTGATCGCCGTCGCCGCGGGCCTCTGCATCGCCCTCGGCCTGCTGCACGACCTGCCCTTCTTCCGCCACGCGCTGCACCTGCTCTCGCGCATGCGCGCCGGCTGGGGCGTGCTGCTCTTCTTCGCCGTCGCCGCGCCCTGGTACGTTTACATGTCGGTCGAGCACGGCTGGCCGTACTGGAACGAGTTCATCTACTACCACCACCTCGGCCGCGCCGCCGGGACGATCGACAAGCCGGGCGGCACATTCGATTACGTCGTCCGCCAGACCGCGTTCGCGGTCTTCCCCTGGACCGCGTTCATCATCGCCGCGTTGTGGCGGTTCGTCTCCCGCTCGAGCGCGATGCGCAGCATCGCCGAGCGGCGCAACCTCTTCCTGCTCCTCTCGGTGCTCCTCCCCTACCTGTTCTTCTCGCTCTCCGGAACCAAGTTCGCCCACTACATCTTCCCGGTCGTCCCGCCGCTCACCGTGATGCTGGCCGCCGCGCTGGTCTGGATGGGCCGCCACGCCCCGGCACGCCTGCCGCTCGCCGAGGTCGGCCTGCCGCTCGGCCCGGCCGTCGAGGCGCACGTCGGCGCCGAGACCCCGTTCTGGCAACGCCCCGGGGCGCGCGGCGACCTGTTGGTCTTCGCCGCGGTGGCGCTGGTCGTCTTCGGCATCCTGGCCCACGACCTGGTGCTCGACTTCCGCCACTTCCTGCGCCTGTTCATCTACTACTACAATCGCGAGACGCCGTTCGATTACCAGCCGTTCATCATCCTGCAGGTGTTCTTCTTCCCGATCGGCATCGTCGTCGGCCTGCTGCTCTTTTCGCGCTGGGTCTGCCACTGGCACATCGCCGCCTTCTCGCTCGGCGCGGTGGTGGTGGCCTGCTACCTCGGCTGGGTGACGATGCCGGCGATGGGCGACACCTTCTCCTACAAGCCGTTCTACGGCGCCTACCAATCCTTGGCCAAGGCGGGCGAGCCGATCGGCCAGTACAACGACTGGCAACAGCCGGAGCGCTCGGTCATCTTCCTGTTCCAGAACCGCTGCGTGCACCTGCGCAACGACAACCAGGCGAAGGTCTTCCTCCAGCGCGCCGGGCGCAAGTTCGTGATCGTCGACCGCGACCGGCTCGCGGACCTGCGGCGCGTCGCCAAGGAGGCCGAGCTCAAGCTCTACGTCGTCTTCGACGGCCACCCCTACGCGCGCCTGGTCTCCGATCAGCCGAACCCGCAGGACTCGCGCAAAGCGGTCGAGAGCATTCTCACCGAGCTGCCGAGCGGGGTCACGCCGATCGACGCCGACTTCGAGGGCAAGATCCGCATGGTCGGCTGGACGGTCGAACCGCCGGTGGTCAAGCCGGGCGAGTCGGTCACCGTCTCGTTCTACTACCGCGCGCAGCAGGTGATGGACCGCGACTGGCAGATCTTCGTCCACGGCGACGGCCCGCAGGGGGGCAGCAACCGCATCCACGTCGATCACTTCCCGCTCGACGGCCTCTACCCGACCACGGAGTGGCAGGAGGGGGAGATCATCCGCGACCGCTTCGTGATCAACGTCGGCGCGAACTACCCGTTCGACTACTTCTACCTCTGGACCGGCTGGTACATCGGCAACCAGCGGCTGCGCCTCGCCAACAACCCGCCGAACGACGGGCAGAACCGCGTGCGCGGGCCGCGGATCCAGGTGCAGCGCGACTGACCATGGTATCCTCCAGTGCGATGAGGACAGCGTGGTGCTGGGCGGCGGCGAGCCTCTTGACCGGTGGTTGCGCCTACGAGGCGCTGCCGCACGAGCCGTTGCCCGCCTCCTGCCGCGAGCTTTTGGCTGAGGACCCGGCCCGCGGCGGCCAGAACGGCATCTATGCCCTCTTCCGCAGCGATGGCGACGTGATCGTCTCGCGGCGGGTGTGGTGCGACATGACCACCGACGGCGGCGGCTGGACCCTGGTCGGCCGCTCGGCCGCCGGCCGGCACGACGGGGTCGCCTTCGGCTGGCGTTCGCGCACCGGCTTCGTCGACGACTTCGCCGCGCCGTACGCGCTCGACGCCACCGGGCTGGCCTTCACTGAGATCCTGGTCGGCGACCACGGCGGCGGGATGACCTGGGCGACGCACGCCTATCGCCTGGCCGTCCCGCCCGACCTGCTCGAGGCGTACCGCGACAGCGCCGCCGAGGTGGCCGAGATCGTCCCGGTGCTCGGCGCCTGCAGCGGCGATCCGCCGATCCAGATGCTCGCCTGGGTCGGCCACACCGGCCGCGACGATCACTTCTTCCTGCGCGACCACCCGGAGGTGGTCAACTTCGGGCTCTTCCCCGGCGGCTTCAACCTCGCCTACCACGACTGCCGCGGCGGCCTGCTCGACTGGGCGCAGGGGATGATCGCGGTGCGGTAACGTTTGACTTCTCCCCGCGAAGTTGCAAGGTTCCGGCGCAAAGTCGAGGCGTCTAGCCCGGACGCTCGGTCACACCTGTTGGAGCTGCACATGACGTCGCTTCGTCTGCTTTCCCTCGCTGCCTGTACCCTGCTCGTCGCCTGCGACGGCGACGACGAGAAGAAGAAGCCCCAGCCACCGGCGCCGAGCGCCCCGGTGGCGGTCACCAATGGCGACCAGACGATCGCCGAGCTGTCCACCGTGACGCTGAACGGCGACGCCTCGTACGACGCCGACGATGATCTGACCGGCTACCAGTGGACCCAGACGCTCGGACCGGCGGTAACATTGACGGGCGCGACCACCAGCGTCGCCAGCTTCACCGCTCCGAACGTCGGCGGCACGACCACCTTCCGCTTCCAGCTCACCGTCACCGACGCGGGCGGGCGCAGCGACAGCGCGAGCGCGACGATCACGATCATCGATCTGAACGCCGCGCCGCAGGTTGACGCCGGCGTGGCGCAGACCGTCAACGCGCTGAGCCTCATCACGCTGACCGGCGCGGCCACCGATCCGGACGCCGGCGGCAGCGTCGCCAGCAGCGTGTGGACCCAGGTCGGCGGCCCGGACGCCGGCGTGATCACCAACGCCGGGAGCCTCAACGCCACGGTCATGGCCCCCGACGTCGACCAGCCGCTGACCTTGATCTTCCAGCTGGCCGCCACCGACAACGAGGGCAAGAGCGCCAGCGACACGGTGGAGATCACCGTCCAGCCGGTCGCCACCCAGCTCGCCTTCACCCTCGTGCCCGCCACCGCGCAGCGCAACAGCCGGTGGGGCTCGGTCAACCTGCAGGTGCGCAACGCCGCCGGCGCGCGCATCATCGGCGGCGCGGCCAGCCGAGTCGAGATCGCCCTCGCCGTCGAGCTCGAGGGCGGCGGCGCGGCCCCAGGGACGCTCGGCGGCACGCTGACCAAGACCAGCAGCAACGGCCTGGCCACCTTCACCGACCTGACCTACGACCGGTTGACCAGCGACGGCGCGCGGCTGATCCTGCGCGCCACGTCGGTCAACCCGGCCGGCCTGAGCGAGGCGGTCTCGACGCTGGTCGAGGTCACCTGGCCGTCCAAGTTCCCGGGTCTGGTCGAGGCCGGTGTTCAGATCGAGGTCCATGATCTCACGACGATCAACGACGCCGGCGGCGCCGGGCTGATCGTCGTCGGCGCCTTCAGCGGCACCAACGTCAACTTCGACCTGGCCGGGACAGGGACGGCGCAGCTGACCAGCACCAACGTCGACGGCTTCGTCGCCCGCTACGCGCTCAACAACGGCGATCTGGTCTGGGCGAACGCGGTCACCGGCGCCGGCGACGAGCGCGTCACCAGCGTCCAGGTCGGCTCCGCCGGCGACGTCGTCATCACCGCCAGCTACGGCGGCGACCCGATCAGCTTCCCGACCGCGACGACGCCGTTGACCGAGGAGGCCCACGGCGGCAACGACTTGGCCTTCGCCGAGCTCGACGGCGACGGCTTCGCGCTGTGGACCGGCTCGCTGGTCGGCAGCCTCGACGAGGAGGCCACCGACATCGCGGCCAACGCCTACGGCGGGGTCACCGTCGTCGGCGCCTTCCGCGGCAACACCGTCGACTTCGATCCGGGCGCGGGCACCGCGCTGAGCTCGAGCACCGGCGGCACCAGCAACAGCGACGCCTTCGTGCTCCAGCTCAGTCCGACCGGCGCCTACGAGTGGCACTACGTCATCGGCACCAACGCGGTCGATCGCGCGGTCGCGGTCGGTCACGTCGTCATCCCCGGCGACCCGGTGGTCGCCGGCGTGCGCGACGGCGACGCCTTCCTGCTCCGCCTGGTGCGTGCACCGTCCACCCCCGGCGTGCCCCAGGTCCAATTCGACGTCAGCTTCGGCGCCGGTGGAGGCGGAGGCGATCACTTCGACGTCAGCGCCGGCTTCTTCGACGTCACCAACCGGATGACCATCGCCGGCACCTTCACCGGCACCGTCGATCTCGACCCGGGCGCCGGCACCGCCTCGGTCAGCGACGCCGCCGGCGTCCAGACCGGCTTCGTCGTCACGCTCGATGGCCTCGGCGCCTACGTCGGCCACGCGGTGTTCAACGCCACCAACCTGACCATCACCGACGTGATGGCACGCACGGTGAGCAACCGCAGCGTGCTGGTCAGTGGCACCTTCCGCGGCGACGGCGACTTCGATCCGGCCACCCCAACCCCCGAGGTGGTCGGGCAGGCCGCCGTCAACCAGGGCTTCCTGCTCGCGCTGGTCGGCAACGCCTACAGCTGGGTCGACGTGGTCGACGGCCCGGCCGGCGTCGACTCGCCGATCACCGCGCTGGCCAGCAACGGACCGCTGCTCTTCGCCGCCGCCGAGGTCGGTGAAGGCAGCGTCGACCTCGACATCGGTCCGACCGTCGTCGAGGGGACGGTGGCGGCCGGCAACGCGGCGGCGCTCTTGGCCAAGCTGGCTGAGAATGGCCGGATCATCCCGTAGGCGCGGCGGCCGAGCGGGGCGCGGGCCGCCCAAGCCGCCGCTGCGCCTGCAGACGACCACGCTGTGGCAGTACCCGTCGCAGCACTACGGTGACGCGATCCAGGGTGACCAGCGCTACGCCGGCGCGACACCGTCGTATGTGATCTGGAACCTGATCCAGCGCTACACCGCCCCTGGAGACCTGGTCGTCGATCCGATGGTCGGCTCCGGTACCACCCTCGACGTCGCCCGCGACACCGGCCGACAGGCGCGCGGCTTCGACCTGTGGGCGCCGCGCGCCGACGTCGAGGTCGCCGACGCGCGCCGCCTGCCGCTGGCCAAGGGCTGCGCCCGATTGGTCTTCCTCGATCCCCCCTATTCGGATCATCTGACCTACTCCGACGACCCGCGCTGCATCGGCAAGCTGTCGGCCTACGAGCCGCGCTATTACGAGGCGATGGGCCGGGTGCTCGAGGAGTGCCGCCGCGTCCTGGCGCCGGGCGGGACCTTGGGCCTCTACTGCTGCGACTTCTTCGCTCGACGGCGCGGCTTCGCGCCGGTGGGGCTCGGCCTGTTCGCGATCCTCGCCGACCTGTTCACGCCGCTCGACGTCGTCGCGGTCGTGCGCCACAACCGCGATCTCGAGCGCGGCAACTTCCACCAGGCGGCCGAGCGCGACAACTTCTTCCTGCGCGGCTTCAACTACCTGTTCATCGGCCGCAAGCCGTGAGCGCCACGGTCGAGACGCCGCTCGACCTGCCGGCGGCGCAGCGCCTGCTGGCCGAGCGCTTCGGCCACACGGCCTTCCGCCCCGGGCAGGCCGAGGCGATCGGCGCCACCCTCGCCGGGCGCGACGCGGTCGTGCTGATGCCGACCGGCAGCGGCAAGTCGCTCTGCTACCAACTGCCGGCCGCGCTGACCTTCGCCGCCGGCCGCGGCACGACGCTGGTCGTCTCGCCGCTCATCGCGTTGATGAACGACCAGGTCGACGGTCTGCGCCAGCGCGGCGTCGCCGCCGCGGCGCTGCACTCCGGCCAGGACGAGCTCGGCCAGCGCGAGACCATCGCCCACCTCCTGACCGGCAAGCTGGCGCTGCTCTACGTCTCGC
Source organism: Deltaproteobacteria bacterium (assembly GCA_041309305.1). Classification (GTDB taxonomy): domain Bacteria; phylum Myxococcota; class XYA12-FULL-58-9; order XYA12-FULL-58-9; family XYA12-FULL-58-9; genus JBFYZW01. The sequence continues at coordinate 1,203 of JBFYZW010000180.1, read as the reverse complement.
CCGAGCGCAGCGCGCTCGCCGGCTTCCGCCGCCTGCTGGCGCGCGCCCGCGTCGCGTTTCTGGCCATCGACGAGGCGCACTGCATCAGCCAGTGGGGCCACGACTTCCGCCCCGAGTACCAGACGCTCGGCGAGCTGCGCGAGCGGCTCGGCGTGCCGACCCTGGCGCTGACCGCCACCGCGACCGGACGGGTGCTCGACGAGATCCAGCGCTCGCTCTGTTTGCGCGCCCCCGTGCGCGTGCTCGGCAGCTTCACCCGGCCCAACCTCCGCTTCGCGGTCCGCCACCTACCGCGCGAGGTCGCGCGCCAACAGGCGCTGCTCGCCGCGCTCGAGCGGGCTGGCCTGCGCGGCGCCGGGCCGGGCCGGGCGATCGTCTACTGCGCGACGCGCAAGAAGGTCGAGGCGGTCGCCGCGCTGCTCAAGAGCCACGGTTACCACGCCGGCCACTACCACGCCGGCCGCACCGACCTGGCCCGCGAGCGCGCCCAGCACGCCTTCGAGCTCGGGCGGGCGCGCGTGCTGGTGGCGACCAACGCCTTCGGCATGGGCATCGATCAGCCGGACGTGCGGCTGATCGTCCACTTCCACACCCCGGGCAGCGTCGAGGCCTACTACCAGGAGGCCGGCCGCGCCGGCCGCGACGGCCTGCCGGCCGACTGCCTGCTCTTCTTCGGCGTCGCCGACCTGGTCACCCAGCGCTTCCTCAACCGCAAGAGCGCGCGCAGCGCCGCCGACCCGCGGCGCGAGGGGCTGCTCGCCGGCATCGAGGCCTACGCGCGCAGCGATCGCTGCCGCCAGGCCTTCATCACCCGCTACTTCACCGGCGTCGACCCGGGCGAGCGGTGCGGCTGCTGTGACACGTGCACCGGCGCCGCCGAGCCGGCCCCGGCCTGGCCGACCGCCGAGCAGAGACCGGTCACCTGCGCGCCGCCGAGCGCCGATGAGGCCGACGTGATCGTCGCAACGGTCGCCGCGCTCAGCCGCCCGGCGGGCAAGGGGGCGCTGGCCAAGGCGCTGCGCGGCAGCCGCGCCCGCGCGCTGCGGCGCTTCGGCCTGCTCGAGAGCCCTGGCCACGGTGCCCTCGCCCACCACGACGAGCGTTGCCTCACCGAGGCGATCGAGGCGCTCATCCGCGAGGGCCGACTCGAGCGGCGGGGCGCCAAGTACCCGACCGTCTGGTTGCGCGGCCGGCCGGTGCGTG
>JBFYZW010000179.1:0-4395 GCA_041309305.1 Deltaproteobacteria bacterium | reverse complement strand
CTTGGCGTTGCCGCCCGGCTTCGAGGCGCAGACGCGGCCGCGCAGCGGCCTGGCGTTGCGCCACGGGGTGACGTTGCTCAACGCGCCGGGGACGATCGACGCCGACTACCGGGGCGAGGTGAAGGTGCTGCTGGTCAACCACGGCGCGGAGCCGTTCGTGGTCGAGCCGGGGATGCGCGTCGCGCAGCTGGTCGTCTCCGCCGTGGCGGCGGTCGAGCTCGAGGTGGTCGCCGAGCTGCCGTCGAGCGAGCGCGGCGTCGGCGGCTTCGGCTCGACGGGCGTGAGGTAGGAGCCTCTCCTACCTCGGGGTTTGGCCGTTGCGGCGCCTTTCGGCCGTATGCTATTGCACTGCTGCGCGTTTCACCCCGGAGTGGGATCTTGCTCTGCTACCGTTGCGGTAGTTTCACCCCCGACGACAGCCGCAAGTGTCAGGTCTGCGGTCAGCCGATCGCCATGCGGCGGCGGCAGTCGAGCAAGATCAGCGCCGTCACCACCGGGCAGCTGCGTCACGTGCCGCCGTTCGACCCCGGCGAGCTGGTCGCCAACCGCTACCGGGTCATCGAGCCGGCTACCCCCGGGACGACCGGCTGGGTGATGCGGGTGCGCGACGAGGAGGTCGACGTCGACGTCGCCCTCAAGGTGATCGGCGCGAATCTGCTGCAGACCGAGGAGGAGCGGTCGAAGTTCCAGCGGGCGGTCAAGAGCGCGCGCAAGGTGCACCACCCGAACGTCGTGCGTATCTACGACGACGGGCGCGCCGATCGTTATCTCTACTACACGATGCCCTTCCTCGAGGGGTTGAGCCTGCGCAAGATCATCGATCTCAGGCTCGAGCGGCAGCAGGTCTTCGCGCTCAACGAGACGCTGCCGCTCTTCGCCCAGGTGGCGCTGGCGATCGACAACCTGAGCAAGCACGGCGCCCACGGGGCGATGCGCCCGGCCAACATCACCATCCTCCCCGACGTGTTGAAGCTCACCGGCCTGCCGCACTTCGCCGGTTTGCCGCGCAAGCCCTTCGTCGCCCAGCTCAGCTCCGCGCACGCGATCGACTACCTGGCGCCCGAGGCGCGGCGCGACGACGGGGAGGCGGATCGGCGCGCCGACGTCTACTCGCTGGCGGTGATCTTCGCCGAGATGGTGACCGGCGTGGTCTACGGCCGAGACGCCGAGGCGTGGAGCGCGGCCGAGGAGAAGCTACCGCCGCGGCTGGTCGCCGTGCTGCACCGCGCGTTCAGTGAGTCGCCGGACGGCCGGTTCGAGACCGCGGCCGGCCTGTTCGAGTCGCTGGCCGGGGCGGCGGCGGAGATGCAGGGCACGCTGGCGCCGTCAGGGCCGACAGAGCCGGTGCCCCTCGAGGAGCGCGAGCACACCGACGTCGATGGCGACCGCCGCGGGGCGCCGACGGTCGATCTGTCCGGCTCGCGCCAGGTGCCGAAGTCGGCGCTGGTCAAAAGGTCCGCGCCGGCGCGTGAGCTGTCGCGCGGCGCCCGTCGGGCCGCGGCGCTCAGTCAGATCGAGCGGCGGGGCGTTGGCCGCCGGATGCCGGCGACGGTGCCTCTCATCGTCGCGGTGATCCTCCTCACCGGCCTGGCGATCTCGGCGGCGCTCTACTACGCTCGGCAGCGGGCCGGCGTCGACGAGCTGTTGCCGGTGCAGGACAACCAGGACGCGCCGCCGCCCACCCCGATCTCACCCGGGCCGCCGGACAAGCCGGACCGCCCGCACAAGGCGGGCAAGGCGCCGCCGAGCGGCGAGCCGCGTGACCGCGACCGGACGAAGGGGAAGCGCGACGGTCGGCGGTCAGACCGCGAGCCGGAGCCGCCGCCGGTGGCGCCAGCGCCGGTGACGCCGCCACCGGTGACGCCACCGCCGGTGACACCACCGCCGGTGACACCACCGCCGGTAACACCACCGCCGGTGACGCCGCCGCCTCCGTCCGAACCGGTCGCCGCGCTGACGCCGCCCGCCCCCGAGCCGCCGCTGCCGGCGACGCCGGCCGATGAGCCGGGCCGGACCCGTTGCCCACCGGGGATGGTGCCGATCGAGGGCGGCAGCTTCACCCTCGGCGCCGCGGGCAACGACGCGATGCGTGGCTTCGGTGAGCTCGCGGCGACCAGCCGGAGCGTCGATCCGTTCTGCATCGACGTCTACGAGTTCCCGAACGAGAAGGGCAAGCAGCCGACCGTCAACGTCAGCTGGACGCGGGCCAAGAAGGCGTGCGAGCGGGTCAACAAGCGCCTGTGCACCGAGATCGAGTGGGAGCGCGCCTGCAAGGGGCCGGGGGGGACGCGCTTCCCCTACGGCAACGGCTATGACGCGGCGTACTGCAACGTCGGCGAGGGCGCCGAGGACGCGCGCAAGCCCGGGGCGATCGGTGTCTTCCCGCGCTGCCGGTCGGGCTTCGGCGTCGTCGACATGGGTGGCAACGTCGCCGAGTGGACCTCCTCCTCGTGGGGGCGGTCGATGTCCGACAAGGTGGTCAAGGGGGGCAGCGCCGATCAGGCCGCGTACATGAGCCGCTGCGCGGCGCGGGCGAACGAGTCGCCGGACGGCCGGCAGGCCAACATCGGCTTCCGCTGCTGCGCCGACCTGAAGCGCTGAGTCGCTCGCCGCTCACGGGCACAGCGCACGAACGACACAGCGCCGGCCGTCGCCCAGCTCCTCACAGGTGTGGCCGAGCAGGCACTGGCCGTCGTCGGCGCACGCGGTGTCGGCGCCGCCGCGATCGGCGCATCGGTTGCCGCGACAGACGCGGTGGCCGTAGCAGACGTCGTCCCGATCGCAGAAACCTCCGGCCTCGACCTTCAGCCGGCACTTCACGCTGCCCTGCCGCTCGGCGCACAGCGCGGTGCTGCAGCCGGCGTCGGTGGAGCAGTCCTCGCCCGGGGCGCCAAGTGGCCAGAGGCGGCACTCGCCGCGCGCGGCGTCGCAGGTCAGGCCCTGGCGACAGTCGGCGCCGGCGTTGACCGCCGCGGCGCAGGGGGCGCCGACGCCGCCCTGCGCAATGCAGACACGCCGCGCGCGGTCGCAGCTGGTGTGCGGATCGCCGCACGGCTGGGCGGTGCAGCTCTGGCCGGCCTGCGGCGCGTCCTCGGGGCGCGCGACCCACAGCTCGCCGCAGACGCCGAAGCGCCGCTGCAGCCAGGCGAGCAGCAGCTCGCCGCCGCGCCGTCCGTCGTTGAACCGGTCGACCACCGGGTCGGCCGAGAACGGCGTCTCGGCCAGGTCGAAGCAGGTCGCCTGCCCGATCGCGGCGACGCAGGCCTCCAGGTCGACCTGAGGATTGGCGAACGCGACCGGCGCGCAGCCGGTCAACGCCGCGGCGCAGTCGGCCGTCGCCCCGAGCGGCCCGAGCTCCGGCGCGCAGCGCGTCCAGCCGTCGCACAGCGCGTCGACCAGCGGCTGGCCGTCGACGATGACGCCGCCGCGTGGCCGCCCGCAGGGCGACAACAGGCCGGCGACGACGAGGATCAGGAGGGCAGGGATCCAGCGCTGCATCACGGGACCTCGTGTGGACGCCGCCGGGCGATCAGGTCGGCGACGAAGCGGCGGCGCAGCTTCGGCCGGGGGACCGGGGCGTCGAACCAGGAGCGCACGTCCTGGTCGAGTCCGAGGCCGTGCATGTAGTTGTAGACCGCCCGGCGCAGCCCGGCGCCGAGCAGCGTGTGGTCGACCTCGAGCCCGTCGTCGAACGCCAGCTCGTTGCGGGTGAACGCGCCCGGGGGCGATGGCGCCAGGCGGATGCCGAAGCGCTCCGGTGCGCGCCCCATCGGCGCGTGGGCGGTGACCGCGAGGCGGTGCCAGAAGGCCGAATCGAGGCAGCCGGCGGCGAAGAGCTGGCGGACGTACTCGAGGCCGTCGACCGTCTCCTGCTCGGTCTGCGTCGGCGCGCCGTAGATCAGATAGGCGTGGACGCGGATGCCGGCGGCGCTGAAGGCATGGGTCACCCGGGCGGCCTGCTCGAGCGAGATCCCCTTGTCGCACAGCGCGAGCAGACGCGGGTGTGGTGTCTCGAGGCCGCCGGTGACGGCGATGCACCCGGCCCGCGCGAGCAGGCGACAGAGCGCCGGACGAAAGGCACGCTCGAAGCGGATGTTGCCCCAGAAGCTGATCACCAGCCGGCGGCGGAGGAGCTCCTCGGCGAGGGCGGCGAGCGCCGCCGGCGGCGCGGCCTCGTCGACCAGGTGGAAGCCGCGGCAGCCGGTCTCGGCGATCAACGCCTCGATGCGATCGACCAGCACCGTGGTCGGCACCGGCTCGTAGGCGGCGATGTAGGGCAGGCAGGTGTCGCAGAAGGTGCAGCGCTGCCAGTAGCAGCCGTGGGCGACCAGCAGCTTGTTCCAGCGCGCCTCGCTCCACAGCCGCTGCATCGGGTTCGGGTCATCGAGCAGCGCC
>JBFYZW010000178.1:0-16479 GCA_041309305.1 Deltaproteobacteria bacterium | reverse complement strand
GGGATGTGCCTGACCATCGTCGGCATCCCGTTCGGCGTCGCGTCGTTCAAGCTCGCCGGCGCCGTGCTCGCGCCGTTTGGCAAGACCATCGTCGTCGCGCCCGACGGCGACTCCCCGCTGCGCATCCTGTTCAACGTCCTCTGGCTGGTCCTCTTCGGCTGGGAGATCGCCCTGTCTCACCTGGTCTGGGCGCTGATCCTGGCGATCACCATCCTCGGCATTCCGTTCGCGCTCCAACACGTCAAGCTCGTGCCGTTGGCCTTGTTCCCTTTCGGGCGCGAGCTCGCCTGAAAGGAGGTCGGCGTGTCTCGTTGCTGTCACGTCTCACTCCTCTGCCTCGGTTGGCTGGCCGGCTGCGGCGAGACCGCGCTGCGTGACCCAACGCAGCCGCGCATCCCCGACCACGAGCCGACCCTGGTTTCTCCGGGCGTCACCGTGCTGCTCAAGCTCGCCGACCTCACCTCGTTCGGCACCGACGGGACCTCATCGACCTCGACCCACGCGCAGGCGACCTTCTTCGCCCCGACGGCCGACTTCGTCCTCCTCGATCACGCGCTCGAGCAGTGCGGCACCGACACCAGCAAGCGCGAGGCGATCCGCACCGGCGGGATGGAGGAGAACGTCGGCGACACGGTGCACCTCACCGGCGGGAGCGGCGAACACCCGTTGCCGCTCAACCCGGCGCACGCCCGCTACGAGGCGACCTGGCCGCCGGGGAGCGCCGGATCACCGTGGCGGCCTGGCCTATGGCTGAACCTCGAGGCCCGCGCCGCCGCGCCGGCGCGGGTGATCGCCGAGGCGGCCTACGTGCCGACCGTGCCGCTGCGCATCACCACACCGGCCCCGGGCGAGGCGATCAACCTGGCCAGCGACCTCGCGCTGACCTGGAACGCCGCGCCGGAGACCGCCGCCGCGTTCGTCCAGCTCAATCTGGGCGCCCACAGCGTGATGTGCGTCACCGCCGACGACGGCCAGGCGACGCTGTCCGCCGCCGAGTTGGCCCTGTTGCCCGATGATCCGGGCAACCCGAGCCTGACGGTGCACCGCTACCGCTCGTGGCGCCTCGAGCGGCTCGACGAGGTCGTCCACCTGCTCGTCCTCGAGTCGACGGTCAACTACCTGACCCGTCTCTGACCGCCGGCGCCGGGCGTTCGTTCTGGCGATGCAGCGCGGCGACCGTGGCCGCGACGACGCCCGCCGCCACCTGGTGCCGGCCGAGGACGCGCTCGACCACCTCGACGGCCGCCTCGACCTCGGCGGCGACCACCTCGCTGGCGCCGCGCGCCAGGAGCGGCGCGACGTCGCCGAGGTAACGCGCCCGCACGACGACGTGGGCGTTGGGGCTGGCGCTCTTCACCGCGGCGACGGCGCGCTCGGCCGCCAGCGGATCGTTGATCACCACGACCACCTCCCGGGCGGTCTCGACGTGCAGGTGGCGCAGCACGTCCGGGTTGGTGACGTCGCCATAGAGGATCCGCTCGCCGCGGGCTGAAGCGGTGCGGACGTTCTCCGGGTTGATGTCGACGATCAGGTAGGGGATACCAGCGGCGGCCAAGGCACGCGCCAGCGCCTCGCCGGTCAGGCCGTACCCGGCGATGATCACGTGGTCGCGCCATTCGCGGGTCTCGTCGTCCACCTCGGCGACGCTGCGCACACCGAGCACGTTCGCCAGCCAGCGCAGCTGCGCGACGCCCGAGGCCAGGTGCGGGCCGGCCGAGAGCACCACCGGGGCGATGACCAGCGACAGGATGGCGACCGCCGAGATCTGGTTGGCGAGCGGCGGCGGCAGCAGGGTCTCGGCGCCGCTGGCCTGCATGATCACGAAGGCGAACTCGCCGACCTGGGCGAGCGCCGCCGCAGTGAGCACCGCGACGCGTAGCGGCAGGCGCAACGCCGCACCGATGAGCAGCACGATGACGAACTTGCCCAGCAGCACCGCGACCAGCAGCGAGAGCACCGGGCCGATCTCGGCCAGCAGCTGGCCGAGATCGAGCAGCATGCCGATCGAGACGAAGAACAAGCTGATCAGCACCTCTTTGAGCGGCATCATCTCCGCGAGCGCCTGATCGCGGTAGTCGCTGCCGGCGACCACCAGCCCGCCGAGGAAGGCGCCGATCGCCAGCGAGACGCCGGCGGCGGCGGCGACCCAGGCGGTGCCGATGCACAGCATCACCACCGCGAGGACGAACAGATCCCGACGCCGGGTCGCCGCGACCAGCGCCAACAGGCGCGGCACCAGCAGACGGGCGGCGGCGAAGACGCCGGCGAGGATGGCGGCCGCCTTGGCGATGCTCCACAGCACGTCGACCCCGGCCACCCCGCTGTCGGCGCCGGCGAGCGCCGGCAGCATCAGCAACGCCGGCACGACGCTGAAGTCCTGGAAGACCAGCACGCCGAGGGTCAACCGGCCGTGGGGCGCGTCGATCTCGCCCCGCCGCTCGAGCACACGCAGCACGATGGCGGTGCTCGAGATGGCGAGCAGGTAGCCCACCAGCGCCGCGGTCGGCCAGGCGAGGCCGAGCAGCCGCCCCACCCCGGCGCCGATCGCCGCGGTGACGACGAGCTGCAACGCGCCGCCGACGAGGATCGGCCGCCACAGCCGGCGCAGACGCGACAGCGACAGCTCGAGGCCGATGGCGTACAGGAGCAGCACGACGCCGATCCCGGCCAAGGCGCGCACCGCCTCGTCCTGGCGGACCAGCGCCAACCCGCTCGGGCCGACCAGCACGCCGGCGATGACGAAGCCGGCGATCGGCGGCACGCGGATGCGCTGCAGCACGATGTTGACGCCCAGTGCGACGGCGAAGACGACCGCCAGGTCGCGCATCAGGCCCAGCTCTTCCATCCCTGCCTCAGCCGCGACCTTTTGCGCCGTCGCGGCCGAGTCGTTACTATCAACGGCGATGGAACGACACAAACACGCGGCCAGCTACGAGATCGTCAGCGAAGCGCCGGTCGAGGCGATCGTCGCGCTCTACCAGGCCGGCGGCTGGTGGCAGGAGAGCGACGCCTGGCGGCGGATCATCCCCGAGATGATCCGGCGGAGCTACTGCTTCATGGTCGCCCGGCTGGACGGGCGCATCGTCGGCATGGGGCGGGCCATTTCCGATGGGGTCAGCGATGCCTATATTCAGGACGTCGTGGTTGTGAAGGAGTTGCGCGGCGCCGGGATCGGCGGTGAGTTGGTCAGGCGGCTCGCCGAGCACTGCGCCGCAAGAGGGATCGGATGGATCGGTTTGATTGCCGAGCCGGGGACCCAGGCTTTCTACCAGCGGTTGGGTTTCCAGCCCATGCGGGATTTCCAGCCCATGCTCTTTGGGCCGGCCAAGACCCCTTGACCGCCTTCGACGCCTTCGCGCCGTTCGGGCCGAGCGCGCGGCCGGTGCTCCGCGAGGTGCTCGCCGGCCATCCGGAGCCGCTGTCCTGGTACTCCTACACCACGCTGCGCCTCTGGCACGACGTCTTCCATTACCGCTGGCGCCGGCTGGGCGACGGCACCGTGCTGGTCGCCACCGCGCCGGAGTCGGAGCACGGGCATCACCTGCTCCAGCCGATCGGTCCCTTCGCCGCGGACAGCCGTGCGGCGGTGCTCGAGCTCGCCGACGCCCTGCCCTACCCGCTGCGCCTCTACGGGGTCAGCGACGCCTTCCTGCGCGAGCACGGCGAGTGGGTCGCCCACTTCACGGTCCACCTCGACCGCGACATGAGCGAGTACCTCTATCGCGCCAGCGACCTGGCGGAGCTGCCCGGCCGGCGCTACAGCTACAAGCGCAGCCTGGCCGCCCGCGCCCGGCAAGCGGCGACCCTCACCATCGAGCCGCTCGGCGCCGCCAACCTCGAGGCGTGCGCCGAGGTCCTGCGCCGTCACGACGAGACGACGGCGTTGCCCGACGCCAACGACTGGTTGGCGCGCGAGGGCGCCGCGCGGGCGACGGCGTTTTGCCACTTCGACGAGCTCAACCTCGAGGGGATCCTCATCCGCGCTGACGGCGAACCGGCGGCCTTCTCGGTCTTCGAGGTGCAGAAGGGTGCGGTCGGTGTCGTGCACTTCGAGCGCGCGCGGCGAGAGATCCCCGGGCTCTACCAGATGGTCAACCAGGAGGCGGCCCGGGTGCTGGTCTCGCGCGGCTGCACGCTGGTCAATCGCCAGGACGACGCCGGCCTGCCTGGGCTGCGCCAGGCGAAGCGGTCGTATCACCCGAGCGCGATGATCGACTGCTACGTGCTCGAGTACCGGGGCGCGCCGCACTGACGGGCGTCCAGACCTCACCGCCGACCCGGGTCGCGGCCAGCATGCCGCAAGCCGCGGCGATGTCGGCGCCGCCGGAGTAGCGACGGACGAAGGCGATCCCCCGCGCCGCCAGCGCGCTGATGAACCGCTCGCGCTCTTCGGCCGGCGGCGGCGCAAGCCCGCCCGGCGCGCCGCTCAGCTCGACCAGCGACAGGCGCAGCCGGACGTCCGGGAACAGGCGGAGCAGCGCGTCGGCCTCCTCCTCGCCGGTGTTGAAGCCGCCGATCAGCACCCAGCTCAGGTGCGCGATCCCTCGCCGCGCCCGGGCGTGCGCTCGCACCGCGCGAGCGAGCGCCGAGACCGGGTGCTTGCGCGTGATCGGCATCACCCGCGCCCGGCGCTCGTCGAAGGCCGAGGTCAAGCTGACCAGCAAGCGGAACGGGTGGCCCTCGGCGGTGTAGCGCTCGATCTCCGGCACCAACCCCACGGTGCAGATGCTGATCCGGTCGGCGCCGATGCGTCCGCCGCACGCGTCGCGCAGGATGTACGCGGCGCGCAGCACGTTGGCGTAGTTGGCCAGCGGCTCCCCCTGGCCCTGGAAGACGACGCCCGAGAGCGGCCGCTCCGGGCCTTCGCGGCGGACAACCAACGCCTGGTCGACCATCTCCCAGGCCTCCAGGTTGCGGCCGAAGCCGAGCTGCCCGGTGGCACAGAAACGACAGCCCTGGGCGCAGCCGACCTGCGACGACAGGCAGGCGCTCCAGCGCGGTTGCTCGAGCGGCAGCCGCACGGTCTCGACGAGGCTCCCGTCCGGCGCCGCGAGCAGGTACTTGACGAACGGATCGCTCCGGCTCATCCGCCGGTCGACGATCTGCAGCCGGGTCGTACACCCGCGAACGCGCAGCCCCTCGCGCACCGCGCGGCGCAGGCCGGCGACCCCGTCGAGATCGTCGCGGTCCTCGGCGACCAGGCGGCTGACGATCCGCCGCGCGAGCGGCAGCTCGATGCCGAGATCGGGCCAGCGCGCCGCCAGGCTCTCCGGCGTGTGGTTGCGCAGGTGCTCGCGCGCCGAGTCGTTCATCCCGGCGTCACGCGATCCAGAGGGAGGTGCCAATACCCATCGGTGCCGCGGCGGAACCCCGAACGCCGCGCGGTAGCGTCATAGAGGAGCCGGCCCCGCTCCGGGTCCAGGTGGCCGGGACCGCGGGCCCAGCCCACGTGCTCGATGGAGGCGATCTGCACCTCGGCGAGCCCTGCGGCGCGGGCCCAGCCGACCGCGTAGGCGACCAGCGCCCGAGGCCAGGCGAACGGCCGCAGGAGCTCGCCGGCGCCCTGGCGCCCCTGGAGCTGCCAGACGGTGATCGCGGGCCGATCGTAGTCGAAGCCGAGCGACGCGACGAGCTGCTCGTCGCAGGTGAGGCAGACGTTGAACGTCGCGTCGAAGTACCGCTCGGGGAACCGCCGACCGAAGTGCGTGCCGTTCAGCTTCAGGTCGTGGGCCAGGGCGTACCGGCTCGGATCTGCGGTCGCGTCGCCACGGGAGAAGCGAGCCAACGTCCGGGAACCGAACCCTCGGTCGGTGGTCTCCGGATCGAACAGCTCCCACAGATCCGGGGGAGCGCTTGACGTGACGAGCTCCATCCGCGGCCCTTTACCACAGCGCGGCCGGGCCGCAACTCGGATCCTCGTTCCGTCAACCGCGCCAACCGTCAGCGGTGTTACCAAATGGTAGCGAACGAACTCCCTCTCTGGTCGAGGATCTTGCCGAGGTGTGGCGACGGAGTAACGATCCGTCTCCGCCGGACCAGGCATGGCCACTGAATTCACGACCCTTTTGAGTCGATCTCCTGGCGCGAGTCGTGCTATAGGCGGCTGCCGATCCCTTGGGATGCTCCGAAGAGAGGCCGTCGTCGACGCCCAGCGCGTCTCGACCATCTCACCTCTCGGCTGCTCGGAAGACGGACCGCGGGTCCGGACGGAGGAACGATGACGCGGCGAGCTTGGGTTGTGGTTGGGTGGATGGTGGCCGGGGCGATGCTGGTCGGCTGTGAAGGCGACCGAGGTCCGACCGGACCGGCGGGCCCGGAGGGCCTGGCCGGCGCCGCGGGCGCCGCGGGTCCACAAGGGACGCCGGGAACCCAGGGGCTCCCTGGGAACAACGGGACCAACGGCCTCGCCTGCTGGGACCTGAACGCCAACGGCGTCGGCGACGTCGCGAGCGAAGATCTCAATGGTGACGGTGTGGTAGACGTGACCGACTGCCAGGGCGGCCAGGGGCCGAACGGGGCCCTCTCCTTCTTGCTCACCGCCGAGGTGCCTGCCGCGTTGTTCGTGACCATCGACAGCGTGACCATCAACAGCCCCCCGGTCATCGATTTCACGGTCACTGACGGGGCCGGCCGGGGCGCGATCGGCCTGAAGGCCGGCAGCACCGGGAACATCCGCTTCACGATCGCCAAGTTGAAGCCGGCAGCGACCGCCAGCGGCGACGCCGATGCCTGGGTGTCCTACCTCAACCAGCGAACCACCGCCGGGGCCGCGGAGGCCAGCGTCCCGACCTCGGACCGCTCCGGCGCGCTGGTCGACCATCAGGACGGGTCCTACACCTACACGTTCGCCTACGACGTCACCGCCGCGACCGACCCGGTCAGCGGCGCGGCGATCCCGTTCGAGCCGGCGTTGACGCACCGGTTGGTGATGCAGCTGTCTGGCTCGGTGAGCGGCGTCGACCTGCCGCCGGTCAACGAGGTCTACGACTTCGTGCCGGGCGGCGGGGCGGTGACGACCACGCGCGAGATCGTCAAGAATGCCAACTGCAACGAATGCCACGGGAACCTCACCCTCCACGGGACCCGCACCGGCACGCAGTACTGCGTGCTCTGCCACGCGGCCGGCGTCGAGGACGTGGACACCGGCTCGCCCATCGATCTCGCCTACATGAGCCACGCGATCCACGGCGCCGCCGCCCGCGACAGCGAGGGCTTGCCCGGCTACGGCCTGGTCGCCGGCTACCCGACCCCGAGCCCGATCGACTACTCCCACATCGGCTACCCGCAGCAAATCACCAACTGCCGCAAGTGCCACGACGGCGCCGACGCCGCGACCCCGCAGGGCGACAACTGGAAGAGCAAGCCGACCCTCGAGACCTGCGGCGCCTGTCACGACTACGTCGTCTTCGAGGGCACGCCCAGCGAGGGCCCGCACCCAGCCCAGGCCGACAACTCGGCGTGCGCCACCTGCCACACGCCGGCGCTGATCGAGGCCGCCCACCTGACCGAGAACGCGACGACCCACAACCCGAACGTGCCGACCAAGGTCGGGACCAACCCGGCGGAGCCGGCCTACACCTTCGCCTACGAGATCCGCTCGGTGACGCTCGACGCCAGCAACTACCCGGTGATCGAGTTCCGCATCCTGAAGGACGGCGTGCCGATGGACCTGACCTGGGCCAACTGGCCGGCCGACCTCAAGCCGGTCGGCGCCGGGGTCAGCCAAAGCTCGCCCAGCTTCCTCGTCTCCTACTCGGTGGCGCAGGACGGCATCGCGGCGCCGGCCGACTTCAACAACCTGGGCAACGGCGTCGCCGCCGGCCAGCCGCTCTCGACCGCGATCGCCGACCTGGCCAATCCGCCGGCGACCCCGCGCGGCGTGCTGAGCGCCGCAGACAGCGAGGGCTTCTACACCGCGACGTTGCAGCTCTCCTCGGGCACCACGCCGGTATCGATGGCGGTGCCGGCCGGCGCAGGTCTGCTATCCGCAGCGCTGCAGGGCTACTTCACCCAGTACCGCTTCTTCGGCGCCGACGACACCGTGGGGGCCAACAACCTCGGCCGCCACGCGATCTCGGCGGTCCGGTCGGCCACCGGCTTCCTCGCTCGCCGCCAGGTGGTGGACAACGCCAAGTGCGGCAACTGCCACGAGTGGTTCGAGGGCCACGGCGGCAACCGAACCTACAACATCGACGTCTGCACGATGTGCCACCTGCCGAACCTGTCGACCAGCGGCCGCGGCACGAACACCGGCACGTCCAGCGGGACCTGCCGTCTGAGCGGCGTCGTGGTCCCGTGCACGCTCGAGAACCGCATCGCCATCGGCGGCGCGACCGGCCAGATCGACGCGGCCGGCTTCGATGAGACCGACCCGCTCACCTGGCCGGAGGACTCGAACAACCTGCGCGAGATGATCCACGGCCTGCACGCCGGCCACGCGCGCAGCACGCCGTACACCTTCGTGCGCGACCGGGGCAACAGCGGCGTCTTCTTCTACGACTGGAGCCACGTGATCTTCCCGGGCAACCTGGGCGATTGCGAGAGCTGCCACGAGCCTGGGACCTACACGAAGGTCGGCGACGACGTTCTCCTGACCACGGTGGCCATCCCGGGCACCACCGGCGACCGGGCGGGGCTCCTGGCCGCGCGCGCCTCGGTGCCAAATGATGAGGACATCGTCTCGACCCCGATCTCCGGCACCTGCGCCTACTGCCACGACTCGCCGCTGGCCGCGGCGCACATGGAGCAGAACGGCGGCTTCGTGATGGCCGAGCGCAGCGACGCCCGCAGCGCCGGGACCATCGAGACCTGTGATCTGTGCCACGGCGCCGGTCGGATGGCCGACGTCCAGATCGTGCACGGCGAGGGCGGCGGCCACTAGACGGGGGTGCGCGATTCGCGCATACCCCGTTTGCGGTTCTTCCTCGGGCGAGGCCGCACGTTGGTGATCGGGAATCGTGACCGTCCGTCTAGGCCGTAGCTCGAGCCGCGGACTCTTCGGGGCCGGGCCCTCCGCGAGGGGGCCCGGCCCTTCGTTTTGTTGGGTGGGATGGCGTCCGTACCTGGACGAGTTTAGAACCGCTCTACTCGACACCAGGTTGGCCGCATGATCCTCGATCCACCCATCGGTGAGGTCGAGCCCATCCCGGCCCTCACCGCTCAACTCTAGGCCCTTGGAACACGGTTTCTCGACCGTGTTGGTCGAGGACCAGCCCAAAAGCAACGCCGCCGATGCCTTGCACGCATGGCGGCGTCAAAAGGACTTCCAACCATGACGACCATAGCACAGCTTTCGCCCAAGACGATCACCAAGAATCCCGTCACCAGGATCGACGGTCATCGCCGCAAACGTGCCCACGGGCACACCGGAACGGCCGACAACGTGGCGGCGGTAGTATCACCGCCGGGAAAATCCTTTCCCGCAAAAGTGGGGTTTCTGACCGAGATTCTCAAAGACGCGAAGGTTCCCAAGCTCGGCCAGTACTACCCTCGCGACACAGCATGGCTCCGCTGGTTGTTGCGCGAATACCGCGTGCCACAGGGCGTATTCGCGCCGCTCGTGGGTTTGAGCGAGAAGCGGTTGAGCCTCGCGTTGAACGACAAGGTGGTACTACGGCCAGAAGCATGGGACCGCATCCGCGCCGTTACCGGTCTAATAGCTCGCTATCCGAGAGACAGGAGCATGTGGAGCTACGAGAAGGAAGGAGATCAAAGGACCAAGACTGATACTACGCTCTACCCCGCTCTCAAGCCTGACGCTCACTTGAGCATCGTGTTCACGGTGAAGAATGAGCAGGGCTTCCTCGGCACGCTGTTGGCGTTCTGTGGTCACGGCAAGGTGGATTGTTGGGATCGAAAGTACCGATTCACCTCACGATGTCCCGAGCGTGGGTTCACCATCCAAGCCTCACCGAAGTTCAAGGGCATGAGATATGGACGGCTGGAGGTGTTCTTTCCCAAGGACTTCGTGACCGGCTTTCGCTTTGAGGATCACGTCGCCAATCTCTTGCGCAAGCTGGTCCTACCCTACGCCGACCCCAACGCCATCTTCGTCACGAGAACGGACTTGGCGTTCGACTATCCGGTGCCGCTCGAAGCCTTCCACTTCATCACCAAGTACGCCAGAGAGGCCGAGGTCTACTACCGCTCAGGAAAGCTCACAGGGATTCGCATCGGTAGCCGCAAGAGTCCGGTGATGATCCGCGTCTACGACAAGCGGCGTGAGCTGTGGGAGGCACATGGCATCAAGCCCACGAGCGATGAGCCGTGCACGAGATACGAGGTCCAGGTCCGACCCCAACGGCTCAAGATCAACAAGCTCCACCGCCTGAAGAATCCGCTCATGGGGCAACCCTTCTTCAGCATCAAGGACGTGTGCCTGGAGCCGCCCTACGACCACTTCGTGGACAGGGCTCGCAACGAAGGGCTCGGCGTGGTGGCGATGACGTTGCCCACTACGATGCGCGGGGAGCTGAGGCGACGGCTCGAAGCGGCGGATTCAGTGGGCGCGTGGCGGTGCCCTCCCCTGGTGTTCACGAGTCGGTGGCGCAAGGTCGCCAAGCGATTCCTACGAGCCATCGGTATCAAGCCCGCCAAGGCCCTGAAAAGACGGGCCGAGAGTCCCCCTCCGTTGCAGTGCTCTCGCGCGTGCGCGTGACCAAACCGTTGCCACCTGCCAGAAATCGCTCCGAGCGCTTGCGCCTGCGGTGCCTTCCCGCGCCAGCCGTGAATCTGTTACGTTGCGGCGCATGACCAGAACCGCCCGCAAACACCTCCTCATCTTTCTCGGCGCCGTGTTTACCATCTCGTTCGCAATCGAGGGCTACATCCTCTCGGTCGGCGGGTTCGAAGCCGTTGGCGCCGGGCCTGTCTTCGCCCTCATGTGGACGCCGGGCGTCGTCGCCCTCGTGATGCGCGCGGTCTTGCGGAAGCAACTTCCGGCGTTCGGCTGGCGGCTCCCACGATTCTCGTGGCTCGCGCTCGCCTACGCGCTACCGCCCGTCGTCGCCTTGCTCGGCTACGGCCTCGCTTGGCTCACCGGACTGGCGCCGCTCGATATTCCGTGGGACCGCATCGCACAGAAGGTCGCACCTGGCGCGTTCGGGCTGGCCGGGGTCGTTGTGATGTCATCCACACTTGGGATCATCACCGGCTCAGTGTTCGCCCTCGGAGAGGAGATAGGCTGGCGCGGCCTGATGGTGCCACTTCTCGTCAACGCCCGCGTACCCGTGCCGTTCGTTGCCAGCGGCGTGATTTGGGGCCTGTGGCATCTACCGCTCGTGATCTTCGGCGACTACGCCACAAGCAGCCTTCCGTGGCTGAGCGCTGCGCTTTTCGTCGTGGCGACCACAGCCGATGGCGTGACGATGGGTTGGATGCGCATGGCTTCGGTGAGTCTGTGGCCAGCTGTGCTCATGCACGCCAGCCACAACGCCTTCTTTCAGCGCGTGTTCGACAAGTTCACCGGCTCGTCACCGTCGTCGCAATTCGTGGCGGGGGAATCGGGGGCCTTCCCAATCATGTTCTACTGTGCGTTCGCCGCTTGGGTCATCATCACCGGCCGCTCGCGTCGTGCGATTGCCGGAGCGCTGACGTCGCCGACACCGGCCGCGTCGCCGAGCACGTCGACGTCAGTCGCGTAGGTGACGCCAAGACCGGCTCCTCTCGCGCTGAATAGACCTTCGTTACTCCGCAGGCACCGCAAGCCGTGCCACCCTGTCCGACACTACGCAGTCGGTTGTCGGATACCTCGACAAGCCGCATCGCCGCAGGCGGCAACGAGACCAACGTGCTCTTGGGCCGATGCATACACCTGGAACCCTCGACAGCCAGAGAAGCGACGACAACTCACGGGTTTCGTTGCACAATCCAAGCAGAAGCACAGGCTTGCCTGTGCCATTTTGACGCGAAGAGGTGGGTCATGGACGGACCGCAAGTACGTGAGCAAGCAACGCGACTTCTGGCGCGTGGGTGGTCCGTGCGGTGTACAGCGCAAGCGGTTGGCGTCAATCCATGCACGATCCAGCGATGGAAGAACGACCCACGTTTCGTCGTCCTCGTGATGCGCCGGGCTCGCACGTCGATGGAGAGACGGCGCTCGCGTCGCTACCACGAAACGTATGTGTTCACCGACGCCCTCGTGCGCCAGATCGGGCAACGCCTGACTGTTAGCGGCACCAACAACGACCTCCGCACCCTCGCCACACTTCTGCGCGAGTACCGGCGCTTTCGCAACGAAGAGCGCAAGAATGAGTTCGCCTACCTCAACGGGCTTGGCATCGAGCGGTGAGCTTCCGTTGAGGGCGTTGTCAGGGACGTGCATATTCGTTTTTCGTTGACAGTGTTCAGGCGCGATCTGTACCTTGAACCATCGTTGTTCTTTGAATCGTGTTTGAGGCTGGCGCATCGGATGGGCATCCGGTCGTCGGCAAAACGCGAGCAAGTCGTTGGGCGTGGAAGCGACGCCCTGTGGATGTGGAACAAATCCCAACGACTCTCCGAGACGCAACACTCGTGTTGCATGGAGAGTCTGTCGTGGAACGCTTCAATCCTGAAAACGTGGTGCTGACCTACCGAGAGGCCGCTGATTTGATCGGCGTGCCGATGGCATCGTTGCGCGGGTATGTGCATCGACGCCAAGTCCCGTTCTTGCGCATCGCGCCGAGGACGATCCGTTTTCCCAAGGCCAGCCTGGAGCGGTGGCTCAAGGAGAAACTGGTATCGCCGAGCGTCGGTCGTGATTCGCGGGAGCGGCGTCATGGCTCCCGATAACCGCGAGGAGCCGCAAGCAACCGAATCACAGACCGGCAACACGTCCGACGACGTGCCGCCGCTCGATGACGCCGGGCTTGCCGTGCTCCAGGCCATCTTCACCAAGCTCCTGAAGTGGGACCAGGAAGCTCAAGCCGCGAACAGCGACACCGAGCGCACTGACCCAAGGTGACGATTTTCGAACCAGTGAAAACCACGCGCCAACGTCGTAGAGTGCGACCGCTGGCGGATGAGGACCAACATGAAAGCCGTATTGATTTGCCGCGTATCTGACCCCAAGCAAGAAGACCGCTACAGCCTCGACTCCCAAGAGCGCGAGGGCATGGCCTACGCCAACGTCCAGGGGATGGAGGTCATCAAGACCTACTCATTCCAGGAGACGGCTAGCAAAGTCCAACAACGCCATAAGTTCGACGAGATCATAGGCTACCTCTACAGCGAAGCCGCGAAGGTGACGGAACCCTTGGCATTGCTGGCCGAGAAACACGACAGGCTCTACAGGAACCACCAAAGCAAGGCTGACGTCGAACGCCTCGTGGATTCGGGCCGGATCGAGGTCCACTTCTTCAAGATGGGCAAGGTGCTCACACGCACGAGCGATCCGAGCGAGTTTCTGGTTGACGACGTGATGACGAGCGTGAACCAGTACCAAGCCCGCCGCATCGGGCGCGAGGCGATCAAGGGCATGATCGAGAAGGCCAAGCAAGGCTGGCTTCCTGGCCGTCCACCGCTCGGCTACGTCAACGAGAAGGTGGCCACGACCGGCAAACGCTCTGGCCGTGACGGCAACGAGAGCATCATCGTGCCCGACCACGACGCCCGCAATGTGAAGCTCGTGCAACGCATCTTCGAGCTTCGCGCCGAGGGCCATTCATTTCGCGAGGTCGGTCGGCTGTGCGTCAAGGAAGGCATCGTGCCATCAGAACTCGTGGGCAAGCTACGTCCGGGCTTCATCGCGGGCTTGATCGAGAATCCATTCTACGAGGGTCGGTTCAAGTTCAACGGCGTCATCTACGAGGGCAAGCACGAGCGCATCATCCCGCCGCACGTCATCGAGAGAATCCGCGAACTCGAAGTGCGTGACACACGCCGCAAGCGCAAGCACAACGGTGCGCTCGCGGGCTGGCTTCGGTGCGCGACGTGCGATTGCCGGATCACCTACGACCCCAAGGTCAAGAAGAGCGGTCGGCGGTTCGACTACTACCGATGCGCCAACGGCAAGAGCGCCCATCCGCATCTCACCTACGTCGCCGAGAACGCCATACTCGACGGCTTCGAGCCCGCCCTGGACGCCATCGCCATCCCCGACCTGTGGGCAAGGCAACTCGCGGTCGCCTTGAAGAAGGCCAACGACCGTACACGAGAGGCGAAGCGGCATCAGATGGAACAGTTCAGAGCCGCGCTGAAAGAGCTTGAGGGGGCCGAGGACGGGCTCTACGACCACCTCAAGGCAAACATCCTGGACGAGCCATCCTACAAGCGCCAGATCGAGCGGGTGCGGTCAGAGAGGCAACGGTTCACCACGCTCTTGGAGCAAGCTCAAAGCGAGGTTGACGGCGCGTTTCTCGTGACGGCCGAGAAGATTTTAGAACTCTCGATCAAGGCCAAAGCTCTGTGGAAAACACGCACGGCCCAAGAACGCCGAGAGCTACTCGACCAGATACTTTCGAACCCGCGCCTGGACGGATCAACGGTGCGATTTGACTTGAGAAAGCCGTTCAGCGTGCTCGCCAAAATGCGGGAAGTGTCTGATTGGCGTCCCCAACCGGATTCGAACCGGTGTCGCCGCCTTGAAAGAGCGGTGTCCTAGGCCGGGCTAGACGATGGGGACCCGGGGGCGGCTATTAGCAGCAACAGCGCCGGCATCGCAATACAATAACGATCGTCGTTCGATCCTTGCGTGGCTTGCCCACACCGGACCACAAAAGCCCATATCCAATAGGCACTTATGCAAGTGCAGCTGTCAACGCGACGCGTTGTTGTTTGATTTTGCTTGAAATTCTGTGTGGGTTTCTGTAGGCTCCCGCTTCTCAATCACCAGCCCACAAGGGGAGCCGAATGACGATCCGAGTTCGCGACCCGCTCAGTGATCTCGACGTTCAACGCATCGCCGCCGCGGTCACCTCCGCGGTGCTCAACCCCTCGGTCGACGACGCCCAGCAAGCAGCCCACGCCGACCGCGTCGGCCGCTCCTGGGTCCGCTGGAGCGACGTGGCGAAGAAGCCAGTGCCCGCGGGCAAGCGGCTCGACTGACCCCGCTCCCCTCCCCGCGCTGCCCGTCCCCCCCGCTCAAGTCCGGTGTACTGCCTCGGCCCGCCCCCAGGGGGCGAGCAGCGAGATCGCGCCCGGCAAAAGCTCATAGCGCACCGGCAGCCGCCCGGGCTGCTCCCCGTCCAGATCGATCAGCACCGGCTCGGCGCCGAGCGGCAGCGCCTCGACCTTCTTCGCTCGCTTGACCGTGACCCACGACCGCTTGATGTGCGTCCCGGCGTAGATCTCCCCGGAGCGGAGCACGAACTGACCGAGGCCGATGTCGCCCAGGATGACCACGTCGAAGAGCCCATCGTCGACGATCGCGTCCGGCGCCACCTTCATCGACCCGCCGAAGAAGCGACCGTTGGCCACCGCCACGGTGTTGATCACGTGCTCCTCGGCCGGTCCGTCGTCGAGGCGGAGCCGCACCGGCTGGTTCCGGTAGGCGAGCAGGCCGCGCACGGTGCCGATGAAGAACGAGGTCTTGCCGCCGAAGCGCTTGGTCGAGCGGTTGACCTTGTCGACGATCAGGCCGCTCGAGCCGAAGCTGGAGATGTTGATGAAGTAGGACACCTTCTCCGCGCCGTCCGCGCCGGTCAGCGCCGCGCGGCCGACGTCGATCCGCCGGCTCTCGGCGCCAGCGAGCGCCGCGCCGATCGCGACGTCGACCATGCCGATCGAGCGGACGAAGTCGCCGCCGGTCCCGCCCGGGTAGACCAGCAGCTGCGCCTCGGGGTTGACCGGCCGGTCGTGCTCGAAGAAGCCGTTGACCACCTCGTTCACGGTCCCGTCGCCGCCGACCGCGATCACCCGGGCCGCGCCCTCGAGCAGCGCCTCCCGGGCGAGCCGCGTCGCGTGACCCGGGCCGGTGGTGAACTGCACCTCCACCGGGCCGAGGTGCTTCTCGACCTCCTTGCGATGCTCTTGCCACCACTGCTTGACTCGGCCGGCGGCGGCCTGCGGGTTGGCGACGGCGACGTTGCGCATGGCCCGCATCCTGACTCACCTCGCCCCAGCTTATCAAGAGCGTTCGGGCGCGAGCAGGCGGCGCGCGCCGACCCAGGCGCGCTGGTAGTAGGCCTTGCTCAGCTGGGCGCGGGTGACGCCGCGCGACGAGCTGGCGTGCACGAAGGTGTCGTCGCCGAGGTAGAGGCCGACGTGCGTGACGCGGCCGCGGTCGAGCGTGTCGAAAAAGAGCAGATCGCCCGGCCGCAGCTCCCCCCGGGACACCGCGCTGCCCGCCTGGTATTGCGCCGCGGAGCTGCGCGGCAGCGTCACGACGAAGACCTCGGCGACGATCGCCTGGGTCAACGCCGAGCAGTCGACGCCGCGCCGGCTCGCCCCGCCCCAACGGTAGGGCGTGCCGATCCAGGAGGCGACCACCTGCTCGAGCCGGCGCTGCCAGCCGCGCGGCGCGACGATCGCCGGCGTCGCGGGCGGCCGGCGGTCCCGGGC
>JBFYZW010000177.1:0-10162 GCA_041309305.1 Deltaproteobacteria bacterium | reverse complement strand
GCCCGGGGTCGTCCCGTCGGCTCCGGCGGCGCCGTCCCCGCCGAGGTCGGCGTCCCCGGGCGTCGCGCCGCCCCCCGGCGGTTCGGCGTTGCGGAAGACGCAGCCGGCAACGGACGAGGCGAGCAGGCCTGCGAACAGGCACCGGGCGGCCGGGCGGGAAACAACCATGATGACTCCTGCCGCTCGAGTGTACCAACCGGGCGGCCCCGGCACCACGCGCAACCGTTCAGCCCGGCGGCGGCGCGGCGCAGACCTCGACGCACAGCCGCGCGCAGTCGCGGCAGACGCCGGCCGAGCCGAGCAGGATCAACCCACCGCGCACCTCACCGCAGAGCAGGCAGTAGCGCAGGGTCGGGCTTGCGGTCTCCGGCAGCGGCGCCGCGGCGTCGCTCCGGCCGAGCGCCTCGTCCGAGGCCAGAAGGTCAGCAAGCAGCTGGCCGCACACGTCGCAGACGTGGATCTTCTCCGGGCCGGCGATGAGCTTCGCGACCGAGCGGCGCAGCCGGCCGCAGCCGGCGCACCAGGGCTCGTGGCCCTGGCCGAGCGCCTCCGGGCCGGTGAGGTCCACCGCGACGAAGCTGATCGCCTCGCCGACCTCGCCGACGAAGCAGCCGTCGAAGCCGGCGGCGAGCGCCAGCCAGGTGGCGACGCGCTCCACCCGAGCGGGGTCGTCCACCGGGTAGGCGCGCTCGGCGAGCAACGGCACGAGCTCAGGCCGCGCGCCCCAGGCGTCTCGCGCCCGCCGCCAACCGGTCTCGCTGACGCTCGGGTTGGCGAAGCCCCAGAGGAAGCCGTCGCCGGGCACGAGCGTGCCGACCAGCTGGCACGGGCCGCCGAACAGCACCTCGTTGCCAGCGGTGAGCGTGAAGCGCGGCGCGGCGAGGTCGACGTCCCAGCGCTCGTCCTCGCGCCGCATGCCCGGCTCGCCGAGCGCGGCGCGCACGCGGGCGATGGCGCGCGCGACCGCGAGGTCATCGGGGCGGGAGAGCTCTTCGAGGGCGGCGAAGCGATCGTTCATCCTCGATGGATAGCCGGCCGCCGGCGCGGAGGCCAGCGGGTCGAGCGGCTCAGGGGAGGCAGCCGATCCGCTCGCTGGCGACGACGACGTGGTCGAAGCACACGCCGGCGTCGGCGTGGTCGCCGTGGTGGAAGAGGTTGAGCCAGAGGATCGACAGCTTCAGCGCGGCGGTGCTGCGCAGCCACAGGTCGGTCCACGGCCCGGCGGCGACGCCGTCCAGCCACCAGTTCAGCTGCCCGTTCGCGCCGGCCTCGCTCGCGGTCGGCGTGCCGCCGTCGAGCATCAGCTCGACGCAGTACCAGCGGTCGGCCTCGAGCGCCGCGCTGAGCGAGGTCTCGCGGTGCTGCGGCTTCTCGCAGAAGGTCTGGCCCTCGTCGGTGGTGCAGGGGAAGTGGTCCCCCCAGCAGGCGCCGTCCGGGTCGGCGCAGTCCTGGTACATGCCGCGGTAGTAGCTGTAGGCGTAGAGCCGACCGATCGATGGGTCGGGCTCGAGCCAGGCGGTGAACCAGTCCTCGCCGTCCGGCTGGAAGTCGGAGCGGCCGAGCAGGCTCCGCTCCCCGGCGTGCAGGCCGCTGCCGTGGTTGGCGGCGCCGAAGTCGTAGCCGGGGTCCCACTTCATGTACCAGCGGGCGTAGAGCCGGTCGTGCTGGCTGGGCAGGACCTTGACCAGGTCGGCGCCGCCGCGGCCGGGCGGCGGGTAGAGGCGCATCACGTGGTTGCCGGCCAGGCCGAACGGCCCGGGGTCGGCGAGCAGCTGGTTGGTCTCGTCCGGGTTGCCGTCGTAGTCGTCCCAGATCGCCTTGCTCCCCTCCTCGAACGAGGAGCAGAATACCCAGCTCGCGCCTGGCGCGGCGCACTCGTCCGGCCCGCTGAAGGGCAGAAGGTCGCCGCCGCTGCTCGCGTCGCCCGCCGCGCTCGCGTCGGTCGCGTCGGTCGGGTCGCCGCCGCCGGTGGGATCGCCGCTGGTGTCGAGGTCGGCGACCGGCGGGCCGTCACCGGCTGGGCCGTCGGCGAGCGGGCGCGGCCGGTCGCCGAGCGTCCCGGTGCAGGCCGAGGCGAGGAGCACTCCGATGAGCCAGCGCGGGGACATCGCCGCAGCGTAGCAGCTCGCGCCGGCGGCGGCGAGGCCGTGGCCGGCGCTCTGATATCGCTCGCGACCGAGCACATTCACATGCAAGTGAATTCATTCGCACCGGCGGAGGCGGCTCACGGCGGGCTGTAGCGATACAGGCCGCCGCCCTCGGTGCCGACGAACAGGGCGCCGGAGAGCGGGTCGGCGAGCAGCGTGGTGGCCGGGAACGGCGCGCCGGCGTCGCTCCAGCTCACGCCGTCGTCGCGTGACTCGCGCAGCACGCCGCCGTCGGCGAAGAACAGGTGGGTGGAGTCGAACGGGTCGACGGCGATGGCCCAGGGCTCGATGCCGCCGGGCAAGACCTCGGCGAACGAGGCGCCGTCGTCGCGCGAACGGTGCAAGCCGTCGTAGCCGTTGAAGTACCAGAGCGAGCCGTCGACGGTGCGCGCCACGCCGTCCTGCGAGCAGCAGTTGTAGTGCACCTCGGTCCAGGTGCCGGTCGCCGCGTCGACGATCTGCGTCCCACCGCGGGCCACCAGCGCCCGCTCACCGCCGATGGCGACCACCCCGGTCACCTGGTCGCTCGTGACCGTCGAGAAGGTCAGCCCGCCATCACGACTGACGTAGAAGCCGTCGTAGTCGGCCGCCGCCCACATCAGGCCCGGCACGTCCGGCGAGCGGGCGATGGCGGTGACACTCGCCTCGTATGGCAGCCCGGGCTGAGTCGACGTCCAGCTCAGCCCGCCGTCGTTGGTCAGCAGGTGATCGCCGCTGCCGGCCAAGCCGAGCATCATCCGCTGGCTGTCGCCCTGGTCGACGCTCAGGGTCCAGACCATCGCCGAGAGCAGCCCCGCGCCGCCCAGCCCCTCGAAGCCGACGCTCGCCCTCCAGCGGAACACCCCGGCGACATAGGCGGCGCCGACGAGCTGGCCGTTGGCGGCGTGCAGCTCGAGGCTGGAGATGGTGTGCGCGGTCAGCTGCATCGGCACCAGCCCGACGCCGTCGACGTGGCGCAGCACCCCCTCGCCGTTGCCCGCCAACAGCGTACCGCCTGGGTGCGCCACCGCCGCCTCGAGGCTCGGCCGGTCGACCATGCCGCGGCGCGCGCGCTGCAGCGGCGCGAAGCTCCCGCCCTCGTCCTCCGAGACCAACAGCTCGCTGCCGAGCGTCCACAGCCGCGCTCCATCGCAGGCGAAGCCGATCCACTCGGTGCCGTCGTGGTGCGGCAGGCCGGCCGGCCGGACCACCTCCCAGCTGGTGGCGTCGATGCTGGTCATCACCGCCTCGCCCTCCCACTGCCAGGCGAACAGCCACCACCGCCCGTCGGCCAGGCGGTGGAGCGACTGCAGCCGGTAGCCGGTCGGCGTCGCACCACAGGTGAGGCTCGTCCCGTCGGCCGTGCTGCACAACGTGCCGTCCTCGAGGCCGACGAAGGCGCCGCCGGAGCGGGGATCGACGGCGAGCATCGACGCGGGCGCGCTGGTGGTCACCGGCGCGAAGGCGCTGCCCCCGTCGGCGCTGTGCAGCAGCGCGCCGTCGCTGAGCACCAACAGGCGCTCCGGCGCCGCGGCGGTCGCGACCAGCGCCTCGACCGAGCGGTTGGCGAGACCGACCGCCGCCCAGCTCGCCCCGGCGTCGTCGGAGCGGTAGACGCCGCCGGTCCCCTCTGGATGGTCGCGATAGACCGACAGGTAGACCCGGCCGCCGGGCAGCAGCACCAGGCTCGACGGCCAGTCGTGCCAGCTCAGCTCGAGCGCCTCGTAGCGGAAGGACTCGCCGCCGTCGTCGCTCGCCCAGATCGCCGCGCCGCGCCCGACGCCGGCGAGCACGCGGTTGGGATCGTCGGGCGAGACGCCGAGCGCGGTGACCGGCCCGGCGTGCGGCCCGCCCAGCGCCGTCCAGCCGGGCGTCTCGACCGTCAGCTCGACAAGGAGCTGCGCCAGCCGCTCGCCGGCGGTGAACCGGATGACCGCGGTGTAAGTGCCACCGGCGAGCGCCGCGGGGTCGACGTCGACGCGCAGGACACCGGGCAGCGGCCCGACCTCACGGTCGAGCACCAGCCAGCGCGCCCCGGCCGCAGCGCGCCAGCGGCCGCCCGCGCCGTCGGCATCGCTCACCACCACCTCCTGCGCCGCCGACGGGCGCCCAGGGCGCACCGCAAAGCGCAGCACGCCGGGCGTGACCAGCAGCCCCTCGGCGGGACCGCCGCCCAGGTCCGAACGGACGCAGCCGAGCGAGAGGAGCGAGATCAGGACACCCAGACCACAGCGACACATGCGAAGAGGAGCGTACACCATCGGCCGCGCCGAAGGGCAGGCCGCGGTGGGGCACGGCTGGTCGATCAATCGCGCGCCTCGACCAACGCGTCGGCGTCGAGCTCGGCGGCGACGCCGCGGCCGAGCAATTCGATCTGCACCACCAGGCGCCGCTTGCCGTTCGGCTCGAGCACCACGACGCCGCGCGCCCCCTTCAACGCGCCGCTGGCGACGACGACCTCGGTGCCGGGCACCAGCCGCTCGGTCGGGTCGAGGTTCGCCGCCGCGCCGACCACCAAGCGCAGGCTCTCGATCTGCGCGTCGGGCACGGCCTGGGCGATGCTCGCCTCGCCCGGCAGCCGGCCGACCAGCTCAATCACCTGCCGGACCTGCAGCAGCCGCACCCGCGCCGCCGGGTCGAGCGCGACGCGCGTGAACAGGTAGCCGGGGAACAACGCCACCTCGACGTTCTGCACCCGGTCGCTCCACGCCCGGCGGTCGACGCGCACGGGCAGGAACACCTCCACGCCGCGCTCGGCGAGCCCCTGCGCCGCCGCCTTCTCCTGCCGCGCGTGCACCGCCAGCGCGTACCAGCGCGGCGGCGGGCTCTGGGGGGCGTTCGCCTCGCTCATCGATCCTGCCGCGCATCATTATATAGCCTGTCGGCGGGAAAACCGTCGCAGCGTTGGCAGGGGCCGGAGGCCGGGCTATGGTTGACCGATGGCCCCAGCCCAACGCTGGCTGCTGCTCTGGGCCGGCGGCGCCGTTGCCTGCGCCTCCGCCTGCGCTGCCCGCTCGGAGACCGAGCCGTGTGCCTGCCACGCGGCTGACTGCGCCTGCCCGGCCCCGTGCGACCCAGCAGCCGGTGACCCGGGCGGGGCCGATCCGCTCCCCGGGGACCCGGCGCCGAGCTGCGTCCCGGGCTCGTTCGTCACGACGATCGCCGCGAACGCCGACGACGGCGAGATCGAGCTCGGCTTCGACCCCGAGTGGTTCCCGAGCGGTGAGGGCGCGGCGGGGACGAACTACGCCGGCTACAACCTGTCGGTGCACCACGGCCCGGTCTGGGTCTTCTTGCGCTTCCCGCTCACGACCGCGATCCCGGCCGACGCGACGGTGACGAGCGCGACGCTCCGGTTGTGGGGGACCGCCACCTACGTCTGGGACGCGGGCACCGAGGCGCTGCGCATCCGGATCGAGACCAGCGCCGACGCCCGTCAGATCGACGGCCGCGCCGACGCGCCGGAGCTGCCGTCGACCGGCCGGAACCTCTCGCTGAACGCCGTCCGCTGGCCCGCGAGCGGCGGGCTCGCCTGGACCGTGCCCGGGTGGAACACCGCGCCGGACCTCGGCGGCCTCATCCAGGAGCTCGTCGCGGCCCACGGCGGCCTCGCCGCCGGCGCCTACGTCCAGCTCTGGCTCGACGGCGACTTCGAGGACCAGGACGGCGAGGTCGGCATCGAGGACTTCGCCCATCCCGACCCGCATCACCCTGAGCTGACCCTGGCTTGGACCTGCTCGTGAACAGGAGGCGCATGAAGAGTGCCGTTTGGAGAAACCTGGTCGCGTTGGGACTCGTCTCCGCCGCCTGCGGCCGCGCCGGGGGGGACCGCCCGTGCTGGTTCGGATCGCCGCGGTCAGCGGCGAGACGCAGATGCTGGCTGCCGGGGCTGGTGCGCGCCTGGCGGTAACGCTGGTCAACGACGGCGAGGAGGACTACGAGCTCGTCGCGCTGCGCCTGCGCTACGACGGCCAGGGTCGGGGCTTCTCCGCCCGCGCCTACCATCAGCCGCCGCTTTTGCCGGCTGGCGCCAGCCTGACCATCGGCTTCCTTGCGACGCTACCCGCCGACGGCACCGGACCAGCGGTGATCGACGCCGACGCCGACCTCCTGGTGGTCGAGCGCGACGCGGCGCGACGGCTGCGCGGCGCCGGCCGGCCGTTCGCCTTCACCTACGCCGAGCGCACGGGCCCAGACCTCGCGGCCTTGCCGACCCTGCTGGTCACCACCGCCGACGACGAGCTCGACGGCGGTGACGGTGTGCGCGACGTCGCCAGCGCCGGCGGCGCGCTCGACCTCTCGTTTCGAGAGGCCCTGGCCATCGTCCACAACACCCGCCTCCCCCAGCGCATCGCCTTCGATCCGGTGATCTTCTCCGCCAGCACCACCCGGCCGATCGTCGTCTCCGATCTCGGCGACCTACCCCCGCTCGACGTCGCCGACGCGGCGATCGACGGGCTCGGCGCCGAGGTGTCGCTGGCGGTCGATCTCCCGGCCTGCAACTGCTACCGGCCGCTGCACTTGGCCGCTCCGCGCCTGACCGTACGCGGCCTGACGCTGCGCACCTGCCACCACAACACCCCAGCGATCATCATGTCCGGGGCCGACCACGCCTGGCTCACCGACCTGAGCATCAGCCCCCCGCCCGGCGGTTACTGCCGGGGTGTGTTGATCAACGACTCGGCTTGGTCGCGGCTGGAGCGCCTCACCATCCTGGTGGACGATCAGGCGTTGACGGTCGACGGCAGCCCAGGGATCTCGATCGACGGCCTGTCGGTGCGTTTCACCTCGCGGATCCTCAACTCCCCGAACGCCTCGCTCCGCGGCGTCGCCGGCTCCAACTGGGGCCGGCTGCTGCTCTTCAATTCGCCGAACACGGTAATCAGCGACAGCAGTTTCGAGATCTTCTACCAAAGCCCGATCGAGATCAGCGCCAGCGACGGCGTGCTCATCGCCGACAACCAGCTCGACGAGCAGATCAACTACGATTCCCCGGACGGGCCGCTGCGCGTCGACGCCAGCCGATTCGTGACCCTGACCCGCAACCTCGTCACCCGGCCGTCGAATGAGCCGATCTCGCTGGTCGGCGACGCCAACGACGGTATCCTGCCGCCGACGATCAACGCGGTCGAGACCAGCTCGGTCAGCGGCACGACCGCGGCGGCCGACGGCAGCACGGTCGAGCTGTTCGCCGACCCGCAGGGCTTCTTCGCCCGCTTCCTCGGCGCCGCCACGGTGGCCAGCGGCAGCTTCATCCTCGACGGCCTGAGCCTTTCCCCCGGCGATCGGGTCAGCGGTACGGTCACCGACCTCGAGGGCAACACCTCGGAGGCCTCGGCACCGTTCACCGTTCCCTGAGCGCGCCACTTGTCCCCAGCTCGCCCATCCACGAGCCAAACTCGAGCCGCACCTCGCCGCCGGCGAAGGAGGCGATCAGGTAGTTGCGCAAACCGGGGCGCAGCTCGCTCTGGCCGGTCGCCGTCGGGATCGGCGCCCAGGTGCCGGTGTCGACGAAGGTGGCCTCGCGGCTGAGCGGCACGAGCCGCGGCACGTGGGTGTGCCCGAAGGTCACCACCCGCGCCGGCAGCACCCGAGCGACCGCGCGCGCCCTCTGCGGGATCTCCTTCTCGATTCGGAAGATACTCTCGTCGCGCACCGCCCACTCGTAGATCAGGTAGAGCAGCGGGAAGCTGGAGAGCGGCACCATCAGCTTGATCCACAGCGGGATCGGCACCAGCGCCAGCGCGATCGTCCCGCCGGTCATCGAGAGCGCGATGAGCAACCGATCAATCCACAGCTCGCGCAGGATGCGGAACCATTTCTGCGTGATCGGCGGCTCGTGCAGGCTCCCGAGCGCGGCGATCTCGTCGATGCCGAGCTGATGCTCGGCGGCACAGCGCGCCAACCGCTCGGCGTGCTCGGGCGGCTCGTGCCGGAGCTTGCCCTTCAGGCGGAAGAGCCGGCTCATCACCGCCAGGCTGCCGAACAGCCAGGGGAAGAAGATGCTCCGGCGGGTGAAGGCATAGTAGCGCAGCCAATGGGTCACGTAGCGGAATAGGTTGAGGATGTAATCCGAGGCGTACGGGTTGAAGTAGCCCATGCGCGTGACCAGGTAGCGGTTCGAGAGGTTGCCCATCGGCAGGGCCAGCGCCTCCTCGCCGCGCCAGCGGACCACCGGGTGGAGCTGGTAACGGAACGAGGTGTAGTAGTCGTACTGATGGCCGTGCTCGGCGTAGAGCTCGCCCGGGGCGTAGAAAAACCAGGGCGCGTACGTCAGCTGCGCGTCGGCGAAGCGCTGACCGGCCGTCGCCGCCGCGGCGCGCAGCGCCTGGCGCAACGTCTGTTGTACCTCGGGGAAGTGGAGCTCGCGGTCGTGGTTGCCGAGCACGTAGACGACCCGGTGGCCCTCGCCGAGGAAGCGGGCGAGCGTAGCGACGAAGCCCGGGTGGTCGGCGAGCATCCGCTCGAGCTTCCAGACCGACTTCGGCGCGGTCGGGTTGAGCCCGCGCTGGCGCTCGCGGCGTGAGACCGGCCACGGCGCGGGCTCGGGGATCGCGGTGACGACGTCGAAGTCGAACACGTCGCCGTTGAGCACCAGCGTCAGCTCGGCGCCCGCCGGCGCGTCGGCGACGAAGCGCCGGATCAGCGCGTCGAGCTCGTCGTCGATACGGAAGGCGGCGCGCTTGTACGCCTTCCAGCCGTCGGGCCCCTCCTCGACGTCGGCGAGGTGGAGGTCGGAGAGCACCAGGTAGCGGCGGCTCATCGGCGACGCTCGCCGGCCCGGCCTGCCGGGCGCGGCGCCAGCTCCAGCACCGCGCGCAGCACCGGGTTGTTGCGCGACGTGCGCCGCCAGACGGCCAGCACCGGGAAGCGGGCGCGCGGCTCGGTGAGCGGTCGCAGCGCGACGCCCGGCCACGTCTGGCGGCTGCCGACCAGCACCGGGATCAAGCTGAAGCCAAGCCCAGCGCCGACCAACGCGACCAGCGTGTCGGAGGAGCTCGCCTCGGCGAGGATCTCCGGCTCGACGCCGGCCGCGGCCAGCGCCTGCATCTGCAGCGCCCGGTGGCGGCGCCCCGGCTCGTAGGCGACGAACGGCAGCTCGCCGAGCTCGCGCAGGCGCAGCGTCCGACGGGTGGCCAGGTGATGACGGCGGGGCAGCGCGATCGCCGCCTGCACCTCGCCGACCTGCCGCGCCTCGACCTCGGGCGGCAGCTCGGCGACATAGTCGACCCACAGGTCGGTTGCGCCGCTCTGCAGCCCGCCAAGCGCGTTGTCGCCGCTCTCGTGCATCGAGAAGCGGATGTCAGGCCGGGCCCGCTCGACCCGCCGCAACCACGCCGGCAGCAGGTTGCGCATCACGTGTCCCGGCGCGCTGACCCGCAGCCGGCCGCCGAGCCGCCGGCCGGTGACCTCGGCGATTACCGCCGGCAACTGCTCGAGGAACGGCGCGACCTCGGTGAACAGGCGCTGGCCGGCCGGGGTGAGCAACACCCGGTTCTTGCCCGCGCGCTCGAACAGCCGCACGCCGAGGTCCTGCTCGAGCTTGCGCACCTGCTGGTGCAGGCCCGGCTGGGTGATCGGGTAGGGCATCGCCCGGGTGGCGCGCGCGTAGCCCTCGGCCCGCGCCACCCAGTAGAACCCCTCGAGGCGGTTCAGGCTGTCCATCGCCGGGCATGATCCGGCAAAGCGGACCGGCAGCCAAGGCCTCAAAGCGCGCGGTGCGGATCGACGGCCGCGGCCGGGGCGCGCAGCTCGACGTTGCCGAGGTCCATGCCGTCGAAGATCAACAGCCACGGCAGCGTGGCGGTCGCCCCGAGCGCGACCGTCGCCGCCGGCCCGGCGTCGCCGTCGGTCGAGAGCCAGACGGCGTAGCCCGCCGCGCCGGCCAACGCCAGGCTGACCTCGACCCAGAACAGCGCCCGCGACTCGCTGTTGGTCTCGGCGACCCACGCGTCGAGACCGAGCGCGTCGGCGCGCCGGTCGGCGTAACGCTCGTACCGATCGACGCTGTGCGACGAGAGGTAGGGGCGCAGCAC
>JBFYZW010000176.1:0-7693 GCA_041309305.1 Deltaproteobacteria bacterium | reverse complement strand
TGCCGCCGGCCCGCCCGGCGCAGCCCGCTCCTCCGGCGCGGGCGCCGCGCGTCCCCGAGGGGATGAGCCTCTGCCACGCGCCGCTCCAACCCGGTGTCCCGCCACGCCCGGCGGTCGGTGAGACGTTGCGCTACCTGCTCGACGTCGACGGGCTGAGCGTTGGCACGGTCGACTTCAAGGTCGAGCGCCGCGGCGCGCACGAGGGACAGCCGGTGGTCGAGTACCGCAGCCTGTTCCGGCTCGACGCGCTGGTCGCGGCCTTCGTGCCGGTGCGCGGCCAGGCGGCGTCGCTGGTCGCCGACGGCGCCTACTGGCCGCGCAAGGCGATGAACCGTTACGAGCTGCGCGCCGACCTGTTCGACGAGGTGGTCACCAGCGACGCGACGGGCAAGGCGCTGCGCTCCGAGCGGGTGAAAAACGGCGAGACCAAGACCGCCGAGCGGCGTTTCATTCACCCGGTGCTCGACTTCATCAGCGCCTTCTACCTCGTCCGCGCGCTACCGGTTGACGCCAAAGGCTGCGTGATCATCTACGGCAACCAGCGCGCCTACACCGTGTGGCTGACGCCCGACGGCGAGGAGCGGATCACCACCCCGGTGGGCGTGCGCCCGGCACATCGCTACCAGGTGCTGTTCGCCTCCGAGCGCTCGCGCCAGCCGCAGCGTGGCCGGCTGTGGCTCGGCGCCGACGCCGCGCGCGTGCCTTACCAGGCCGAGCTCGTCGGCCCCCAGACGCTGGTCGGGCGGATCCACGTCTACGAGACCGGCCGACCCTGACGGGCGCGGATCCGCAAAGTCGGGGCACCGCGGACGCCGGTGACCGCGCCCGCGGTGTCTTCCCAAACGAGACGGCCACCCCGATGCCCAGGAACCGCACCCGGCCGAGACGGTTCTGCTTGGCTCGCTCGCCGGCCTCGTGCGATGCTCCTCGGCCAAGCGAAGGAGACCCACGATGGCCAGCGACATCCTCGACACCGTGTTGATCTTCTCTCTGCCGGCCTCCGGCAAGTCGGAGACCCGGACCTACATGTCGAGCCTGACGCCCGAGCAGTGCGTTCGCGAGATGGCGATGGGGCCGACCCTGCAGCTCGACGACTATCCGTACGTGCACCTGATGCACCGCCTCGACGACGAGCTGAAGGCGCACGGCTGGCGCTATGTCTACTACAAGGGACCGGAGCGGCCGTTCCAGGACGACTGGACCTGGGCGGTGTTGATCGAGCTGCTCAACGAGGACCACGCCAACCTGATGGCCGGCCGGACCCTCGCGCCGCCGTCGGCGGCGCAGCTGTTGATGGATCGGCTCGACGCGGCACACGAGAAGGTGGGCTTGCCGCAGCACATGGGCGACGTGCCCTACCGCATCCGCAAGCAGGTCGCCGAGGCGCTGGAGAAGGAGGCGCGGCACGAGCTCGAGGTCCTCAACCGCACGCTCGGCGCCGAGCGCAAGGGCAAGACCCTGGTCATCGAGGCGGCGCGCGGCGGGCCGAATGGCTCGGCCTTCCCGCTGACGCCGCCCTACGGCTACGGCACGACCTTCCAGTGGCTGTCGCCCGACATCCTGGCCAAGGCGGCGGTGCTCTACGTCTGGGTCGATCCGGCTGAGAGCCGGCGCAAGAACATCGAGCGCGGCCGGCCGAGCGCACAGGGTAGCATCCTGCACCACTGCGTGCCGATGGAGGTGATGCTCGGGCAGTACGGCTGCGACGACATGAGCTACCTGATCGAGCAGTCGGACAAGCCGGACACGATCAAGATCGAGCGGATCATCAAAGAGAACGACCGCTACGTGACCAAGATCTACTACCTGCCGGTGGCGCGCTTCGACAACCGGGTCGACAAGACCACCTTCGTCCGCGAGCCCAAGGAGACGTGGAGCGCCAAGGACATCAAGGCGATCCACGACGAGCTGAGCCGGGCGATGACAACGTTGCGCCGGGTGCGCGACAGCCTCTGACCGGCGCCGCCGCGGTGTGCTGGGCGCTGCTCGTCCCGTTGCTGCTCGGCGCGGCGCCCGAGCTGCCGCCGCTCGAGGTGCAGATCGGCCAACTGCTGGTGGTCGGTTTTCGCGGCCTGACGCCCGCCGAGAGCGCGCCGATCCTCGAGGACGTTCGCCGGCGGCACCTCGGCGGGGTGATCCTCTTCCGCCGTGACGTGCCGCTGCAGAGCGAGCGGCGCAACCTCGAGAGCGTCGCGCAGCTCCGCGACCTCATCGCCGCGCTGCAGGCCGCCGCCAGCGCGCCGCTGCTCGTGGCCATCGATCAGGAGGGCGGCCGGGTGCGGCGGCTCGAGGGCGCGTTCGGCCTGCCGCGACCGCCGTCAGCCGGGCGCCTCGGTACGCTCGACGATCCGGCGGTCACCCGCGCCGAGGCCGAGAAGACGGCGCGCGTGCTCGCGGCCTTGGGCATCAACCTGAACCTGGCGCCGGTCGTCGACCTCGCGATCGACCCGCAGGGGCCGGCGATCGGCGCGGTGCAGCGCTCCTACGGTCGTGACGTCGAGCGCGTGCTGCGTCACGCCCGCGAGGTGATCCGCGCCCACCGGGCGGCCGGCCTGCTCACCGCGCTGAAGCACTTCCCTGGCCACGGCTCGGCCGGGCGCGACACCCACCTCGGCTTCGCCGACATCACCGGCACCTGGTCGCGCGTCGAGCTCGAGCCGTTCCGCCGACTCGCGCGCGAGGGCCTGGCCGACGCGGTGGTCACCGCCCACGTCTTCAACCGGACGCTCGACCCGGCCGCGCCGGCGACCCTCTCGGCGGCGACGATCGGGACGCTGCTGCGCGGTGAGCTCGGTTTCGACGGCGTGGTCATCTCGGACGACCTGCAGATGGGCGCCATCGCCGGCCACTACGACCTGACGCGCACCGTCGAGCTGGCGCTCACCGCCGGCGTCGACCTGTTGGTCTTCGCCAACAACAGCGTCTACGATCAGCAGATCACCGCCCGGGTCATCGACACGACGCTGCGCCTGGTCGAGGCCGGCCGCCTCGACCGCGGCCTGATCGCGCGCGCCTACCAGCGCGTCGCGCGGCTCAAGGCACGGCTGCCGCGTCGGTGAGCGGGGGTCCCGCCGCGACTCAAAAACTCTTGCTCGCCTCGTTCGAGAAGGCGCTCTCGTTGCGGCTGGTGTCGTAGGCGGTGACCGCGAAGTAGACCGTGGTGCCGGCGGCGAAGCCGTCGAGCACGTGCACGCACTCGAGCGCGCCGCCGCCGCCGATCGCGCAGATCGGCGCGTTGCCGACGTCGAGCACGGCGTCGTAGGCGACGAAACCCCCGGCGCTGCGCGAGGTCGTGCCGTGGTAGACCTGATAGCCGGCGAGGTCGACCAGCGGCGTGCTGCCGTCGGCGTTCTCGTCCGGCGCCTCCCAGGTCAACGTCGCGGCGTGGGTCACGGTCGCGGCGGTGGTGAAGCTCCAGGTGTACGCGGCGGCGAGCGGGTTGCCAGCCAGGTCGGTCAGCGCGGTGCCGAGCGTCGCGGTGTAGGGCGTGCTCAAGGCCAGCGGCGCCGCCGGGGTCAGGCGTACGGTCGCGCCGTCCACCTCGAGCGCCGCGCTGGTTGCCGGCGCGAGGCTGAAGCTGGCCGCGGTGACGCTGGCCGGCGCCACCGCCTCGCTGAAGGTCACCGTCACCGTCGTGTTGACCGACACGTCGACGGCGTCGGCCGCCGGCAGCGTCGCGCTGACCGTCGGGGGCGTCCGATCGTCGCCGCGTGGCGTGCGCCCCACCTCGCCGGTGCAGGCCACCGCGGCGAGCGTGAGCGACAAGGCGAGCAGGTGCGAGCGCATGGGTCAGGCCTCCCGCGGCGCCCACGGGGCGCGCCGCCTCCGCCGAAGGGAGGATACCACGGCGCGGTCGCCGGGGACGAGATCTGCTATGCTGGTCGTCGTGGTGGCCATCGACAACCGGCGGCTCGTCGAGCTGGTGCTGGGGGCTGTGGTCGCCGTCGGCGGCGCTCCGCTGGCGGCGCAGCCGACCGGCCTCGGCTGGCACGAGATCTCGGGGACCGAGCTGCGCGACGTCTGCGCCGCCGAGCACGGCTTCCCGGAGGTCTGGGGCGCGAGCGGCTGCGCCGGGATCACCGCCGCCTGGAGCGGCGCGATCTTCGACACGACCCGCGACCGGCTGATCATCTTCGGCGGCGGGCACAACGACTACTACGGCAACGAGCTCTACGCCTTCGACGTCGGTGCCGGCGCGCTGGCGCGGATCACCGACCCGGGCTTGCCGATCGCCTCGAGCTGTACGGCCAGCATCGCCGGCGGCACCCAGCCGAACAGCCGTCACACCTACGACGGCATCGAGTACATCCGCCACACCGACCAGATGTTCGTCTTCGGCGGCTCGCTCGCCTGCGGGCCGGGCTACTTCGGCGACGACACCTGGGTGTTCGACTTCGCGACCATGAGCTGGCAGGCGATGGCGCCGAGCGGGCCGACCCCGGCCGCCGTCGCCGGCATCCTGACCGCCTACGATCCGAACCGGCGGTTGATCTTTCTGCACGACCTCGCCCACCTGTACGCCTACGACGTCGAGACCGACGCCTACACCCGCCTGACCAGCTCGGCAGACTACTTCGGCTATCATCTGGCGGCGACAATCGATCCGGTGCGCCGGCTGTTCGTCATCGTCGGCTGGGACGTGGCCGCCGAGCGCGGCACGGTCCGCACCATCGACATCTCGCCGACCAGCGACTACCAGGTGGTCGAGGTCGAGACGACCGGGGGTGACGCGTTGATCGGCGCCATCTACCCCGGCCTCGATTTCGATCCGACCCGCGGGCAGGTGGTCGCCTGGGGCGAGGACAGCCCGGACGTCGTCTACACGCTCGACCTCGAGGCGCGGGTCTGGCAGGCGACCACCTACGCCGGCGGCCCGCAGCCGGTCGGGCAGGGGACACACGGGCGGTTTCGTTACGCGCCGGCCGGCGGCGTCTTCGTGTTGATGAACTCGGTCGACGACAACGTCTTCGTGCTGCGCCTCGGTGCGGCGGACGACCTGGCCCCCGCGCCGCCGCGCGGGCTGCAGGTCGAGTAGGGGGCCCGGAGCCGAGATGGTTACCGTATTGGTTGGTCTGGCGGTCCTGCTCGGCGGCTATCTGTTCTATGGCCGGCTGGTCGAGGGCGCCGTCCGCCCCGATCCGGCGCGCGTGCCGCCGGCGATCGCGCTCGCCGACGGCGTCGACTTCGTCGTGATGCCCACCTGGCGGGTCTACCTCATCCAGCTGCTCAACATCGCCGGCCTCGGGCCGGTCTACGGCCCGATCATGGGCGCGCTGTGGGGGCCGCAGGTCTTCTTCTGGGTCGTGTTCGGCTGCGTGCTCGGCGGCGCGGTGCACGATTTCCTCTCCGGCGCGATGTCGATGCGCAACAACGGCGCCGGGCTGCCGGACCTGATCGGCCATTACCTCGGCCCGGTCGCGCGCCAGGCGGCGACCGGCTTCATCGTCGTGCTGGTCGTGCTCGTCGGCACGGTGTTCGTCAAGGGCCCGGCGATGCTGATCGTCGAGCTCGTCCCGGCCGAGCGCGTCGGCGCCTGGCTGGGGGACGGCTTCGGTCAGCACTTCGCCGCCGGGGGCGTCGGCGCGACCCACTGGCTGTGGATCGTCATGGCGGCGATCTTCATCTACTACGTGCTCGCGACCCTGCTGCCGATCGATCGGGTGATCGGCCGGGTCTACCCGTTCTTCGCCGCCGCGCTCCTGGTGATGGTTGCCGGCTTGCTCGTTGCGCTGCTCTCCGGCCAGCTCGAGCCGCCGCCGCTCGACTTCGCCAATCAGCACCCGGCGGGGCTGCCGGCCTGGCCGGTCATCTTCATCACCGTCAGCTGCGGCGCGGTCAGCGGCTTCCACGCGACGCAGAGCCCGATGATGGCCCGCTGCTTGCGCTCCGAGACGCAGATGCGCCTGGTCTTCTACGGCGCGATGATCGCCGAGGGGGTGATCGCGCTGGTCTGGGCGGCGGCGGCGCAGGGGCACTACGCCGGAGCGGCGGCGCTCGGCCAGGCGCTGGCCAGCGGCGGACCGGGGAAGATCGTCAACGAGATCTGCGTCGCGACCATGGGCCCGATCGGCGGCGCGCTGGCGGTGATCGGCGTCGTCGTGTTGCCGATCACCTCGGGGGACACCGCGTTCCGGGTCGCGCGCCTGATCGTCGCCGACTACCTGCACCTGCCGCAGGCGCGGGTGCGCAACCGCTACCTCATCGCGCTGCCCCTCTTCGCCGTGGCGATCGTCTTGAACTTCGTCCGCTTCGATCTGATCTGGCGCTACTTCGGCTGGGCCAACCAGACGCTGGCGGTGGTCACCCTCTGGGCCGGGGCGGTGTTCCTCGCCCGGCGCGGGCAGCGGTGGTGGCTGGCGGCGGTCCCGGCGGTCTTCATGACCGTGGTGACCACCAGCTACATCCTGGTCGAGGAGGTCGGCTTCGGGCTCGATCACGACCTGGGGGTCGTGCTCGGGCTGGTCATCGGGGTCGGGGCGATGGCGGCCTTCCTGGTTCTGCGGCGGCGCTTGCCGCCCGAGGTCGACACGCCGCTGCAGCCCAAGCCCTCGGCGGTCGAGCGCGAAGGCGATACGTTGGCCTGCTGAACGGACGGCCACGATCTGCGAGCGCAGGGGCGGCTTCGCCCGCAGGACAACTGCACACGGGGCGTGCGCGAAGCGCGCACCCCCGTCTTGGCCGCTCAGCCGCGCCGCAGCCCGCACGGCAACCGCGCGCCGCGATCCACCCGCGCGCGCACCTCGTCGTCGATCTCCGCGCGGCTCCGTCCGGTCGCCTCGGTCAGCTCGGCGACCACCAGCGCGCGGGCCGCGTCGAGCAGCCGTTGCGAGGTGATCGACAGCGGCTGGCGCGCCTTGAGGTGCGAGAGATCGCGCAGCACCTCGGCGGCGGCGACGAGCGAGCCGCTGTTCATCTTCTCGCTCAGCGTCCGGGCCACCCTCGGCCACGGGCCGCGCAGCGGGTTGGCCCGCCGGCTGAGCAGCCGGAGGATCTGCGCCGCCTCTCGTGCGCCGACCAGCGGGCGCAGGTCGAGCGCGGCGAGCTTGCCCGCCGGGACGAGCACCCGCGTGGGGTGGGCGCAGAGCGCCAACTCGTAGAAGGTCGCGGTCTCGCCGGCGAGGGTGCGCGGGGCGATCCCGACCACCTCGGCGAGGCCGTGCGGCGGGACCACCGCGAGATCTCCGAGCGCCAGCGCCCGGCGGGGCGGGGTGCGGTCATCGTCGCTCACGGGGCTCCTCCTCGGCTCACCACGAGCCGTCGCGCACGCCGAGCCCGCGCGCCAGCTTGACCAGGAGCTTGTGGACCGGCCCGGTGGCGACCGGATCGTCGTCCTGCAGCGGCTGGCCGAAGGTCTTCGCGTCCATCTCTTTGATCGAGGCGACGTGGGCCAACGCGCCGGTGGGGTCGAGCGCCGGCAGGTGCTCGTCGTAGAGGTCGAACCAGGGCAGGCCACCAGCGGCGTACGAGGCCGCGGTGACCGGGCTCTCGGGCGCCGGTTCACCGGTGATCTCCCGCCACAGCGCGCTGTTGACGATATGCACGAAGACGCGGCTGGTGCGCGTCTGGTCCCAGGTCTCGAGGCTGTAGGGATCGGGGTAGAGCTTCTGTTTCATTCGCCCGCCGGCACCGAGGCCCATCGCGCCGCCCCGGCCGCGCCCGGCGGGGCGGGGTGCGGTCATCGTCGCTCACGGGG
>JBFYZW010000175.1:0-10470 GCA_041309305.1 Deltaproteobacteria bacterium | reverse complement strand
AGCTGCTAGTCTTGCCCGAGCGACGGCCTGGACGCGCCTACCCTCGCGCCGTGAAAATCAAGATGAGCGCGTACGACCGCAAGGCGCCACTCTGGCGGGGCGCTAAGTGAACGGCATTGCGGCTAAACGGGGGTGCGCGAATCGCGCACACCCCGTTCTCGGTCTTCCCTCGGGCGAAGCCGCCCGTGGCGATCGGGAATCGTGACCGTCCGAAAAAAGGGGCGGTGCTCGTCGCACCGCCCCTCTTCAAAACCGTGCGTTGCGAATCGCTAGGCGGGCTTGGCGCCGGCGCCCACGTACTGGGCCGAGCCGAAGCCGAGGATCGGGAAGAAGATCGGCGCGAGGAACAGCAGCCCCAGCGCGAAGCCGACGCCCTTGCCGAAGACCTTGGCCAGCGACACGTAGATGATGATCGAGATGATGAAGTTCACGATCGGGATGAGGAAGAGGATGATCCACCACACCGGCTTCTCGACGAT
This sequence comes from Deltaproteobacteria bacterium, assembly GCA_041309305.1. GTDB lineage: Bacteria > Myxococcota > XYA12-FULL-58-9 > XYA12-FULL-58-9 > XYA12-FULL-58-9 > JBFYZW01. The sequence continues at coordinate 9,991 of JBFYZW010000175.1, read as the reverse complement.
CTGCAACAGCACGACGATGTTGTAGATCGGGACGATCGCCGCCCAGCCCGGCTTGCCGGCCTTAGTGAAGATCTTCCAGAAGCTGGCCACCATCAGGATGATGATCGCCAGGTAGATGATGCCGATGATGATCCCAGCCGCGCCGCCGCCACCCGAGCTCGTGTACTGAACTGACGTGTCCATGAAGTCCCCTCCTTGCGGGGTAAGAGAGATTGGAGGCCCTCGAGGCTCCCGAGTTGAGTAGGTTTGAAACCTACGTTGCGCGCACTATAGATGAACCCCAGCGCCGGGCAAGCGACAAATGGCGCACTCCGCGTCAGTTCGCGACCGCGCAGCGCGCCGAGACGATCCAGTTGACGCGCTGTGTCAAAAGGGTTAGCTTATCGTTCGCCGTTCGAAACCTGAGGAGGAGCCCGTGGCCAACTTCTACGCCGACAACGACGACCTGAAATTCTACGTCGAGCAGTACATCGACTGGGAGAAGCTGGTCGACCTGGTCGAAAACCACTTCCGCGCCAAGGACGCGCCGAAGGACTTCCGCGAGGCGGTGACTTCCTACAAGGACGTCCTCGAGCTGGTCGGCCAGTTCGTCGCCGACGAGGTCGCGCCGCGGGCGCGGGCGATGGACAACGCCCACCAGCGGGTCGAGGGCGGCAAGGTGATCTCGCCCCCCGAGCACGAGGCGATCTTCTCGCAGCTCAAGGAGATGGGCATCTACGGCATGACCGTGCCGCGCGAGCTCGGCGGGATGAACCTGCCGGTCCTGACCTACTTCCTCATCGCCGAGGTCTTCGCTCGCGCCGACGTCGGCTCGATGACCCACTTCGCCTTCCACGCCGGGATGGCCGCGGCGATGGTCGAGTACTCGATCCGCGAGGGGAGCGCCAAGTTCGACGACGAGGGGCGGATCGTCTCGACCCGCTGGGACGCCTACATCCAGGAGATCATCGCCGGCGACACCTGGGGCTCGATGGACCTGACCGAGCCGGAGGCCGGCTCCGACCTGGCCAACATCCGGGCCAAGGCGGTGCAGGACGACAAGGGCGTCTGGCGGGTGACCGGCAACAAGATCTTCATCACCTCCGGCCACGGCAAGTTCCACTTCGTGCTCGCCAAGACCGAGGATCGGGCTTCGCTCAAGGCGCTGTCGATGTTCCTGGTGCCGCTGACCATCGAGCGTGACGGCAAGACGATCGTCAACGGCTACGTCGACCGGGTCGAGGAGAAGATCGGCCACCACTCGTCGGCCACCTGCTCGGTGCAGTTCGACAACTCCGAGGCCGAGCTGATCGGTGAGCCGGGCGAGGGCTTCCAGATGATGCTGATGCTGATGAACAACGCGCGCATCGGCGTCGGCTTCGAGGGGATCGGCATCAGCGAGGCGGCCTACCGCACCGCGAAGGCCTACGCCGCCGAGCGCAAGACGATGGGCAAGACCATCGACCGCCACGAGATGATCGCCGACTACCTCGACGAGATGGAGGTGACGATCAAAGGCCTGCGCGCCATCGCCGTCGACGCGGCGCTGTGCGAGGAGACCGCGACCCGGCTGATGCTGCTCAAGAAGGCCAAGGGCGGCAACGGCACCGACACCGACAAGGAGGTCAAGCGGGCCAAGCGCCGCGCCCGCCTGCTCACGCCGCTGATCAAGTACGCCGCCGCCGAGGCGGCGGTGCGCATCACCCGGCTCGGCATGCAGATCCACGGCGGCTACGGCTACTCGCACGAGTACGACGCCGAGCGCTACCTGCGCGACGCGCTGGTGCTGCCCATCTACGAGGGGACCAGCCAGATCCAGGCGCTGATGGCGCTCAAGGATCACCTCGGCCTGGCGATGAAGAAGCCGCAGCTGTTCGTCCAGCGGCTGGCTCAGGCCAAGCTCGAGGCGGTGCGCGCCCGCGACGAGCTTGAGCGGCGCTACTGGGCGATGCGCTCGCTGGCGCTGTCGGCCCAGCAGAGCATCCTGCTCGCCATCGCCAAGGAGAAGCTCAGCGCCGCGCGCCAGAAGCCCCTCAACCAGTTCTTCAACGCCTTCCTCAAGGACTGGGATCCGAAGCGCGACTTCGCCTATGGCCTGCTGCACGCCGAGCACCTGGCGCAGCTGCTCGCCGACGTCGAGATCGCCGCGACCCTGCTCGAGCAGGCCAAGCGCTTCCCCGAGCGGCGCGAGCTCGCCGCCCGCTGGATCGAGCGGGTCGAGCCACGGGTGCGCCACAACTGGGATCTCATCGCCAACACCGGCGAGCGGATCGTCGGCCTGGTCCGCCGCGCCGACGCCGAGGCGGCGCCGGCCGAGAAGGCGCGCCAGAGCGAGGCGAGCGCCTCGTAGCCGCCGCGGGCTCGCGCGGTCGTTTCTTCGTCCCCTCGGCCGGTATAGACTGCCGGCGTGCGTCGATTCGTCAAGGTCCAGGGGCTGGGCAACGACTTCGTCCTGCTCGACCACCGGCAGGGTGGGGTCGAGGTGACCGCCGCCCAGGCGCGGCGCTGGTGCGACCGACGGCGGGGCATCGGCGCCGACGGCGTGCTGACGGTCTGGCCGGACGACGAGGCGCTGGCGCGGATGCAGGTGCACAACGCCGACGGCAGCGAGGCGGAGACCTGCGGCAACGGTCTGCGCTGCGTCGCGCGCCACCTCTTCGAGCGCGGTGCGTGGCGGAGCGAGCCGGTGACCTTGCGCTCGGGCCAGGGGCTGCACCGCGTCTGGCGGGTGACGGCCGATCGCTACCGGGTGACCATGGGGCGGGCGCTCGGCCGGCATCCGGACCTGCCGGCGGCCGGGCCGGACGGCACGGTGACGCTGGCGGTCGGCGGCGAGGCGCGTCAGGTCGTGCCGGTGCAACTCGGCAACCCGCACGCGGTGGTGATCAGTGACCAGCCGGTGCGGGACACGGCCGAGCGGTTCGGCGCGGCGCTCGAGCGCCACCCGGCGTTCCCGCGGCGGGCCAACGCCAGCTTCGTCCGGCCGATCGCCGAGGGCTTCGAGGCGGCGGTGTTCGAGCGCGGCGTCGGGCTGACCGAGGCCTGCGGCAGCGCTGCCTGCGCCATCGGCGCGGCGGCGGTGCGCCTCGGGCTGTGGCGCGAGGGCCAGCCGATGCAGGTGGTCATGCCCGGGGGAATCTTGACGATCGCGGTTGACCCCGACGGCGAGGTGAGTCAGGAGGGCGAGGCGGTGGTGGTCTTCTCCGGTGAGGTCGACGAGTGAGCGCGTACCGCATCCTGCTGGTCGACGACGACCCCTTCTTCCTGCAGGTCTACGGCGACTTCCTGCGCTCGCGCGGCTTCGCGGTCGACACCGCGGCGAGCGGCGAGCTGGCGCTCGAGGCCTTCGCGCCCGGCCGCTTTCAGCTGGTGATCGTCGACCTGGTGATGCCGGGGCTCTCCGGCCTCGATCTGATCGAGAAGCTGCGCAACCTCAGCCCGGCGCAGGACATCATCGTCGCCACCGGCTCCGAGGACGTGCGCACCGCGGTGCGCGCGATGCGGCTGGGCGTCTACGACTACCTGGTCAAGCCGATCGAGCGCGAGGAGCTGGTCATGGTCATCGACCGGCTCCAGGAGCGCGCCACCCTCTACGACGAGCACGCCCGCCTCTTGCACGAGAACATCCTCTACGCCGAGGTGCAGAAGATCTTCCAGCGCGGCCTGGGCGTGATGCAGAGCCTGGACCTCGAGACCGTCTGCGAGCGGCTGCTCGAGACCGTCGGCGAGGTGTGCGGCGCGCAGGGCGCGGCGCTGTGGCTCGCGCGCGAGGACAACGGCGAGCTGGCGATGCACGGCTACCGCGGCCTGGTCGACGGGTCGGGGCTGCCGATGGCCTGGACGCCCGGGGAGAGCCCAGTGGGCAAGGAGCTGGTCCGCGGCCTGCCGGTCACCGTCAACCGCGACCTCGCCGCCCTCGAGCGCCGGCCGGCGCCGGCCGAGAGCCTGCTCGCGCCGCTGTGTCGCGAGGGCCGGCTGGTCGGCGTCGTCCAGCTGGTCAGCAAGCTGGGCGGCGGCTTCGACGGGCGGGACGCCGCGCACGCCAAGGTGATCTGCGAGTTCGGCGCGGTGGCCATCGGCCACGCGCGGCGCTTCCGCCAGCTCGAGCGGGTGGGCCTGAGGGATCCGTCGACCTCGGCCTACAACATGACCTACTTCGTCGACTACCTCGGCCGTGAGCTGCACAAGTCGCGCCGCTACCAGCGCAGCTTCGCAATCGTGCGCGTGGCGATCGACAACCTGCCGACCCTGAAGCAGACGCTGCGCGCCGAGGTCTACCCCGAGGTGCTGCGTCGGGTCGTGCTCGGCATCTCGTCGGTGCTGCGCGACATCGACGTGCTGGCCCGGGTCACCGACGACGAGATGTACCTGCTCCTCCCCGAGACCGACTTCCTCGGCGGCCTGGCCTACGTGCGCGCCGCGCGCGACAGCCTGCGTCGCACGCCCTTCTTGTCCGACATCGATCGCCAGACGCCGATCGCGATCAGCTTCGGGCCGGCCGCCTTCCCCCGCGACGGCGACGACGTCGATCAGCTGTTCGCCGCCTGCACCCGACGGCTCGACGAGGCGCGGCGCAGCCTGTTCCGTCGCCTGCACCTCGAGGACGTCGACTTCTGGGGTGCGGTCGAGCTGCTCATCGGCGACGACGCGACCTACGCCGGCGGCCGGGTCGATCCGGGCCGGGCCGTGGCGGCGACCGAGGACGCGCGCGGGTTGTCGCGTCACCACGTCTTCCCGGTCGGCTTCGTGCCGTTGGTGCGCCAGGACGTCCTGGCCGAGCTGTCGCGCCAGCCCGGGGCGGGCGGCTGGCTCTATCTGGGCAGCGACTGGCGGGCCGACGCGTCCGATCTGGGCGATCTGTTGAACCGGGTCGACAACCCGGCGTTCCGCACCTACGTGCTCGGCAGCGCGCCGCCCCCACGGCTACGGGACGGCGACAACGTGCTGCCCGTGCGCGTCGGTGACGGCGCCTTCGATCGGCACGAGGTGCTGCTGCTGCTCGGCGAGCAGATGAGCTACGGCCTGCTCGCCCGGCGGCGCGAGGATGGACGCGCCTACGGCTTTCACACCGCCGACTGGACGCTGGTCGAGGGCCTGATCGGCAAGCTGCAGGATGCCTACCACCTGCAGAAGGGAGGCGCCGGATGAGCCCGCTGGTCCTGGCGACGCTGCTCGCCGTCGCGCCGGCGGCCGAGGACGGGCCGGCGCGGCCGGGATTGTTCGGCTGGGGGCTCGGGCTCGAGCTGCCGATGGTCGGGCTGCTCACCGGCGTCGGCAGCGAGAGCCGGGTCGGCGTCGGCTACCACCTGGGCGGCGCGCTCGGCTGGGAGGTGATCCCCGGGCTGCAGCTGCGTCTGTACGGCGGGACCGGTGAGACGTTCTCTGGCCGCGCCAGGTTGCGCTACCTCGCCAACGTCCAGAGCGGAGAGGTGAGTCGGGTGCGGCAGGCGGCCCACTGGTTGCACGGTGACGTCGGCCTCGGCGCCACCTGGCTGTTTCGTTCCCCCGACCGCGCGCTGGTGCCGTTCGCCGGCGCCGACGGCGGCGTCGCGCTGGCGGGCTACGACTTCTACTTCGACGACTCTCTCGCCGAGCTCGAGGCGATCGACGTCGGCGACGCGTTCGATCGCTGCACCGACGAGTCGTGTCGCAGCGTCATCCACGACGCGGCGCGCTTCACCTGGGTGGCGACGGCGCGCGGCGGGGTGCGCTTCGAGCTGGCGACCTGGCTCGCCTCGCAGGTCGAGCTGGCGGTCAGCCTCGTGCCGCCCGGCAGCGAGCGGATCAGCAACACGGTGGTCAACCGCGAGGTGCGCGCGGTGCGCGAGCTGGTCTGGCTGACGCGGTTGACCTTCTCGCTCTGGCTGGGGCTCTGATGGCGAGCAAGAAGACCATCCTGATCGCCGATCCGAACAAGGAGACGCTGCGCGGCTTGAAGCAGGCGCTCGGCGAGGAGTACGAGGTGCTGCTCGCCCGCGACGGCTCGAAGGCGCTCGAGCTGGCGGTGCTGCGCTACCCCGATCTGATCATGTTCTACCGCGGCTGCCCGCTGATCAGCGCCAGCCAGTTCCTGCGCATTCTGCGCAGCAACCCGCGCACCGAGGAGACGCCGCTCATCGTTTTGTCCGACGAGCCGCTGACCCGCGAGAGCATCGCGCCGAGCTTCTTGCACGGCGTGCTGGTCAAGCCGCTCAACGGTGATGAGGTGGCGGCCCACGTCGCCGCGGTGCTGCGCAAGGTCGAGACCGCCCGCCAGGTCGGCGGTGAGGTCGGGGCGGTGAGCGGCAGCCTCGAGCAGTTTTCGATGGTCGACCTGTTGCAGGTGTTCACGGTCAACCGACGGACCGGCTGCCTCAAGCTCACCCGCGGCACCGACGAGCGGGCCGAGATCTTCCTGCACGAGGGGCGGATCGAGGAGGCGACCGTAGGCGTGGCGCGCGGCCAGAAGGCGCTCTTCCGTCTGCTCGCCTGGGATCGCGGCCGCTTCTCGTTCGTCCCCGGGGCGCGCGCGCCGACCGCGAGCCTGAACGCGTCGACCGACAGCCTGCTGATGGAGGGGATGCGGCAGGGCGACGAGCTGGCGCGCCTGTTGCCGGAGCTGCCCGGGCGCAGCGCGCTGCTCGAGCGCCTCGTGCCGGCCGAGGGGCTGCCCGAGGGGCTCCACCGGGTGACGGCCGAGATCTTCCAGCTCGCCGGCTTCTACCCGCAGGTGGGTGATCTGGTCGACCGCGCCGCGGCGACCGACATGGAGGTCTTCGTCGCGCTCAAGTCGCTCATCGACGCGAAGCTACTGCGCGTGACCGAGAAGCGGCAGGCGCTGCCGGGGGGGGCGCTGTTGACCGCCGACGAGCTCCTGGCCCTGCGCAGCCGCCTGCGCCGGGCCGGCCTGCCGCCGGTCTTCCTCGCCGCCCCGAAGGTCGCGGTGCTCGGCGCCGACGGGGACGAGATCTGGCAGCTGGGGGTCGCCGCCGCGCGCCTGCCCGGCTTCGCGCCGGTCGACCTCGAGCGGCTCCACCGGTTGCCGATCGGCACGATCGGCGCGCTGAAGCTCGACGCCGGGATGACCGTGACCTTCTTCTCGCTCGCCGCCGAGGACCGGTTGCTGCCCTTCGGCTACGGGCTGTCGGCCGGGACGATCGCCGGCCTGGTGCTCGGCACCGGCAACCTGGACGATCTCGCCGGGCCGCTCGGCCTGCTCAGCCGCGAGCGGCGCACACCGCTGCTCTTCGTTCGCCGGCCGGGCGAGCCGACCCTGGCCGGCGACGAGAAGCGGGTGGTCGTCGAGATCGAGGAGATCTCGGCCGACTGGGTTCGTCCCGTGCTCGCGACGCTGCTCACCCAGGTCGCCGGGACCGATCTACGCGGCGGCAACCTCTGAGGCGCAGGGCTCAGCGCAGGCTGAGCGCCAGCTCGCTGTTGCCGATGCTGACCACGTCGCCGTCCTGGACTCGGGCGGTGCCGACCGGCTGGCCGTTGAGCCGCGTGCCGTTGGTGCTGGCCAGGTCGATGATCCCGAGCCCCTGCTCGTCCATGAAGACCATCGCGTGGGCGCGGGAGATCGAGTCGTCGGCGAGGATGATGTCGGCGCCGCGCTCGAAGGCGTTGATGCTGAAGCCCTCGCTGGCCGCCGAGGTGGTCGGCGGGGCGCGGTCGGCGAGGTGGCGGACGAGGATCTTGCTCGCCTCGCCGTCGAGCAGGCGGTTGCCGTCGCGGTCGATCATCACCGTCTCGTGCTCGGACAGGTGCCGGCCGACCAGCCGGCAGGAGCCGGGGTCGAGGCTGACCGCGTCCCCTTTGTTCGGGCCGCGGGTGACTTTCAACGTGGCACGGGCTCGGGCCATGGCGTCCTCGTCTCGCTGCGGGCGACGTTGGCTGGCAGCGTAGCACGTTTGCCGCGCCGGGGCGACAGGCAGGATCGCGCCGGCGCCGGTGCTGTCGACAAGGGGCTGGCTTTGGGTTAGGGAGAGGGCGGGCAACGTCGTGCAGGTCGAACGGATGACAACCCCAGGCAGCGGCGAGCGTGGCGCGAGCCACGCGCTGCTCACCGACGTCGGTCGGATCCGCGAGCGCAACGAGGACCTCGCGGTCGCGATCGCCGGTCGGGGCTTGTACCTGCTCGCCGACGGGATGGGCGGCCACCCGGACGGCAACCTGGCCGCGAAGCTGGCCATCGACGCCGCGGCGCGCTACCTGACCGCGAAGTCGATCCCCAACCGGCCGCGCGATCGGGGCGCCAAGCTGGCCGGGGCGATCCGCGCCGCGAACCAGGCGATTATCGACTACGCGCCGCCCCAGCCCGGGGTGGCGGGGATGGGGACGACGCTGTGCTGCGTCTGGCTCGGCCAGCGCTGGGTGCACGTCGGACACGTGGGCGACTCGCGCGTCTACCGGATCCGCGACGGCAAGGCCGAGCAGCTGACCCGCGACCACACCGTCGTCCAGGCGCTGATCGACCGCGGGGATCTCGCTCCGGGCGCCCCCGAGGTGTTGCAGTTCGGTCACATCCTGACCCAGGCGGTCGGGCTCGATCCGGTGATCGAGCCCGAGGTGCATCGCTGGCCGGGGCGGATCGGCGACTGCTACCTGCTGTGCAGCGACGGCCTGTCCGACCTGGTCCCGGACGCGGCGATCGCGGCGATCGTCAACACGGCCGGCGGCGATCTGACGGCCGCGGCTCAGGCGTTGGTCGCTACCGCGCTCGCCGCCGGCGGTCACGACAACGTCACCGTGCTGCTCGTCCGCCACGACGCCGGCCGCGCGCGCCGTTGAGCCGCTTGTCTGCCTCGGGCCTGCGTGGTACGAGCCTGCCGCATGTACCTGGGGCAGGTCATCGGCACGGTGGTCGCCGAGCGGCGCATCGAGGGGCTCGAGGGGCACAAGCTCCTGCTCGTGCAGCCGCTCGACGAGGATGAACGGCCGAGCGGCGCCAAGCAGGTGGCGGTCGACACTGTCCAGGCCGGCCCGGGCGATCTGGTCGTCCTGGTCGGCTCGCGCGAGGCGGCGCTGGCGCTCGAGCCGAGCTTCGTGCCGGTCGACGCGGCGATCGTCGGTCTGATCGACGACCTACAGCGGACGGACGTCGGATGAGGCTGTGCCGGGTCATCGGGACGGTGGTCGCCACGCGTCATCACCCGACCTACGACGGGCGCAAGCTCCTGCTCGTTCGGCCGGAGACGCCCGACGGCAGCAAGGCCGCCGACGCCTTCATCGCGGTCGACCGGGTGCAGGCCGGCCCGGGTGATCGGGTGCTGGTCTTGACCGAGGGCAACGGCGTGCGTCAGCTGCTCGGCGCCGACAGCGGGCCGATCCGCTCGATCGTCGCGGGCATCATCGACGACCTCGACACGCCGGCGCCGCGCGGGAGGGCGCCCGGATGAGCCAGCTGCCGCGCCGCCAACTCGAGGAGCAGATGGTCGACTTCAGCCGGCGGCTGCACCAGAACGGCTGGGTCGCGAACCACGACGGCAACCTCACCGCCGTGCTCGGCGAGGATCGCTACCTGGCGACGCCGACCTCGGTGTCGAAGGGCGCGGTCACGCGCAGCGCGTTGATCGTCGTCGACGGCCAGGGGAAGGTCCACAGCGGCACCGGCAAGGTCTTCACCGAGCTCGCGTTGCACCTGGTCGTCTATCGGGCTCGGCCGGACGTCCAAGCGATCATCCACGCCCACCCGCCGATGGCGACCGGGTTCTCGGTCGCCGGCGTACCGGTGCGCACGACGATGATGGCCGAGCCGGTGGTCTCGCTCGGCGCCAGCATTCCGCTGGTGCCCTACGCCTTGCCGAAGAGCCCGGAGTGGACCGCGGCGCTGGCGCCGCACCTGGACGACGCCGACGTCCTGCTGCTCGAGCACCACGGCGTGCTCAGCTTCGGTCCCGACCTCGAGACCGCCTTCTTGCGCCTCGAGCTGTGCGAGCACCTGGCGCGCATCCAGCTCGCCGCGCACCAGATCGGTGTGGTTCGCGAGCTCCCGGCCGCCGACCTCGAGAAGCTGCTCGCGGCGCGGACCAAG
>JBFYZW010000174.1:0-11045 GCA_041309305.1 Deltaproteobacteria bacterium | reverse complement strand
TCGCCGCGCTCGAGGCGGCCTTCGTCCCCGACGGGCCGCCGCCGCCGCCCAGCGCCGACGCGACGTTGGCCGCGCCCGGCAGCCTGACGGCGATGGGGACGGTCGACGACGCCAGCTTCCTCGAGCGCTTCCGCAACACGCGCATCGATCTCGAGCGGCTGACGGCGCAGGACCAGGCCACCCTCGAGGCGGCGGGGATCCGGCCCGCGGCGTTGCTCGCCATCGCCGCCCGCCATCGGGACAAGGTGCTGCGCACCCCGGCCGACTTCGCCGCGCTGTTCGCCGCGATCGATGCGAAGGACCAGAATCGCGATCCGCACTCGTTCCTCGCCGGCGTGCCGGTGACGACGCTCGACGGCCCGGCGATGGCGCTCTCGCCGATGGGCATCGTCGTCGCGACGCTCGAGCGCTACGCCGAGCCGCAGGTGATGCTCACCCGCGATCAACTGGTCGAGCGGCTGCAGGGCGGCGAGATCGACCTGACCCGGCTCATCGACCGCCCCGAGGTGGAGCGACGCCTGACCGAGCTCGGCCTCGATCTCCCGGGGCTGCGCGCCGCGGCGCGCAGCGGGCGGCTGGTCGGGGTCGCCGGCGGCCGGGCCTTCTTCGACCGACTCCGCCGGCTCGATCCGTACGGCTCGACGACCGAGCTGTCGCTCGGGCCGCCGCCTTCCGTCGCCCAGTCGCCGAGCCGCGCCGCCGAGGCGCTGGCGCTGGTCGAGCAGCACCTGGTGCGCCCCTACGACCAGCCGTTCCGCGGCTACACCGACAACAGCCGGGCTCTCGACGCCGCGAGCTTCGCCGCCGCCACCGGTCGCGACCCGGAGGCGCTGGCGGTCACGGTCGACGTGCGCCACCAGGCGCAGCGCACCGACACCGATTGCTTCGTCTACGCTGAGCGCATGGCCCTCTCGGTCGCGTCGGGCGCGCGGCTCGGTGAAATGCAAGACTCGCACTACATGGCCCGCGCCGAGGACGGCTCGGGTTACGTCGCCGGCCACCGCGACGACTTCGACGCCGGCCGGCGCTACATCGACTGGTGTCTGCAGAACGGCCTACCGGTGGTCGTCGGCGTCAGCCGCAAGGACGCCGACTACAACTACGACCGCATCACCGATCACTTCGTCACCATCGTCGGCCGCGGCGTCGACGAGAACGGCAAGCTCTACTACACGTTCCTCGATCCGGCGACCAGCGACCGGGAGCGGCGCAGCGGGCGCTTCTTCGTCGACCAGGAGTCGGGGATGATGTTCCTCGACATGCAGAGCGGCGCGGCGCAGGGCGGCATCGCCGCCGAGGGCTACCAGGTCTCTCAGGTTCGCCCGTGGGTGCGGCTGCCGTCGACCTTCACCCAGCCGGCCGGCTCGCACTTCGAGGAGGTCACCGGGCGCTCGCCGGGACGGGCGCCCTGACCGCTCACGGCGCGACGCCGACCGCCCCGACGATCGCCTGGTAGCCGCTGCCGGTCGAGTAGAAGCTGCCATCGGCGACGCTGCCGTTGGCGAGGAACTGCACCTGGCGCACGCCGAGCACCTCGGCGATCAGCGCCCGCCCGGTGAGCGCGCCCCGCTCGATCACCGCGACGCCGGCCGGCAGCTCCGGGTCTCCCGCGCCGTAGCTGACCTCGCCGGCGTAGTCGAACGGCGTGACGCTGTCGGTCGGATCGTAGCTGAACACGGTCAATGCGTCGGAGAACGCCTCGGCGGTGAGCAGCAGCATGCTGTTGCCGTAGGGGGAGAAGGCCAGGCCTGCCGGGCTTTCGTACGGCAGCGGCGAGATGGTCTGCGTCGGCTGAAGGGTGTCGCCAACCAGCTCGACCACGCCGAGGCGGTGCGGGACGTCCGACCAGGGCGAGCCGTCGGCGGCGATCGCGTAGCGGCCGTCGGTGGAGATGGTCGCGGTGGTGATCAGGTGCTCGTCGTCGGGGAACAGGTCGGCGCCGGCGAGGTAGCGCGGCGTCGGCGTGAGCTCGACCAGGTGGACGTCGTGGCCGGCGGTCGAGCCATCGACCTCGCGGGCGAGGATCACCGCTCGATCAGGCTGGTCGGGGACGAGCAGCAGCGTGGTGGCGAGCTTGGTGGTGAGCAGCAGCTCTTCGTCGGTCAGCGTGCCGTCGCAGCCGATCGACATGCGGTAGATGCCGCCGCCGTCCACGGGGAAGCTGGGGTCGACGATCCAGGCGGTCTCACCGTCGGGAGAGATCACCACCTGCTCGGCGTAGAAGGCGCCGGTCGCGCCCTCGTGCACCACGGTCACGCCGCCGCTATCGTTGAAGCGGACGACGCCGAGCGTGCCGTCGTGCTGGGCGGCGATCGCCACCCGGCCGTCGGGCGTGAACGGCACCGCGCCGTCGATGCGCCGGCCCATCGTGATCCGGGTGCCGGTGGCGCGCAGCACGCCGGCCGTGGTCAGCTCGAGGACCTCCCAGTCATTGGCGTTGTCGCCGGTGTCGTCGTTCGGGTGCGAGATCAACACCTTGCGCGTGCGGTCGGCGGCCGCCGGCAGGCGCGAGCAGGTCGCGCCGTCCACGTCGCCGCCGCCGGCGGGCAGCTCCGGCGTGGTCGGCTCGGCGCAGTGGAGGCAGCCGAGCGTGAGGGTCAACGCGGCGAGGCGGGCGAGGTGGGAGCGGTAGGTGAGGCGGTGCATGACCGCACGGTAGGCGCGCCGCACGGTCTTGGTCAATGGCAGAGGTGCGCCGAGCATGGCGGTCGCCGCGCGGCTCGGCTAGAGTCTCGAAGGTCGTCACCCTGGAGGGGATCATGGCTCGCTTCGTCTCGACGTGCGCGGTCGCGTTGCTGCTGGTTTCGGGCTGCAAGGACAAGACCCCCGGCAGGCCGCCGCCGCCGGTGAACCAACCCCCGGTGGCGGCGATCTCGCCCGCCGGTCCGCTGCATGTGTTGCACGGCGCGTCCGTGACGCTCGACGGCACCGGCAGCGCCGACCCGGACGGTCAGGTGGTCGCCTTCGCCTGGGGCCTGCCGTCGGGGTTCAGCGCGGCCGACTTCGGTCTCGGCGCCGGCGCCGAGGCGGGTGCCAGCCTGGCGCTGACGATGCCGTTGCTCGTCCCGCCGCTGCCGCCGAGCCTGCCGCTCACCTTCACCTTGACGGTGACCGACGACGACGGCGCTACCGCCGAGGCCGCGGTGCAGGTCACCGTGCTCTCGAGTCAGGCGCCGGTCGCGGTGATCGCGCCGGCCGGGCCGGTCGAGGTGCGCATCGGTTCGACCCAGGTCCTCGATGCCAGCGGCTCCTACGATCCGGACGGCAGCATCGCCGGTTACCTCTGGGCGCTCCCGCTCGGCTACCAGCCGGCCGAGCTCGGCCTGACCTCGGCTGACCTGGCCGGGGCTCAGATCACGCTGCTGGCGCCGCCGGCCGTGCCTGCCGATCCGAACCTGAGCTTCACGCTGCGGGTCACCGACGACACCGGCGGCACCGGCTACGCCTCGGTCACCGTGATCGTCGTCACCAATGAGGCGCCGGTCGCGGTGGTCGCTCCGCCGGCGCCGCGGCGGGTCCTGCCGGGCGCGGACCTGACGCTCGACGCCTCCGGCTCGACCGACGATGGCAGCATCGTCGGCTACGCCTGGACCCTACCGGCCGGCTACAGCGCCGCGGACCTCGGGGTCGCCGCCGGGGATCTGACCAGCGCGACACTGACCTTCACCGCGCCGGCGGTCACCGCCGACACCGAGCTGGTCTTCACCCTGACCTTGACCGACGACGAGGGGCGCACGACCACCGTCGAGGTGCGCGTGCTGGTCGACTTCGACGACCCGCCGGTGGCGGTGATCACCCCGGCCGGTCCGCTCGACGTCGCGCACGGCCGGGCTCTGCAGCTCATCGGCACCGAGAGCTACGACCCGGAGGGGACACCGCTGACCTACGCCTGGGCGCTGCCGGCCGGCCGGACGCCGGCCGACTTCGGTATCACCGCCGCCGAGCTCGATGACACGGGCCTGGTGCTGGCGATGCCGGACGAGGTGGCGACCGCCTGGACCTTCGGACTGACGGTGACCGACGCCGGCGGCGCGGGCAAGAGCAACACCGCCGAGGTGACCGTCGACCTGGTCAACACCGCGCCGGAGCTGCGCCTGTTCGGCGACGGGGCGCTGGCGCAGGGTTTGACCCTGGCCCGCGGCGTCTGGACTGCGCTCGACTTCTCCGAGAGCGTCGACGCCGAGGGCGATCCGTTGACCCTGACCTTCGCCGGCAACCTCGCCGACCCGGCCTGCGCGAGCTTCTCTAACTTCGGCGCCTGGGGGATGGCGGCCCAGCTCAGCTTCAGCGGCACGCCGCCGGGCGGGTGCACGACGCCGTACCTCTTGCTCGTGACCGCGAACGACGGCCTGGTCGACTCGGCCCAGATGACCATCACCGTGACCCTGGACAACGCGCCGCCGTCGGCCTGGCTCAACGGGCCCTCCACGCTGGCGCCGAGCGCTGCGGGCACGTTCGACGCCTCGACCAGCACCGACCCCGATCCGGGTGACACGCTGAGCTACAGCTGGCGCGTGCTCTCGGTCAGCGATCCGAGCGTCGACTGCTCCACCGACTGGGGGCTCACCGACGCCGACGTGACGACGCGGACGGTCACCGCGCCGGCCTCGCCGAGCAACCCGGAGTGTGCGGGCAAGGCGCTGGTCGTGGTGACGGTCACCGACGACCTCGGCGCGACCGACAGCGCCGGCGTCGCGGTGACGATCGACGCGGCCGGGCCGAGCCGGACGATGCCGGCGAGCGACCTGACCGTCGCGCAAGGTGTCTCGCAGGTGACCTACCTGTTCCCCAGCCCGGCGGTCGAGTCTACCTCGACAGTCACCTACGGCTGGAGTGCCGCGCTGCTCTCCGGTCCGGTCGGCTGCGTCGTCGGAGATCTGGGCATCGGCCCGTCAGGGTGGGCGGGCGCCGACGACTCCCGCACCACGACCCGGCGGCGCCTGTCGGCGGCAGCCGGCAAGCCGGGCTGCGTCTTCCTGGTCACCGTCGTCGCGACGATCGACGGCGGCGCCGAGGTCGTGAGCACGTCGTTCCGGGTCACCATCGTCAACGGCGCGCCGCTCATCACCGTCGACGACGCCTGGCAGGCCGCGCCCGGCGCCTGGAGCATCGTGTTGCCCCCGACCGGCACGCCGGTGGTGCGCTGGCGGGCCACCGATCCGAACGGTTGGACCCCGGCGCTCAGCTACACGGTGACCGGCGACACCACGCCGCTCTCCTGCGCCCCGACCTGTGCCGGCACGCTCACCGGGACGGGCAGCAACCCGGTCAGCCTGACCTTCGTGAGCCCCCCGGCGCCCGGCGCGACCTTCTCCTGGACCGTGGACGTCTTCGACCAGGCCGAGCACGCCCAGGCGACGATCGCGCTGCGGATCGAGCCGTGCCTCTATGTCGCCCCGGGCGCGACCGGCGGCGACGGGACCTTCGCGCAGCCGTACGGGTCGATCCAGGCCGCGATCGACGCGGCGCTCGGCACCGCCGGGACCAACGTCTGCCTGCTCGAGGGGACGTTCGTCGAGGACGTCGAGCTGCGCGCCTCGGCGACCAACACGCCGGCGCTCTCCGGTGGCTACGCGCTGGCCACAGGCCTGCCGCTGGCGACCAATCGTGGTCAAGCCTCGGTGCTCCAGGTCAACCGGCCCGAGGGGCTGCGCTTCGCCGCCGGCGCCGACAACCGGGTCGAGCACCTGGTGGTCGAACAGGCGCCGGGCTTCTTCACCAGCGAGCGAGCCGCGGCAGTGACCATCCAGGACGCGTCGCCGACGCTCTTTGGTGTCACCGCCCGCGGTGGCGCCGGCGACCCGGCGGTCGGCGTCGACATCGTCAGCGCGGGCCTGGTGACCGAGCCGTGGCTCGAGCGCTGCGCCGTGACCGGCTCGCGTCGGGCCGTGGCCGGCGACGTGATCGGCGTGTCGGTGAGCCGCACCGCCGGGCGCGTCAGCCCGGTGCTGATCGACGGCACCGTCGCGATCGGCGACGGCACGGCGCAAGGGGTGGCGGTGGCGATCGGCCCGCGCGCCGAGGCGGTGCTCGACGGGGTGCAGATCAACGACTGCGCCGGCAGCAGCGGCTGCGGCTTCGCGACCGTCATCGGCGTCTACGCGATGCCCGGCGGCGGGCCGGCGAGCTTCGCGCTCAACCGCTCGAGCATCACCTTCAGCGGCGCCACCTTGGCCGACGACGCGTACGGGGTGCTGCTCGACGGCAGCGACGGGGTCGAGCTGCGCGAGAGCACGATCGACGGCTGGGTCGGTCATGCGCGCGCCGTCGGGGTCGCCGATGGCCTGGTGATGCGCGACGGCACGCGGGTCGGCGGCCATTCGACCGACCTGCGCCTGATCGACAACCTTTCGATCCACGGGCTGGGCAGCTGGGAGACGATGAACCGCTGCAGCGGGCCGTATCTGGCCACCGGCGTGCTCCTGGTCGGCACCGACGGCGTCGTGGTGCAGGGCAACGGCGAGAACGGCTGGACCGGCCTGCAGGGCGGGCGGGCCAGCTTCGCCCACGATCCAGCCAGCGACCACGTGCCGCCGAGCGTCGCCGGGCTGTGGCTGGTGGACGCGCACGGGGTCGAGGTCGCCGGCAACGTCATCCTCTCCGGCGCGCTGCTCGGCTCGGGATCCTGCGTCAAGCCGACGCCGTTCCCGGCGACCAAGGCTTTCCAGGACGGGCTGGAGGGCTGGCCCGGCCAGGCGGCGGGGCAGGCCAGCACCGGGCTGGCGATCGACGCCAACGCCGTGCTGTGCAGCTTCATGGCCGAGAACGCGATGGGGGTGTACACCACCTGCGTCGCCGCGGACCTGCAGGGCTCGCCCGACGCGCTTCTGACCAACAACATCATCTCGGCCTACAACACCAACTTCAACATCGCGGTGCGCGCCACCGGCGTGACCGGCGTCGAGCTGACCAACAACCTGCTCGAGGCCGACTTCATGCGCGGTGGGGTGGTGGTCCCGCCGTGGAGCGTCGCCAAGTGGTTGGTCTTCGCCGACCGGATCGCGGCGGACGGCCTGGCGTTGCACAACAACCTGCTCTACCTGCACCGCGACGACCCGGAGGACAACCCGAACGAGCGGCTGGCGCTGCGCGAGCAGCTGACCGGCGGTGCGAGCAGCAACCTGGCGGCGCTCAACCACAACCTGCTCTACGTGCAGGACGATCTCGTCGCCTCGACCGACGTGCCCGCCTACGCGCGGCTGATCGGCACGAGCACGACTGACTACCCGGCGGCGTCGATCAACGCGCTTCCGGGTGTCGGCCTGTGCAGCGCCAATCTGGTCGCCGCGCCGCTTTTTGCCGGGGACGAGTGGGACAAGACGGCGATCCGGCTCGACCCGAATCCGGCCAACCCGGCGCTCGGCGCCGCCGACGCCGGGCGCGCGCCGGCCCACGACATCGACGGCGACGCGCGCAGCGGTGGCGCGATCGACATCGGCCACGACGAGGTGCCCTGAGCGAAAGGGGTGCTGATGCTCGGCCGCACGGTGGTGACGCTCGGAGTGCTGCTCGGACCGGCGGCGGCGTTGGCCCAGGGGGCGACGCTTGCCTGCCAGGAGATCCCGACCTTCTTCCCGCGCGGCGACCACTGGGCGCTGGCGCCCGGCGAGACGGTCTACTACCGCACCCACTCCGCCGGCAGTGACGACGTCTCGACCGGGGCCGACCTCGCCGCGGTCGATCGCGCCTTCGCCTCGTGGCCGGCGACCGCGTGCGCCGCCGGCGGTCACCCGAACCTCAGCCTGACCAACGCCTACGCCGCGGCCGGCAACCAGCACTACGCGACCCGCGACCGCGGCGACGTCTGGGACGCGCAGGGCAACCTGCTCAGCGTGCAGAACATCGTCTACTGGATCGAGAGCGCCGCGGCGTGGCCGGGCGACTCGATGACCCTGGCGTTGACCACCAGCCTCTACCTGCCGGACACCGGCGTCGTCGTCACCTCCGACATCGAGCTGAACGGCGTCAACTGGCAGTGGCGAACGCGCGCTACGCCGGGCGGCGCCTGGGTCGGGTGTACCTACGGCGGCAGCCAGTGCTTCGACATCGAGACCGTGGTGTTGCACGAGGTCGGCCACTTCCTCGGTCTGAACCACGTCGAGTGCACCGACGCGGTGATGTACGCGCAAGGGGCGGCGACCGGCGAGCAGATCACGCTGCCGGTGCACGAGCGCACCGCGGTCTGCGCCATCTATCCGCCGCGGCCGGCGTCGCCGTCGACGCCGCGGGTGTTCGGCGAGCAATGCGATGCGAACGCCGATTGTCCGGACGGGCTGTGCATCACGCCGGTCGGGCTCGAGGGCTCCGGTTGGGGCTGGTGCTCGATCCGCTGCGACTGCACCGAGGGCTGCGCCCGGCCTTGCCCGCAGGCCTTCGTCTGCGCGCGGCAGGACGGCGGGACAATCGACTTCTGCAAACCCGGCGTCCACCTCACCGGCCCGACCGCCGGGAGCTGCGCCTGCGATGTCGACTGGGACTGCACGGTCGGCTGCGTCTGTGACCCGGAGTGCACCGGCTGCTCGACCAGCGCCGAGTGCAGCGGCGGGCTGGTCTGCGACGGCACGCACTGTGTCCCGTGCACCGGCAGCGGTCAGTGCAGCGGCGGCAAAGTCTGCCTGGCCGGCAAGTGCTCGGCCTGTCGGACGGCCAGCGACTGCAGCGTCGGGCAGATCTGCGCCGCCGGCGCCTGCGGCCCATGCACCAGCACGGCGCAGTGCGGGGTGAAGGTCTGCCAGGCGGGGAGCTGCGTCAACTGCACCGGCAACGCCGAGTGCGAGGGCGGGCAGGTCTGCCCCGCCGGGAGCTGCGTCCCGTGCACCAGCCACCCGCAGTGCAGCGGCGGTCAGCTGTGCCAGGACGGGCGGTGCAGCGCGTGCACGACGGCCTGCCCCGGCGGCCAGGTGTGCGTCGGCGGCGCCTGCGTTGCCTGCACCGGCACCGCGCAGTGCACGAGCGGCAAGGTCTGTGTGGGCGGCAGCTGCGTGGCCTGCTCCAGCTCGACGCAGTGCCTCGACGGCAAGGTGTGCGTCAGCGGCGCCTGCGCGCCGTGTACCGGCAACAGCCAATGTGGCGGCGGCACGGTCTGCGCCGCCGGCGCCTGCGTGCCGTGCACCAGCACGGCGCAGTGCGGCGGCGGCCTGGTCTGTGTGGCCGGCGCCTGCGGCGCCTGCACCAGCGACGGGCAGTGCGGCGCCGGGCTGGTGTGCAACGCGCTCGGGCGGTGCGAGACGGCGCCCGAGAGCGGCGGCGGGAGCACCGATCCGAGCACGAACCTACCGGTCGACTTCGGCGCTCCCTGCTCGACCGGGGCGCAGTGCACCAGTGGGCTGTGTATGACCGACGGCGTCGAGTCGCGTTGTACGCAGGCCTGCGTGCCCGGCATGCTGCCCGGCGGGGTGACGCCGGCGTCGAGCTGTCCGCCCGCCTTCACCTGCCAGATGACCGACCTCAACAGCACCGTCTGCTGGCCTGACGATCCGGAGGCGTGGAGCGGGGGGGGCGCCGGCACGCGCGCCGACCTGAACGAACTGTGCTTCCAGGCCATGGGGCCGGCGGAGAACGACGACTGGTATCTGCCCTGTGGACCGGACCTGGTCTGCTTCAACTTCAAGCCCCGCTGCGAGGGCCAGGAGGGTGCCTGCGTGCCCTACTGCGGCGCGTCGCTGCCGTGTCCGGACGCCAACCAGACCTGCTGCTTCGGCGTCGACGACGACGGCGCCTGCCTCGGTTCGGCCGCCGATCGGCCGCACGGCGGCTGCTTCTTGCTCCGTGACGAGGGTGAGCTGTGCGTCGCGGCTGAGCGGTCGATCTGCGCCGCGGGGCTCGGCTGTTTCCACTTCGGTGATCCCAGCCTCGCGCGCTGCTACCGGCGCTGCGACAGCTCCGCCTGCGCGGACGGCGCGAGCTGCCAGGTCTTCCTCGACGCCTGCGCCGATCCGTTCGGCCTGTGCTGCGCCGACGCCGGGCTGCCGGCCGTCTGCGAGCCTGGGGTCGTCGACCGAGGCACCGCCCCGCTCGGCTTCGCCTGCCGCGCCGACAGCGACTGCGAGTCCGACCGCTGCGTCAGCTACGGCGATGAGCAGGTCTGCTCGCGTCGTTGCAACCCGACCACCGGCTTCGGCTGCCCGGACGAGAGCTACGACGTCGACGGTGACGGCGTCGGCGACGGCGGCTTCGACTGCCTGGCCGGCGCCGACGGCGGCTTCTGCTGGCCGCGCCAGGGCCCGCTGAGTGAGCTCGAGCCTGAGCCGGCGCCGCGACCGAAGAAGAAGCCGCCCGCGGGCGGCTGCGCCGCCATCTCGGCGTCGGCGTGGGCCGCGCTGCTGCTGCTGCTGCGCCGGCGCCGGCCTGTTGACTCGGGTGCCCGAAAACCCTAGATGGCTGCCGAGGGCTAGAAACCATGGCGATCAAGCGGACGAAGAAGAAGAGCACGAAGTCGACGCGGACCAAGAAAGCCACCAAGGCGCGCAAGCCGGCGAAGAGACTGGCGAAGAAGGTGGCGAAGAAGAAGGCCCGGCCGGTCAAGAAGGCCAAGCGCCCGCCCGCGAAGCGGAAGGCCAAGCCGGCGGCGAAGGCGAGCAGGCCGGCGGTGCCGCAGCGCTTCGCGCCCAAGCCCGAGCCGGTCGATGTCAAGCACCTGACGCTGCAGGACGCGCTCGACTACGCCATCCTGATCGAGGACGAGGCGGCCGAGCGCTACGCCGAGCTGGCGATGCAGCTCGAGGCGCACAACACGCACGAGGCGGCCAAGTTCTTCCACGCCATGGTCGGCCACGAGCGCAAGCACGGCGAGCAGCTCAAGACCCGGCGCAAGCTCGTCTCCGGCGACGCCCCGTCGCGGGTCACCCCGGCGATGATCCCCGAGGTCGAGGTCGCCGACTACGACGAGGCGCGCGCCTTCATGACCCCGCACGCGGCGCTGCGCGTCGCGATGGCCAACGAGAAGCGCGCCGAGCGGTTCTATGTCGACGCCTGCGCCGAGGCGCGGCTGCCCGAGGTGCGTGAGCTGTTCGACAGCCTCGCCGCCGAAGAGGTCGAGCACCAAC
>JBFYZW010000173.1:0-4710 GCA_041309305.1 Deltaproteobacteria bacterium | reverse complement strand
CGCGGCCGCCTGCGCCGCGCTACGGGCCCGCGCCGCCGAGGCCGCCGCGCTGAGCGAGCGCATCCTGCTCGGCGACCTCGCCGCCCGGCTGGCCGTCGAGCTCGGCGGCGAGCAGGAGCACGCCGATGACGCCGAGCAGGCCGACGAAGTGCAGGTAGTTGGGGAAGGCGTGCCAGGAGAAGAAGAAGAGCAGCAGGTAGAGGAGCGTGCCGCCGAGGGCGTGCGCCACGAGGCCGCGGGCGCGCACCCAGGGCAGGCCGGCGAGCGCTAGGGCGCCGGCGAGCGCGCCCCCGATCCACCCCGGCAGCCCGGCGTGTCCGGCCTGGTGCAGCCACGCCGCCGCGGTGATCCCGTCGGCGCGGAAGTGCATCGTCAGGTGGTAGCCGACCACCGCGTCGACCAGCGCCCGCGCGTCCCAGAGCAAGAACGGCGCGCTGGTCGCCAGCGCCGCGCCGACCAGGAGCGCCGGCCGCCGCCAGCCGCCTGGCCGCGGCCCCCACAACGCGGCCAAGAGCCAAGGCCCGAGCAGGACCAGGTACTGCTTGAGCGACAGCGCCAGGCCGGCCGCCAGCGCGTGGGCGCGCGAGCGCGGCGCGGCGAGGGCGAGCGAGACGGCGAGGAGGAGGAACGGGGCGACCAGCTGGTCGGTCCACTCCTTGGCCCAGGAGACCGGGTGGAAGACCCAAAACAGGGCGAGCAGCTCGGCCACGCGGCGCAAGCGCGCCGAGGCGCCGAGCTGACCGGCGAGGCGGAGCAGCAACAGCGCGGCGACCAGATCGGCGGCGACGTGCAAGAAGCGCACGTCCCCGAGCAGCGTCACCACCGGCCAGGTGACGAGCAGCAGGCTCGGCGGGTAGACGTAGGCGCTCGGCGGGTTGCCGAAGCCCCGGCCGGCGGCGAAGGCGTCGGCGAGGAAGGTCGCGTACGGGTTCTCACCCCGAGCGAGCGCCTGCGCGCCGCCCTGCAGCACGTGCCAGACGTCGATCCCCGGCCGCGGGTAGGTGGCGATCCCGCAGAGCTTGAGCGCCACCGCCAGGCCGACGAGCAGCATCGTCCAGCCGGCGGTCTCGCGCCGCCAGCGCGCCCAGCGGCCGCTCGGCGCCACCCAGAAGGTGAAGGGCACCAGCCCCACCAGCGCCACGGTGAGCACCAGCCGCGCCGCCGCCTGGATCGGCGCGGTGCGATCACCGATGTCGACGTAGACCAGCCGCTGAGCGAGCAGCGAGACGGCGACGAGCAGGAGCACCGCGGCGAGCGCCGGATCCCAGGTGAGCAAAAGCCGCTCGCGCGGCGGGCGCCGACCGGCGGCCAGGCAGGCGACGCCCGCAGCGAGGATCGCCAGCCCGACCATCACGTAGCGCCCGTGGCTGGTGATCCCGTAGGCGCGGTGGAGCACGATCGCCAGCACCACCGCGCCGAGGCCGACCACCGTCGCCGCGAGAGGGACGAGCCGTCTCGTCACGGCCCACGGCCCAGCCAACGGCGCCGGCGGCGCGCGCGGTGGTTCGGCGACGACAGCGGACATCGCCGCCTCAGTGTCCACCGGGCGACGGCGCCTCGACGAACCCGTCGGGGACGAGCAGCTCACGCCGCGCCACCGCCAGCCGCTCGCGCGTGCAGGTCACCGGCTTCAGCCGGCCGGCGAGGAAGTCGAGCAGCTGGTCGTCGTAGTGGCGCGACAGGCGATCGCCGCTCTGCCCGCCGGGCAGGATGCTGCCGCCGACGTCGCGATCGCGCGCGCTGACGACCATGCGCATCGCCGGGCCGACCTTCAGATCGAACCGGCTCGGGCCGACGTCGCCGCGGTTGACCGTGTCCGGCCCGCCGCCGGCCGGCTCCGGGCCGATGGCAAAGAAGGCGCCCAGCGGCGTCGCGTCGAGCCGGTGCCGGCCGACCAGCGGGTGCATCCTGCCCCACTGCCAGCCGGCCGGATCGGCGCCCATCGCCGCGCTGCAGCGCGCGACGACCTGGTCGAAGCCGGCGCGCACCACGGCCGGCAGATCGACGCCGAGCGCGGCCAGCCGCTCGCGCAGGCGCGGCAGCGCCAACACGGTCTCGCCGGTGAACGCGCCCAGCTCGGCCCAGGCGAAGGCCGCGTCCGGCCCGGCGAGGCGCATGACCAGCTCGCGCACCACGGCGAGCGGCACCATCGTCCCCAGCGCCGCGCCGGCCGAGTCGGCGTCGGCGAAGCCGTCCCAGTCGAGCCACAGGTCGAGCGCCTCGCGCTCGCGGCTCTGCGGCTCGGGCACGAGCTCCTCGGCCGAGACGATCGCCATCAGCGCGGCGCGCGCCTCCAGCCCCCAACGCGAGAAGGTGTCGGTCTGGATCGCCGCCAGGTCGGCGACGCTGATCGGCCGGTCGAGCTCGTCGAGCAGCGCCGTCAACCGGTCGTACCGGTAGGGAGCCTCGAACAGCTGGCCGAGCTCGTACGGATAGCCGGGCGGCGCGACCCGGTTGTTGGCGGTGACGATCGTGCCGCGCGGCGGATCGATCAGGCGCGGGTTCTCGGCGAAGGGGATGATCCCCTGCCAGTCCCAGGCGTCGGTCCAGCCCTCGAGCGGCCGCAGCGGCGTGCCGACGCGCCGCTTCGGGATCGCCCCGGCGAGCACGTAGGCGATGCGCCCGTCGCGGTCGGCGTAGGAGATGTTGTACGGCGGGCAGACGAGGTGGCCGAGCGCCGCGACCGCTTGCTCGAGGCTCTCGGCCCGCCACAGCTGCAACAGGCCGTCCAGGTCGCGCCCCGGCCGGTGTCCGACCCAGGCGATCGCCAGGCGGTGCTGCGGCGCCGGCTCGGTCGCCAGCGTCTCGAGCAAGGGGCCGTGACGCGACTCGTAGATCGTGCGCACCTCGGCGCCCTCGCCCTTGATGACGAAGCGCTCCTGGCGCTCGAACAGCGGCTGCCACCCGTCGGGGGTCAACACCTGGCGCGGGTCCTGTGCGTGCAGCCGCTCGACGAACAGATCGAGCTCCTGGACCAGCCCGGCGGTGATCCCCCAGGCGTGGTGCGGCGTCCGGCCGATGCCGACCCCGGGCACGCCGGCGAGCGCGAAGCCGTGCAGCTCGAGCCCCGGCGCGCTCAGCTGCACCTCGTGCCACGGCAGCGGCGCGGTCAGCGTCAGGTGGGTGTCGTTGGCGAGCAGCGCGTCGCCGTTGGCGCTGCGCTCCTTGGCGACGACGACGCAGTTGCTGCCCACGCCGGCGGCGTTGCCGAAGCCGAGCGCCACGTCGGCGGCGACGCGGGTCGCCGCCGCGTCGCGCACCAGCGCCGCGAACTGGCCGTCGTCGACGATCGTCGATCCGCCGGTCGGATAGTGCGGGCAGAGCAGCCGGGCGACGTCCTCGGGCACCCGCGCCTCACCGAGCAGCGCGCCGAGCAGGATGGCCCGCCAGGCGAAGTTGAGCTCGAAGCCGATGGCGCGCAGCATGGTCAACGAGTCGACCTCGCGCCACGGCTCCGGCCGGGCGCCGAGCAGGCGATGCTCGAGCGTGCGCGCCCCGGTCGCGATGTAGGCGTTGATCCCCGCGGCGTAGGCCGCCAGGACAGCCCGCGCCTCGGGCGAATGGACGGCCAGCGACGCCTCGGCCGAGCGGGCCAGGCCGAAGGTGCGCATCATCACGTCCACGTCGTAGGTGGTCCGCTCCTTCAGGTGCACGGTGAGGTGCTGCCAGGGGATCGGACGCCGGCCGACCAGCTCGCACAGCCGGCCGGCGGCAGCGTGCCGGTTGTAGTCGAGCTGGAACAGCCGATCGCGGGCGGTGACGAAGCCCTGAGCGAAGAAGAGATCCGCCTCGCTCTCGGCCTGGATGTGCGCCACCCCCCAGTCGTCGGTCACCAGCTCCACCGGCCGCGCGAGGCCGCGCAGCACCAGCCGCTCGGCCTTCGGTCGGCGCAGGTTCTCGAGCGAGCGCTGCAGGATGTCGAAGACGCCACGAGCCGGGCTCTTGAGTCGCATCGGTTCCCCTCGCCGGTGGAGCGAAGCGTGCTGTTGATCGCGCCGGCCACATAGTGGACCATGCCCCCGCGCCAAGGCAAGCACGCCGCCCAGGAGTCGACGCATGACCACCCGTCCCCGCCCCGCCCTTCGCCGCGCCCAGGCGCGCCGCGCCGTCGCCGACCTGCTCGCCGCGCTCGGCTGCCGGCTGCGCGGCGAGCTCGCCGGCACCCCGGCGCGTGTCGCCGCGCTGTGGACCGAGCACCTCTTGGCCGGCGAGGGGGCCGATCTGGGCGCGCTGCTCGGCCGCGGCAGCGGGGCGCCGTCGGCCGCGCCGGTCACCCTGCTCGACGTCGGCGTCCACCTGGTCTGCCCGCACCACCTCACGGTCGCCTTCGGCACCGCGCACGTCGGCTACCTGCCCCGCCGCCGGGTCGCCGGCTTCGGCGCGCTGGCGCGGTTGATCCACGCCTGCACCGCGCGGCTGGTCCTGCAGGAGGACGCCTCGACCGCGATCGCCCGCGCGCTGTGCGACCACCTCGACGCCGAGGCGGCGGTCGCGGTGATCGACGCGACCCACCCGTGCCACAACGTGCCGCACGGTCGCTCGCACCGCGCTCACGCGGTCACCTGGGGGCAGGCCGGCTCACGCCGCGGCGCCGCCGAGCTGCGCCGGCTGTTGCGCGCCGCGCTGTGCCGGCGGTGAGGTGAGCCGGTGCTCCGCCCCCAGGTCAGCCTCTGCCTGGCGATGAGCGCCGACGGGAAGATCGCCGGCGCC
>JBFYZW010000172.1:0-3087 GCA_041309305.1 Deltaproteobacteria bacterium | reverse complement strand
CGCGCGCGGGCAACAACGCCGTCTCACCGCTCGCGCCGGCCAACGCGCCGCCCTCGAGCGCGCGCGACAGCGCGCCGCACAGCCGCCAGTCGAGGTAGCCGGCGGCGCCGCCGAGCGGCCGCACGTCGGACCAGAGGAAGACGACCGCCGACCGTGGGCGCAGCCGATCGACCGCAGCGAGATCCACCGGCACGACCTCGACGCCGTGCACCCGCCGCGCCCCCGGCGCCGCGACGCTCAACGCTCACCCCGCGTCGCGCCGAGCTGGTCGAGCAGACCGTTGATGAACGCGGCCGACTCGCCGCTGCCGTAGCGCTTGGCGATCTCGATCGCCTCGTTGATCGCCGCGGCGCGCGGCACGTCCGGACAGTGGAGCAGCTCGTAGGCGGCCAGGCGCAGCAGGTTGCGATCCACCTTGTCCATGCGCGAGACGCGCCAGTTCAGCGACGCCCCACCGATCGCCGCGTCGAGCTCGGTCGTCCGCGCCACCACCCCTTCGACCAGCCGCTCGGCGTAGACGCGCTCCTCGTCGCTGACCGGCGCGAAGCTCTGCCAGTAGGCGGCGATCGACGCGGCCAGCCGCGGGGCGTCGAGCGGCTCCTCACCGAGGCCGCCGGTGACGTCCAGCTGGTAGAGGATCTGCAGGGCGCACTCGCGGGCTCGCCGTCGCATCGCGCGGACCTCGACGCTCAGGCGGGCAGCGTCTTGAGCAGCTGCGCCATCTCGATCGCCGCGACCGCCGCGTCGAACCCCTTGTTGCCCGCCTTCGTCCCGGCGCGCTCGACCGCCTGCTCGAGCGTGTCGGTGGTCAGGATGCCGAAGGTCACCGGCACGCCGGTCTCCCAGGCCGCGCCGGCGATGCCGCGCGCCACCTGGTTGGCGACGTACTCGAAGTGCGGCGTGCCGCCGCGCATCACCGCGCCGACGCAGCAGACCGCGTCATACTTGCCGCTCTGCGCCAGCCGCTTGGCGACCAGCGGCATCTCGAAGGTCCCCGGCGTCCAGGCGACGTCGATCGCCTGCGCGGCGACCCCGTGACGCACGAAGGCGTCCATCGCCCCCTCGAGCAGCTTGCCGGTGATGAACTCGTTGAACCGGCTGACGACGACGGCGAACTTGAGCCCCTCGCCGACCAGGTTCCCGGCAAACACGCGGCCCGTCTTCTCGGCCATGATCATCCCTTTCCCACTTCAGGCTTCCCGACGACATGCAGCCGAGGCGACGCGCCGGCGTGGGTCAACGGCACGACCTCCTCGATCTGCAACCCGAACCCCTCGATGCCCGCCAACCGCTTGGGGTTGTTCGACAGCAGGCGCAGGCGGACCAGGCCGAGCTCGCGCAGGATCTGCGCCCCGACCCCGATCTCGCGCAGGATCTGGTCCCCGCCCCCGGCGACGGCGCGCGGCTCGCCGAGCTGGCGGATCCGCTCGTCGAGCGCCAGCTCGCGCTCGCCCGGATCCAGGCAGACGATCACGCCGCACGGCTCCTGGGCCAGGCGCGTGAGCGCGGCCTCGAGCGTCTGCCGATCCTCGCTGAACAACGCGCCGAAGACGCGCGCCAGCGGGTAGCCGGCGTGCACGCGCACCAGCGGCGCCTCGACCGCGCGCAGATCGCCACGGATCATCGCCAGGTGCTGCCGGCGATCGACCGTCGTGCCGTAGGCGCGCAGGGTCACCGGCCCCCACTCCGGGTGGACGATGTCCCTGCTGACCAGCAGGCGGACCAGCGTCTCGTGGCGCAGCCGGTACTCGATCAGCTCGGCGATGGTGAGGATCGGCAGCCCGTGGGTCGCGGCGAAGACCTCGAGGTCCGGCCGCCGGGCCATCGAGCCGTCGTCCTTCATGATCTCGCAGATCACGCCGGCTGGATCGAGCCCGGCGAGGCGAGCCAGGTCGACCGCCCCCTCGGTCTGACCGGTGCGGGCCAGGACACCGCCCGGCTGGGCGCGCAGCGGGAAGATGTGACCGGGGCGGACCAGATCGCCGGGCTTGGCCTCCCTGGCCACCGCGGTGAGGATGGTGTGGGCGCGATCGGCGGCGCTGATGCCGGTGCTGACCCCACGGCGCGCCTCGACCGAGACGGTGAAGGCGGTGCCGAAGCGGCTCTGGTTGTTCTCGACCATCATCGGCAGCTCGAGCTGCGCGATGCGCTCGTCGGTCATCGCCAGGCAGATGAGCCCCCGGCCGAACCGGGCCATGAAGTTCACCGCCTCGGGCGTGACCTTTTCGGCGGCCATGCACAGGTCGCCCTCGTTCTCGCGATCCTCATCGTCGACCAGGATGACCATGCGCCCGGCCCGCACGGCCTCGATGGCCCGGGCGGTCGCTTCGAAGCTCATGCAAACCCCTTATCTTTCAGCCATTCGACAGTCAAGGACGGCCGGCTCTGCGTCAGCCGCTCGACGTAGCGGGCGAGCAGATCAGCCTCGAGGTTGACCTCTGCGCCGCGATGGAGCTCGGCGAAGCGTGTCTTCGCCAACGTGTGAGGGATGAGCGCGACGACGATCATCCGCTCGCGCACCTCGGTGACCGTCAGCGAGCAGCCGGCGATGGCGATCGAGCCGCGCGGCGCGGTCAGGCGCGCGATCTCGTCCGGCGCCTCGACGCCGACGTAGAGCGCCCCGCCGCGCTGCTCGCGCAGCTCGATGGTGCCGACCCCGTCGACGTGCCCCATCACCAGGTGGCCGTCGAGCCGATCGCCGAGGGCCAGCGCCCGCTCGAGGTGCACGCGATCGCCCGGGCGCAGCCGGCCGAGCGTCGTCCGGGCCAGCGTCTCGGTCGCCGCCTCGACGCTGAGCTCGCCGCTCCCCTTGGCCACCACCGTCAGGCAGGCGCCGTCGATCGCCACCGAGTCGCCGAGCTTCATCGCCTCGGCCGGCAGCGCCGAGGCGATGGTCAAGCGGCGCGGGTTGTCGCCGGTCGCGGCGCGCACGGTGCCGATCTGCTCGATGAGGCCGGTGAACATGGCCGGCAATCAACCACCTCGGCGCGCGGCGAACAAGGGCTCAACGCCGGCGTAGCTCGAGCGCGAGGCCGAGGCCGTCTCCCCGGGGCGACAGGGTCAGGCCGACGACCAGCCGATCGGCCG
>JBFYZW010000171.1:0-6909 GCA_041309305.1 Deltaproteobacteria bacterium | reverse complement strand
GCAGCCGTGCCGGCGGCCGCGGCGGCTCCTTGAGCAACGCGGCTGGCCGCGGGGGATGGAGCGCCGGCCGGCGCTCGAAGAAGAAGCGCGGCTCGCCACCGGCTGGGCGCAGCTGGTCGAGCCAGCTGGCGCCGGCGTCGAAGGCGGCGAAGAACGGCCGGCCGATCCAGTCGGGATCCCGGGCCTGGAGGAAGCGGAGCACGAACACCCGCTCGCGCGAGCCGGGGAGCCGGGCGACGCCGTCGACGACCACCTTGCCGGGCGTCGCGCTCATCGACGGGCCGCGCACGGTGCGCGCCAGCCCGGAGAGCTGCGCCGACGCGATGGTGAACAGCTCGTGGGCGCGCGCCAGTGACACCTCGAAGTAGCGCCGCGGGCCGGTGTCGCGGGCGATGAACATGTAGTAGGGCACCATGCCGAGCTCCACCTCGCGCTGCCACAGCTCGGCCCAGACCTCGGCCCGGTCGTTGATGTGGCGGACCAGCGGCCCCTGGCAGCGGATCGTCGCGCCGGTGGCCTGCACCCGCGCCAGCGCCCGACGGGTGACCTCGGGCTCGAGCTCGCGCGGGTGAACGACGTGCGCCATCAGCGCCAGGTGGCGACCGCTGGCGATGACGCGCTCGAACAGGCGGAGCAGGCCGTCGCCTTCGTCGCCGTCGAGGAAGCGATAGGGCCAGAAGGCCAGCGCCTTGCTGCCGATGCGGATGCTGCGCAGGTGCTCGAGGCCGGCGTCGAGCAGCGGCTCGAGGTGGCGGGCGAGCAGCGCGGTGCGCATGAACAGCGGGTCGCCGCCGGTGAACAGCACGTCGCTGACCTCGGGGTGGTCGCGCAGGTAGGCGACCAGCTGACCCGGATCGGCGTTCGCCTGGCGCAGCTGGCCGTGGGCGACGAACTGCGGCCAGCGGAAGCAGAAGCTGCAGTAGGCGTGGCAGGTCTGGCCCTGGGCCGGGAACCAGAGCACCGTCTCGCGGTACTTGTGCTGCAGGCCGGCGATCGGGCGACCACAGTGCGTCGGGACATTGAGCTCCAGCTGCCCGGCCGGGTGCGGGTTCATCCGCCGGTGCAGCGCCGCGACCTCGGCGCGCAGCGCCGGCGGGTCGCCCTGCTCGACCAGGTGGACGAGGCGTCGTTCGTCCTCCGGCGCGAGCATGCCCGGCTGGGGGAAGGTGAGCTGGAAGATCGGGTCGTCCGGCACCGCGTCCCAGTCGATGAGCGACAGGACGTGCGGGTTGGCGCGGAACGGCAGCACCGCGGCGGTCGCGCGCATGCTGGCGCGCGTGGCCGGCGATAGCCGGCCGAGCTCCGGGCGGGCGAGCAGCTCGTCCCCGTGGATGGCCCGGTAGTGCAGCGTCTGGCTCACAACGTCACTCCTGGGCTTCAGGATAGGCGCTTTCGGCAAAGATAGACTATTTCAAAAATAAGTATTTCGAGTTAGAAGATATCTATCTATGCAGTGGCTCAACTACCACCACCTCTACTACTTCTGGCAGGTCGGCAAGGCCGGCAGCGTCCAGGCGGCGGCGCGCGGCCTGCGTTTGACGCCGCCGACCGTCAGCGCCCAGATCCACCGGCTCGAGGCGGCGCTCGGCCACCGGCTGATCGTTCGCCGTGGCCGGGGCGTGGCGCTGACCGCCGCCGGGCGCCTGGCCTACGAGCACGCCGAGGAGATCTTCTCCCGCGGCGAGGCGCTGCGCCGCGCGCTCGGCACCGGCGAGGCGCCGTCGATGCGCGTGCTGGTCGGCGCGGCCGCCGTCGTGCCGCGGCCGATCGTCCGCCAGGTGCTGGCCCCGGCGCTGGCGCTCGCGGCGCACGTCACCTGCGCGGTCGACGGCCGGCCCACCGAGCTGCTCGCCGAGCTCGCCGCGGGTCACCTCGACCTGGTGCTCAGCGACGCGCCGGCCGGGCCCTTCCAGCCGGTGGTCGCCTTCAACCACCGGATCTTCTCCGGCCCGACGGTCTGGCTGGCGAGCGCGGCGCTCCGGCGGCGGCTCGGCCGGTCGTTCCCGAGCTGTCTGAACGGCGCGCCGCTGTTGGCGCCGACGCGTGACTCGATGCTGCGCCGCTCGCTCGACCAGTGGTGTGAGGCGCGACGGGTACGCCCGCAGGTGGTCGCCGAGCTCGCCGACAGCGCGCTGATCTACGCCTGCGCCGAGGAAGGCCTGGGGATCTGCGCCGCGCCGTCGGCGCTGGCCGACGAGCTCGGTCGGCGTCATCGCCTGCAGCGCGTCGGTCAAGCGCGCGGGCTGCGCCAGCGCTTCTTCGCGATCACCACCCAGCGTTCGTTCGACAACGCGGCGGTGGCGGCGATCTGTCGGCCGCACCGCGATCACTGACCGGCGCGCCGGCTGAACGGGGGTGCGCGATTCGCGCACACCCCGTTGTCGGTTTTCCCTCGCGTGAAGCCGCGCTTTGGCGATCGGGAATCGTGACCGTCCGCTCAGTCGACCGGCCCGTCGCTGCAGCAGCGGACGCCGCGATCGACGTCGGTGGTGCCGGGCGGGGCGTGGAACTCGTCGCCGAGGCAGGCGAGGGCGTTGGCGTTCGACTTGAAGCTGCCGCCGCGGATCGTCCGGTCGACCAGCGGCGTGGTGCCGGGCAGGCGGGGGACCGCTTCGTCGACCCACTCCTCGAGGTTCCCGGACAGGTCGTAGACCCCGAACGGCGAGACGCAGCTGGCCAGAGATCCAGTGACCTCGGGCTTGTGCACCGGGTAGGCGAAGAAGCCCTGGCAGGCGTCGTCGCGGATCTGATCGCCGTAGGGGTAGATCCACGCCGCCGGGCCCCGGCAGGCCCGCTCCCACTCGTCGCGACGGCACAGCCGCTTGCCCGCGTTCGCGCAGGCGGCCTTGGCCTGGTACCAGCTCAGCCCGGCGGTCGGCGCGACCCCGAGCGCGACCAGGGCGCGCGCCTGGGTGCTGCCGTTGGTGCCCAGGTCGAGGTCGTCGGCGCCCTGGTGGGCGTCGCCCAGGGCGCCACCGTCGAGGCGGGCCTCGAAGCGGTCGATGCAGAAGCGGCTCGCGTCGGCGAGGCTGACCCAGACGCGCAGCGGTGAGCCACACGGCTCGCCCGGCAACCCGGCGAGGCTGGTCAGGTTGCGCGGCGGGTCGACCGGTGGCTCGTCCGGCGGCGGACGTCGCTCGCCGCAGCCGGCGCCGAGGGCCACCACCAGGGCGAGCGCCGCGAGCCGGCGCCGGCCGAGGAGCAGGACCAGGGCGAGCGCCAGCGCCGCGGGCGAGACGGCGGCGCACCCGCCGCCGCGCAGGTTGCGGTCGGGCGGCACGATCGCGAACGGCCCGTCCGGGTCGACGCCTGGGCAGAGCCCCTCGGGTGCCGGCCCGCGCGGCGTGACCGCCGGCGCCGCGACGGCGAAGAGCGCGAGCTCGGCGGAGCCGACCTCGACGGTCGGCGCCATCGGCCGGCCGGCGGCGTCACAGGTGGGGGTCACCTGGACGCGCACCTCGGCGATCTCGCCGGCCGGCACGGCGAAGCCGGTGACCAGGATCTCGCCGGTGCCGGCGTCGCCCCCGGTCGCGAGCGTGGTGCTGGTGGCGCCGCCGGGAGCGAGCAGCAGCGTCGCGCTGCGGGTGCGCGGCGGGGCGGAGAACCGGACGCTGACGCCGCTGGCTGGCACGTTGCCGGTGTTGCTCACCGCG
Organism: Deltaproteobacteria bacterium; assembly: GCA_041309305.1. GTDB lineage: Bacteria > Myxococcota > XYA12-FULL-58-9 > XYA12-FULL-58-9 > XYA12-FULL-58-9 > JBFYZW01. The sequence continues at coordinate 3,256 of JBFYZW010000171.1, read as the reverse complement.
ATCGAGTAGAGCACCGGCTCGGCGAGGCGGACGACCCCGTCGTCGGCCGGGACGACGCGCTCGCCGTCGAGCGCGATCACCCGCACCTGGGTGTCCTGGCGCAGCACCGGCTCGTAGACGTCGACGCCGAGGACGACCAGGGCCAGCGCGATGCGATCGGTGCCCGAGGCCACCGCGACCCGGACGTCGCGGCCGCCCGGGGTCAACGCCGCCGAGATGTCGAAGCGGTCGATGTCCACGCCGGTGACCGGGCAGAGGCCGTCGCCGTTGCAGCACTGGTGCGGGGCGTCGATGCAGACCGGCGGCGGGCCGGCGGCCGGCTGGACGTTGATCGTCGAGTTGAACAGGTTGCCCAGCGGGTTGTCGTCGTCGGTCAGGCACAGGCCGTTCTGGGTCGGGTTGGTGTCGCCGTCGACCTCGATGTACTCCTCGGCGTTGCACGGGCCGGTCGGGTTGACCGCGGTCGGGATCAGGATGTCCCCCTCGAGGGCGTAGAACGCCAGGCTGCCGGCGGCCGGATCGGAGATGGCGTTGGCGGTCTCGAGCCCGAGCTGCAGCTGGCCGCCGGCGAGGGCCTGCAGCCCCTCGAAGGTGGCGATGGCGTGCAAGCGGAGCTCCGGGTCGTCGACGACCAGAAGCAGCGCGAACGACGCGGCGCCGTTGGTGTGCACCGCCGAGCCGGCGACCGTGGCGCAGGTCGGCGCCGCCGGCGGGGCGCCGCACACCGCCTCGGGGCCGTTGCAGACGTCGGCGAGCAGGCCGCTGACCGTGTAGGCGCCGATGAGCACCCCGCCGCCCGCGCCCAGGATCGCCTCGGTGACGTCGATCGGCGTGACGAAGAAGCCGACGTTGCCCTGCTCGGCGCCGGACGGCTTGTAGTAGACCGAGACATAAGAGCTGCCGGCCGGCGCCGTGACCGTGACCGGTGCGCTCGCGCCGGGGGGGCGCAGCTCGACCGAGGTGTCGGCCGCGGCGCGCGCCGCCGCCTCGACCTGCACCAGCTCAGCCGGGTCGTCGGCCTGTAGCCCCGGGGTGACGAAGATCTCCAACGGGGGATCGACGTAGTCGAGCCCGTCGTCGGCGATGAGCGAGCCGGCGACGTAGAGCGTGGCACGGACCAGCCGCGGCCGCGCCGGCAGGTCGGCCGCGCTCACCGTGGCGGTGGCGCTCGGCCAGAGGCAGTTGACGCCGTTGGTGAGCCCCTGGTTGTCGACCATCGACGCGCCGACCAGGACGAACTGGACGCGCCCCTGCTCGGTCGGGCCGCGCTGGGCAAAGGTGTCCGCCCATGCCGGGGTGCTGACGAGCCCACTGGTGCACAGGGCGATCAGGGAGGCGCGCATGCCCAGCATCGTAGCAGGCCGGGCGGGGCGACGCAGCATTCTCGCGCGGGGGCGTTTTGTTGACACACCCGGGTGGATCCGGCGACCCTTCGATCATGCTGACCCTTGCCCTCTGCCTCACCGTCGCCGCCCCGCCCGACCTCGCCCGGGGGTACTTCCCCGGCCTCGATCGACCACCGGCCACGCGGGTCGAGCTCGGCCAGCCGGGGGGGCCGATCATCCTCATCGTCGTCGACGCGATGCGCCCCGACCACCTGACCCCGTACGGCTACCATCGCGACACGACGCCGAATTTGGCGACGCTCGCCGACGAGGGGGTGCTGTTCACCAACTTCTACGTCAACGGCAACTGGACCCGGCCGAGCACGGCGAGCCTGATGACCGGCCTTCTGCCCGCGACCCACGCGGTCGAGCGTGACCAGGATCGGCTGGCCGAGCAGTACGTGACCCTGGCCGAGCTGCTCGCCCAGGTGCGCGTCCCGACCGGCGCGGTGGTCGGCAACGGCAACGCCGGCAGCGCCTTCGGCCTCGGCCGCGGCTTCTCCTACTTCGCCGACACGGTGAAGCACTGGAAGGGCCTGCCGTCGGCGGCGCAGGTGGTCGAGCTGGCGGTGCCGTTCGTGCGCCAGCACAAGGACGAGCCGTTCTTCCTGCTCCTCTTCTTCGTCGATCCCCACGACCCGTACCACGCGCCGCCGCCCTACGAGGAGATGTTCGTCAGCGATCCGAGTGTGCCGCTCGTCCGATCGCCGCACTGGGAGCTCGGTCGCTACAGCGCCGCCGAGGTCGAGCGGATGAAGGCGGTCTACGACGGCGCGCTGCGCTACACCGACGCGGTGATCGGCGACTTCTTCACCGAGCTGAAGTCGCTCGGCATCTACGATCGGGCGACGATTATGGTCACCGCCGACCACGGCGAGGCCTTCGGCGAGCACGGCGTCTATTTGCACGCCCACCACATGTTCGACGAGATTGTCCGCGCGCCGTTGATCGTCCGCGCGGCGCAGCAGAGCCGGCGGGGGGTCTACAACCACTACCTGTTCCAGACCGTCGATCTGATGCCGACCATCGTCCGCGCGCTCGGTGGCAAGGTGCCGGACAACCTGCCCGGCGCCGACATCTTCCGTCAGCTCGCCCGACCGGAGCTCGTCGATGCGCACCGCACCGTGATCTGCGAGTTTCACAACTTCGGCATCCGCCGGCGGACGATCCGCAACTACACCCAGAAGGTGATCCTCGCCGAGCCGGCCGACGAGCGGGAGTTCAAGGCAACGGTGCGCCAACAGCGCCTGCTGCCCTCGGTCTCGTTCACCGACGAGCGGGTGATGATGTTCGATCTCAAGCGCGACCCGTTCGAGCGCCACGACCTGACCGCGGAGCAGGGCGACGCCCCGGCCTGGCAGGCGTTGCTCAAAGCCTTGCGCCGGCACCGGGACGAGCGACCGCGACCGAGCGTCGCGCGCGCCGCCGAGGGTCTCGACCCCGAGACCTACAACGACTTGAAGGCGCTTGGTTATATCGAGTAATTTCTATTGAAACTATTAGTTTGAGTGTTTGCGTTATAGGTCGCTACATTCGCTTTAGTAGATTATTGAGAGTATGCGATTGATAAACTACGACATTCAATCGATGTAACCGAGCTGCTGCAGCCGTCGCAGCTGGCCGGGGTCGACCGCGCTGCGCACCGATGGCACGGGCCCGCCGGCCTCGGCGGCGCGCTCGATCGGCAGCAGCTCGTCGGCCCAGGCCGGGAGCCGGGCGCCGAGGTCGGCCGGCAACGGCTGGCCGAGCAGGGGGTAGACCAGAAGGCCCCCCTGGTCGATCTCGAGCACCGGCCAATCGGTCGCGGGCAGGCCGGGGCCGCAGGCGAGGAGGATCCCCTCGCGCCGGTGCACGCCCGGCAGCCCGCGCCC
>JBFYZW010000170.1:0-10843 GCA_041309305.1 Deltaproteobacteria bacterium | reverse complement strand
TCTGCCTCAGCGCCTGCCCGACGGGCGGGTCGCGATCCCCGCGAACGCCATCCCGCCGGGCATGACCCCGCAGGAGTATCTGGCTAGCCTGCAGGGCCTGAAGCCCAAGGCTGCGGGCCGGCCGGTGGCGAAGGACAAGCAGAAGCTCAAGGCCAAACGCAAGGCCGAGCGCAAGGCGCGCAAGAAGTCGCGCCGTCGGTAGGCCGGGGATCCCCGACGCGCGTCGCTCAACGCCTGGCTTTGCCCTTCGGCCGCGCCACCTTGGCCGCAGCCCGGCCGACCGGGTAGACGACGCCGTGCTTCGCCTCGCTCTGTCGGAGCGCCTTGCCGCGCGCCTTGGGCACCACCGCCAGCACCCGTCCCTTGGCCACCGTCTCACCGCGCTGGTTGTCGGCCCAGACGTCGGCGTCGATGACGCACTCGCTCCCCTCCTTGCGCTTGTCGATCACCACGCCGCGACAGGTGAGCACGTCACCGGGCCAGACCAGCTTCAGCATGCGCAGGCCGAAGCGCCGCAGCGAGGCGCCCTGGAAGCAGGCCTCGACCATACGGCCGACGTAGGCCATCACCAGGTGGGACGAGGCGAACACCGAGCTCTTGCCGGCCGCGGCGGCCACCTTGTCGTCCAGGTGCATCGGGTTGTAGTCGTCGGCGGCGCCGGCGAAGCGGGCCAGCGTCACGCGGGTCAACGCCGGAATCGATAGGCCGTCGAGCGGCGTTCCCTTGTCCACGGATTCGAAGTCGAGAGGTTTCACCGCGCTGCCTCCGTTCTCTGACCAGCCCCCAGGGCCCGTTCACCGCTCTTTTGGCCGCGCCCGCCACCGCGGGGCGGCCATGGCCTCAGCTCTTCAGCTCGACCAACACCCGCCGTCCCTTGAACACCGGCTTGCCGCGCCGGTCAGTGCCGCGCGTCTCGACGACGACGAAGACCAACCGCCCGTTCGGCGCCTGCTTGTCGTAGATGTCGGCCACCCGGTGCACGATGTTCACCGCGTCGCCGGCACAGATCGGCCGGAAGTACTCGTACTCCTCCTCGGCGTGCATCGTCCCCTGTGGGTCGAGGCCGAGCTCGATGAGCAACGGCTCGACCTCGCCGAGCGCCGCCGCGAAGGTCGGCGTCGCGACCAGCGACGGAAAGCCCGCGCTCTTCGCCGTCTTCTCGTCCAGGTGGATCGGGTTCTCCTCGCCGATCGCGATCGCGAAGCGCCGGAGCTGTCCCTTCTCGATCTCGTACAAGCGAGGCTTGGTCGCCTTGCCCACCATCTGCTTGAGCTTGCCGCCGATGGCCACTAGTCCCTCCAGAGCAACTTCCACGGGTTGCGCTTGAGATCTCGCATCATCTCTTTCAGATCGTCATAGACCTGCGGGTCGGTCACCAACCCGCCGACAGTCCCCTGCCCGCGCCGGACGGCGTTCATCATCTCTCGCGCGTCCTTCGCCGTCGCTTCCAGGTGTGTCATCGTCTGCCCGAGCCGGGCCGCCAGCGCCGCCGCATCGGCCGCGCTCACCGCCCCCTGCAGCTCGCGGCTCAACGTGTGCAGCGCGGCGAGGCTCTGCTGCGCCTGGGCGAAGATCCCGGGCAGATCCCGGCTGAGCAGCGCCGCGACGCTCCGCCCGTCCCCGACCAGCTCGCGCAGCCCCGCGCCATCACCGACCGCGAGCCGAAGCTCGCGGCTGAGCGCGCGCAGCTCGGCGGCGATGGCGGCCGCGTCGGCCAGCCCCTGGCTCAACTCCGCGCGTCGCTCCTGGGTCAGCTCGCCGAGCGTATTGACGAGGCGGGCCAGCGACGCGGCCAGCGTCGAGCCCTCGGTCGGGCTGGTCTCCAAGAGCGTCCCGAGGGTGCGCAGCATCGCGGCGAGCTGCAGCGCCATCACGTGCAGGCGTGGGGCGTCGACGCCGCGCAGCACCGAGTCCTCGTCGATCCCGCGCGGCGGCTGCTCCCCCGGCGTGATCTCGACGTAGGCCTCGCCGATGACCCCCTGCATCCCGACGAACAGCCGGGCGTCCTGGCCGAGCAAACGCCGCGCCGACTGGTCGAGGGCCAGGGTCGCCCGGACCACCGGCACGGCCGACCGGCCCAGCTCCGCCGCGGCTGGTGCCGCCGGCGGCTTGCTGTCTGGCGCGAGGAACTCGAGGCCGGCGACGCGCCCGACGCGAATGCCGCTGATCTTCACCGGCGCGCCAACCTGGAGGGCGCCGGTGTAGGCGAAGTCGCCGTACAGGCGAAACGCCGGCGCCAGGCTGAAGTCCCCCAGCACCAGCACGAAGCCGACCAGCACCGCGAGCGCCGCGAGCACGAAGGCACCCACCCTCGCTTCGATGTGGCTTGGCGACATAATGCCTTGTTTTTAATCAACAAACAACCAAACGGCCGCATTGACCGGTGCCTTTAGATATCACGACCGCCGGCGTCGACACAAGGAAGGGCGCCGAGATCGCTCGGGTTGAGCCTGACCGCGACTTCACCGCCCCGCGCGCCGCTGCTCCCCGTGGACGAAGGCGCGCAGCACCGGGTCGGTGGCCGCGAAGAGCTGCGCGGGCGGGCCGGCGAAGTGGACGCGGCCCTCGTGCAGGAAGGTCACGACGTCGCCGATGCCGCGCACCGAGGCGAGATCGTGGCTGACCACCAGCGCGGTGAGCCCCAGCGCGTCGACGGTCTCGCGGATCAGCCGATCGGTGCGTCGGGCGGCCACCGGGTCGAGGCCGGTGGTCGGCTCGTCGTAGAGCAGCACCTCGGGCAGTAGCGCCAGCGCGCGGGCGATGGCGACGCGCTTGCGCACGCCGAGGCCGAGCTCGGCCGGCATGCGCGCGGCCAACGCCTCGGCGTGTACCGCGCGCAGCGCCTCCCGGGCGCGCGGCTCAGCCGCGGCCGCGCGCAGGCGGAAGCGCTTGGCCACCGGCATCGCGACGTTCTCGAGCACGGTGAGCGCGTCGAACAGGGTCGCGTGCTGGAAGATCATCTGGAACCGGCGCCGCTTGACCAGCCAGCCGGGCTCGTCGAGGTCGGTGACGTCCTCGCCGTCGAGCTCGATCCGCCCGCGGTCCGGCCGGAGCAGCCCGACCATCTGCTTGATGGTTACGCTCTTGCCGACGCCCGACGCGCCGATGATGAAGTGCACCGTGCGGGGCATCACCGTGACGCTGACCCCGCGCAGCACCGGCCGGCCGTCGAAGGCCTTGTCGACGTCGCGCAGCGAGATGATCGGACGATCGTCGTTCACCAGAACACCCAGTAGCCGAGGGCGCCGATGAGCACGTCGAGTGCCAGGACCGTGAGGCAACTGGCGATCACCGCGCGCGTCGTCGCGCGCCCGACGCCCGGGGCGCCGCCGCGCGCCGAGAGCCCCATAAACGCCGAGACCAGCGGCACCGCGGCGCCGAAGCAGACGGCCTTGGTCACGCCGATGGCGACGTCGCCGCCGACGACCAGGTAGGTGCGGAAGTAGGTGTCCCGGCCGACGGCGAAGCCGGCGCGGGCGGCGAGGTACCCGCTGAGGAAGGCCACCGCGGTGCCGAGGACCACCACCGGGAGCATCCCGACCAGGCCGCCGACGACGCGCGGCAACACCAGGTGCCCGGGCGGGTCGGCGCCGGCCAGGCGCAGCGCGTCGACCTGCTCGGTGATCTGCATCGCGCCCAGCTCGGCCGCGACCCCGGCGCCGTAGCGCGCGGCGATCATGAAGGCGACGATGGTCGGGCCGAACTCCCGGACCATGAGCTGCAGGAACCCCGGGCCGATGATCGACAGATCCCCGATCACCCGCTCTGCCTGGGTGCACGCCTGGACGACCAGGATCGCGCCGGTGAAGGCCATGATCACGACGACGAAGAAGAGCGAACGGTTGCCGAGCGCGAACGCCTGCTCGAGCGCCAGGCGCGGCTCGAGGCGCGGCAACGCCAGCACCGCCCGCCGGCCCAAATCGAGAATCGCCAGCGCGTCGCCCAGCACCGCCAGCGCGGCGCGGCCGACGCCGGCGAGCCAGCCGCCGCCTCCACCGCTCCGCGCGCCGCTCACCGCACCACCGAGGTCATCAGGTAATCGACCACGAACAGGCCGACCGCGCAGGCGACCACCTGCGCGTTGACCGCGCGGCCGACGCCGGCCGATCCGCCGCGAGCCCTGAGGCCGAAGTGGGTCGAGACGACCGCGACCACCAGGCCGTAGGTCAGCCCCTTGGCCACGCCGATGAGGAAGTCGGCCGGGCCGAGGTTCTCGGTCAGGCTGAGGAAGAACTGGTCGTAGGCGACCCCGACCAGGAGCCGCGCCCCGATCGCGCCGGTCAACACCGCGACCAGGTTGCCGAGGATGACCAGCGCGCCGAGCGCGATCACCATGCTCGCCGCCCGTGGCAGTACGATGATCTCGTAGACGTCGAGGGCCAGCACCCGCAGCGCGTCGAGCTGCTCGGTGACGCGCATCGTCGCCAGCTCGGAGGTGTTGTTGGCGCCGACTCGACCGGAGAACATCAGGCCGATGAGCATCGGCCCGACCTCGCGGAAGGTGGCGAAGCCGGTGTACCAGCCGACCAGGTTGTGCACCCCGTAGCTCTCGACGTAGATCGCCCCCTGCAGGACCATGATCATCCCGGCGAAGGCGCCGGTGGCCAAGACGATCGGCAACGACTGCTCGCCGTAGGAGTGCATCGCGCGCCACAGCTCGGCGACGTCGAGCCGCGGCGGAACGAGCGCGCGGAGGATCCGCGCCAAGATCGCCGCCATCCCACCGGCGTCGGCGGCGATGCCGAGGCAGAGCGCCCCGAGCGACGAGAGCAGCGCCTTCACCGGGCGTACGCTACCGCAACCGCGATCGGCGACCAACAGGCCGGCTTGCGCCTCCGCGCCGGCCGTGGCATCGCTCAGCCATGCGGCCCACCCTCCCGCTCCTCGCCTGCGCGTGCCTGTTCTGTCCCACCCGCGCCGCCGCCGACGACGTCGACGCCGAGCTGATCAGCAAGGCGCTGCACGGCAAGAGCAAGCCGGCGCTGGTCTTGACCATCAACAAGCCGGTGCAGAGCATCACGCTCGAGTTGACGCGTAACGACGGCGAGCCGCTGCGGCGCACGACCGGGGCGCTGCGCGCCGGCACGGTGCAGCGGTTCGAGCTGCCCACCCCGGTCGGCACCTGGCGATTCAAGGGCACCCTGACCGTGCGCTTCCAGAATGGCAGCGGCGGCGCGATGCCGCTCGACCTCGAGGTCGAGACCTCGGGGCCGTTCGTGGTCGACAGCTCCTACGAGCGGCTCCGCCTCGACAAGGGAGAGCTCGACGTGACGCTGAGCCGGCCGGCCGGCCGCTGCGAGCACGAGGTGACCATCGAGGACAAGCCGGTGCGCCAGGGGCAAACCAGCTTCGCCGGCGAGCCGCCGGGCACCTGGCTGACGATCAGCTGGCGCCGCTACGCCGCCGACGACGTGGTGCTGAAGATCCGCCTGATCTGCTGGGACAAAGAGGAGGCCTTCCACACCGACCCGTTCGAGCTCTACCCCTGGTGGTTGGAGATCCCGCACGAGGACGTGACCTTCGAGACCGGCCGGTGGGAGATCCGACCGACCGAGCGGCCGAAGCTCGACACCGCCTACGCTGAGATCGACAAGGCGGTGCGCCGCTACGGCGCGATCGTCGCGGTCAAGCTGTACGTCGTCGGTCACACCGACACCGTCGGCGATCCGGCGAGCAACCGAGAGCTGTCCCAGAACCGCGCCCGCGCGCTCGCGGCCTACTTCCGCCAGCGGGGCGTGACCATCCCGATCCACGTGCTCGGTCGGGGCGAGGACGCCCTCGCGGTGCCCACCCCGGACCAGACCGACGAGCCGCGCAACCGGCGGGCCGAGTACATCATCGGCGTCGAGGCGCCCTACCCGGCCAGCTGGCGGCCGCTCTGATCGCCTCCGCACGTCCCCCTTGGTCTTGCCAGGTCCGGTCGGGTAAGGTGCAACGATGACTGATTGGCCGCGGCCATCGACGAACGTCATCGAAGGACCGATGCGCAGCCCGGTCGTCTACGACCGCTTCGAGCTGGCGGTCGAGGGCGGTGGGGATCAGGGCCTGCGCTGCGCCTTCGGCCAGGGGGTGGTCCAGATCGGCACCGCGCCGGTCAACGACTTCGTGCTCACCGACCGCACCGTGTCGCGGTTCCACCTGACCATCGAGACCAGTGAGGACACCTTCCGGCTGGTCGACCTCGACTCGACCAACGGCACCTACCTGGGCGGGCACCGGGTCAAGATCGCCTTCCTCGACCAGGAGGCGCTGCTCGAGCTCGGCGCCACCAAGCTGCGCTTCCGGCCGCTCGGCGAGCGGGCGACGGTCGATCTGCCCGACCGCGACCGCCTCGGCAGCCTGATCGGCGGCTCGGCGAAGATGCGCGAGATCTACAGCCTGATCGAGCGGGTGGCCGTCGCCGAGATCCCGGTGATCATCGAGGGGGAGACCGGCACCGGCAAGGAGCTGGTGGCGCGGATGATCCACGACTCCAGCCCGCGCGCCGACCAGCCGTTCGAGGTGCTCGACTGTGGCGCCATCCCCGACACGCTGATCGAGGCCGAGCTGTTCGGCCACGTCAAGGGCGCCTTCACCGGCGCCGATCGCGATCGTCAGGGGATCTTCGAACGCGCCGACGGTGGCACGGTCTTCATCGACGAGCTCGGCGAGCTGAAGCGCGAGCTGCAGCCCAAGCTCCTGCGCGTGCTCGAGACCCGCGAGGTCCGGCGCGTCGGGGACGGTCGCGCGATCAAGGTCGACGTGCGCGTCGTCGCGGCCACGCACCGCTCGCTCGGCGAGTTGGTCAACAAGAACCTGTTCCGCGAGGACCTCTACTACCGGCTGGCCGGTTGCCGCATCGTCCTGCCGCCGCTGCGCGAGCGGGTCGACGACATCCCGCTGCTGGTCGAGCACTTCCTGCGCAGCCTGCGTCTCGGTGGCGGCAAGCAGCCGCCGACCGCCGTCGACGCCGAGACGATGGAGATGTTCGCCAGCTACGCCTGGCCGGGCAACGTCCGTCAGCTGCGCAACGCGGTCGAGCGTCTGGCGGTCATGGGGGTGGTGGACCTGGCCGGCTTCGCCAACCGCCCGGAGGTGGCGCCGACGCCGCCGAGCGCCAACGGCGTGACGATGCCGCTCAAGGAGGCCAAGGACGCGTTCGAGCGCCGCTACCTCGAGGAGCTGATGCGCACCCACAAGGGGGACCTGCGCAGCGCCGCCGACGCCGCGCAGCTGCACCCCAAGAGCCTCGCCCGCCTGCTCAGGCGTTACGCGCTGGGCAGGGGCTGAGGCCCCCGCCGTCGGCCCAGGCGACGAACTCCCGATCCGCGGGGCAGAACGGCAGCGCGCTCAACCGCCCGAGCTCGACCCACGCGAGCTGGTGCGCCTCTCGCGCCTCGGGCTCGATCCCGGCCGGCAGCGCCGCGCGGTAGATGAGCAGCGTGACGACCAGATCGCGGTAGGTGTGCACGGTCGACCAGACCAGCTCGCCGACCTGCAGCTCGACCCCGAGCTCCTCGAGGCACTCACGCCGCAGCGCCGCCGCGTCGCTCTCGCCCGGCTCGACCTTGCCGCCGGGCAGCTCCCAGAGCAGCGCCCGGGCCTTGCCCGGCGGACGTTGCGCCGCGAGGATCCGACCGTCGCGCTGCAGCAGCGCCGCGACGACTCTCGCGCTCGGCCGATCGGGCATGGTTCGCCTCGCGGATTGATGCTAAGACCTCGGCCGGCTCCGGTCGAGGGAATTCGATGGCTCGCCAGCTCCGGCTCGTGCTCGTCCTGCTCGCCGCGGCGATCGCGGCCCTGGTCTGGTGGCGCAGCCGGCCGGAGGATCCCGAGGCCCAGATTCGCGCGCTGCTCGAGGAGGTGGTCGCCGCGGCCGAGCGGCGCGACCTGGGCGGCATCCTGACCCACGTCAGCGAAGGCTTCCGCGGCCAGGGGATGAACCGGGACCAGCTCAAGGGGCTGCTCTTCGTCGAGCTGCGCCGCGGCGCCTGGCGCAAGGTTGTCCTCTACCAGACCGAGATCGCCTTGGCGCCGGATCAACGCCGGGCCCAGGTCGACACGCTGGCGCTGCTCGCCGCCGGCGAGCAGGTGAAGTCGCTCACCGATCTGGTGCCGACCTCCGGCGATCAGTACCGCTTCCGCCTCGAGTTGGCGCGCGAGGAGGACGGCGTCTGGCGGACCACGGCGGCCAGCTACGAGCCGGCGCGCGCCGGGAGGTCGAACCGATGAGCAGAGGGTCCGTCGTCGCCGGCCTCGACCGCTACTTCGGCATCAGCGCCGCCGGCAGCCGGCCGTCGGTGGAGGTGCGCGCCGGCGTGACCACCTACCTGACGATGGCCTACGTGCTGTTCGTCAACCCGACGATCCTCTCCCAGGCGATCGTCATCCCCGGGGTCGACCTGCGCGGCCAGCTGCTCGCAGCCACCGCGCTGGCCGCGGCGGTCGGGACCTTGATGATGGGCCTGTGGGCCCGCTACCCGTTCGCGCTCGCGCCGGGGATGGGCATCAACGCCTACTTCACCTACAGCGTCGTGCTCGGCATGGGCGTCCCGTGGCAGACGGCGCTCGGCGCGGTCTTTCTGAGCGGCGTGCTGTTCCTCGTCCTCAGCCTGGTCGGCGCGCGCGAGGTGGTGCTCAACGCCATCCCGGTGAGCCTGAAGACCGCGACCGCCGCCGGCATCGGGCTGTTCTTGGCCATCATCGGCTGCAAGAACGGTGGCCTGATCGTCGCGCACCCGGCGACGCTGGTCACCCTGGGCGACCTCGGCCAACCGGCGCCGCTGTTGACCGCCGGCGGGATCCTGCTCACCGCCGCGCTGCTCGCCCTGCGCATCCGCGGCGCGCTGCTCATCGGCATCCTCGCGGTCACGCTGACCGCCGCGGTCACCGGCGCGGCGGTCTACGATGGCCACCCGTTCGCGCTGCCGGAAGGCGGCTTCTTGCAGGCGCCGGCGCTGCCGACCGATCTCTTCCTCGCGCTGCGCCCACTCGACGCGCTGGGCATGGGCCTTCTGGCGGTGGTCTTCATCTTCTGCTTCGTCGACATGTTCGACACCGCTGGGACGCTGTTTGGCCTGTCGCACCGCTGTGGCTTCACCTCTGCCGACGGCCGACTGCCCCGCGCCGGTGCCGCCTTCAGCTGCGACGCGACCGCGACGATCACCGGCGCGCTCCTCGGCACGTCGACGACCACGACCTACATCGAGTCGGCGGCCGGCATCGAGGACGGCGGCCGGACCGGCCTGTGCGCCGTCGTCGTCGCGTCGCTGTTCCTGCTCAGCGTCTTCGCCTCGCCGCTCGCCGGCGTCGTGCCCGCCGCCGCCACGGCGCCGGCGCTGATCATCGTCGGGGCGACGATGATGAGCAGCCTCGCCAGCGTGCGCTGGAGCGAGTACCAGGAGGCGGTGCCGGCCTTCCTCACCGCGATCGTCATGCCGCTCAGCTACTCGATCGCCAACGGCATCGCGTTCGGCATCATCGCCCACACGGTGCTGCACGTCGCCACCGGACGCTGGCGGCAGGTCCACTGGCTGATGGCCGCGCTCGCCGTGCTCCTGATCGTTCGCTACGCCTACCTCGCCGCCGGGTGAGCGCTCACCAGGGCCGGCCGAAGTTCTGGGTCCAGAAGTGACCGTACCGGTCGCCGTTCTCGAAGTAGTAGCCGACGCCGAGCTCGGTAAACTCCGGCGCCATGATGTTGGCGCAATGGCCGTCGCTCAGCATCCAGCCGTCGACCACCTCCTGCGCCGTGGAATAGCCGGCGGCGATGTTCTCCCCCGCCGCGTTCCACTCGTAGCCGGTCTTGTCGATCCGATCGAACGGTGACTCGCCCTGCAGGTTGGTGTGGTCGAAGAAGTCGTAGACCGCCATGTCGAGCGAGTGGTTGCGCGCCGAGCAGCGCAACGCGCTGTTGAGCGTCAACGCCCCGGCGGGCGCGAAGCTGCCCTCGGTGCGGCAGTTTGCCCCGGCGGCGCGCCGGTCGTTGGTCAGGGCGAGGACCTCGGCCTCGAGCGAGACCCAGGCGGCGTTCCAGGTCGCGACGACCCGGCAATACTCATTCAGCGGCGCCGGCGCCGGCGACGGGGGCGGCTCCTCCTCCGCGTCACCACAACCGACCCCGACCAGCGCGACAGCCAAAGCGAGATACAACGTCCGACCCATCGACAAAAACTAGGCGCTCGCCGGCCGAATGGCAAGCGCGCCGCCCCGGCCGCCGTTGCCAGCCGGCGGCCACCTTGCGATGATGCGTCCATGAGCGAGCGCCCGCCGGCCAAACAGACCCTCTGCGAGGAGCTGCTCGCCGCCGGCATGGTGATGGCCATACTCGACGCCCGGCGCGAAGGGGTCGAGGTGCCGCCGGACCTGGCCGCCGACCCCAGCCTGCGTCTGAACCTCTCCTGGCGCTTCGGCACGCCGATGACCCTGGACGCGTGGGGCGTGCGGGCGACGCTCAGCTTCGCCGGCACGCCCTTCCCCTGCGCGCTGCCCTGGTCGGCGATCTACGTCCTCTTCTCGCACGCGTCGGGCAAGCCGTACGTCTTCGCCGAGGACGTGCCGGCGGAGGTCGCCGCCACCGCGGCGCGCGACCACCCGGCGACGCCCGCCGCACAGCCGGCGCTGCGCCTGGTGCGTGACCAGCCCGCCGCCGAGGCGGAGCCCTCTGAGCCGCAGGAGCCGGACCCCAGCCCGCCGCCGCCCCGCGGCGCCCGGCTGCGGGTGGTCAAGTAGATGGCCCGGCGGTGGTGGGAGCTGCGCCTGTCGGCCGCGGCCGAGGACGCCGAGGACCTGGCCGGCCTCCTGGTCGCCCACGGGGCGCTGGGCGTCGAGCTGGTGCCGCTCGGCCCCACCGAGGTCGAGCTGC
>JBFYZW010000169.1:0-8648 GCA_041309305.1 Deltaproteobacteria bacterium | reverse complement strand
CGCGCGGGGCGAGCGGATCCTCCTCTGCGACGCCGACGGCCCGGTGCCGTTCGGCGAGATCGACCGGCTGTGGCGCGCCCTCGATCAGGGCTACGACGTCGCCGCCGGCTCGCGCCGCCTGCGGCCCGACTGGATCGCCTCACCGCAGCCGCGTCACCGGCGCCTCATCGGCGGCCTGTGGCGCCTGGCTGTGCGCAGCCTCGCGCCGACGGCGGTGCGCGACACGCAGTGCGGGTTCAAGCTGTTCACCCGGGCCGCAGCGCAGGCGGTCTTCTCCCGCCTGCAGAGCCGCGGCTTCGTCTTCCACGTCGAGGCCCTGATCCTGGCCGCGGCGCTCGGCTACCGGGTCATCGAGCTGCCGGTGCGCTGGACCGACGTGCGCGGCAGCCGGGTGCACCTGGTGCACGACCCGGCGCAGATGCTGCTCGAGCTGGTCGAGCTGGCCGTCCGCCGGCGGACCGGCCCCCCCGACCTCGGACGAGAAAGGAACGCTGGCGATGGCCACGACGACCAAGAGCGTCTTCGACCCCGACGATCGCGCTGACCCGAGCTCCGGGATCTTCGGCCTCGACTGGCCGCCGGAGGAGGCGGCGGTGGTGCTCCTGCCGGTGCCGTTCGACGGCGCCACCTCGTGGGGGCGCGGCGCCGCTGGCGCCCCGGCGGCGATCGTCGCCGCCAGCCACCAGCTCGACCTGTTCGACCCGCTGCTCGGCACCCCCTACACCGCCGGCATCGCGATGCTGCCCGAGCCGCCCGGGATCGCCGCGCGCAACGACGAGGCGCGCCGCCTGGCCGAGGCGACCCGCGAGGGTGACGACGCCGCGCTGGCGCGGGTCAACGCGCTGTGCGGCGAGCTGCACGCCTTCGTCAAGGCCGAGGTCGGCCGCTGGCTCGACGCCGGCAAGCGGGTCGGCACGCTCGGCGGCGACCACTCGGTCGCCTACGGCGCGATCGCCGCCCACCTCGAGCGCCGCCCGGGCTTGGGCGTGCTGCAGATCGACGCGCACGCCGACCTGCGCAAGGCCTACGAGGGCCTGACCTGGTCGCACGCCTCGGTGATGCGCAACCTGCTCGAGCGCGACGCGCTCGGCCGGCTGGTGCAGGTCGGCCTGCGCGACGTCAGCGCCGGCGAGGTGAGCTTCGCCCGCGACTGCGGCGGCCGGGTCTTCCACCACTTCGACGCCGAGCTGGCCGCCGCGACGCTCGGCGGCACGCCGTGGACCACCACCGTCGCGCGCATCCTCGAGCCGCTCCCCGAGGAGGTCTACGTCTCGTTCGACATCGACGGCCTCGACGCCGCGCTCTGCCCGCACACCGGCACGCCGGTGCCCGGCGGCCTGTCGTTCGCCCAGGCGCGCCTGCTGCTCGACGCCATCCCCACCTCCGGCCGGCGCCTGGTCGGCTTCGACCTCACCGAGGTCGTCCCAGCCGGCGACCCGGCCCAGTCCTGGGACGCGGTGGTCGCCGCGTCGCTGCTCTACCGTCTCTGCGGCCACGCGATCGGCCGGCGCGCGTGACCCGAGGGTTTCTGTAGGCTTGTGCCTGCCTCGGCTTGCCAGTAGGTTTGAATCCGGCCTGACGCGGCCGCGTCAGTACCCGACACGGAGGATCCCGATGACGAGACGGCTTTCGACCCTGGTTGGTGCCCTCGCGTTGCTCGCCACCCTGGCCCACGCCCAGCCGGCGCTGGCCGACGCTCGCGGCGTCGGGCTCGGCGTCGCCGCCGGCGTCGACATGTACAAGCACCAGAGCATCGACCTGAAGACGAGCTTCTCCTGGGGCTTCTTCGTCGACATCCCGCTGCTCAACACGTTCTACATCACCCCGGCGGCGATGGTGTACGAGCTCGGCGAAGGCGACGCCAAGGTCGCCGCCACCGACATCGACCTGAACTTCAAGTTCATCGTGCCGCTGCACCCGCTCAGCATCGGCGCCGGCGTCACCGCCGGGCTGACCACGGGCCTGGGCGACTACTACGGCCACTACGGCGTGCTCGGCTACCTCGGCTGGAACCTGGTCGCGAACCTCGACGTGTTCGCGATGGTCCAGTACAAGCGCCTCACCGCCCGCTCGCTCGACTACAACAACATCCACGCCTACGGCGGTGGGATGTTCCGGTTCTGAGCCGAGCGCTCAGCGACGCGCGGCGACCGCCAACCAGCTCGCGCCGACCGGCAGCCGGGCGCCCGCCCTGATCAGGCGCAGCTCGGCGCCGAGCATCATCCGCATCAACGAGACGAGCGGCCCTTCGCGCGGCCGGTGCGCGGCCATCTCGGCGGCCACGGTCGTCTCCCGGCGACCCAGCCGGTACGGGATCGCGCGGGCGAGCAGCAACGCGGGCCACAGCGGCGCGAAGAAGCCGCCGAGCCACTCGACCGTCAGGTCGGCCTGGCGCAGCACCTCGCGCAACGCGGTGCGGGAGTAGCGCCGACGGTGGCCGGCGAGCTCGTCGCTGGCCGACCAGAGGAGCCGTGAGGCCGGCACCGTGAGATAGACCCGCCCCCCGGGCGCGAGGGCGCGGGCCACGCGCCGGAGCAGCTCCCGGTCGTCGGCGATGTGCTCGAGGACGTCGAACAGCCCGACCGCCGGCAGGGCCTTCTCGCCGAAGCCCGCCTGGTCGAAGGTCGCCTGAATCACCGGCGCCAACCCGCGGCCGAGCGCGTTGCCGGCCCCGGTCGCGCCCGGCTCGAGCAGGACGCACGGAAAGCCGGCCCGGCGCAGCGCCGCGGTCATGAACCCGTTGCCGCCGCCGACATCGATCACGACGCCCCGCGGCGGCAGCTGGCGCAGCAGCGTGACCACCACCTCCCGGCGATGCACGAACCAGAAGGAGCCCTCCTCGACGCCGGCCAGATCATCCTGAGCGTCGAGCGGGTAGCTCACCGCCTCGTCGCCCCGCGGCGGCAGCCAGCGGCCGTCGCCGGCGTCCCGCAGCTGCGGCGCGAAGGCCGTGAGGTCGAGATCCGTCAAGGCGCCTGCTCCACGCCGGCCGGGCGCGAGCGATGCCGCTCCTCACGCAGGCCGCCGGCCTCGTCGCGCTGGAAGACGACCAGCTCCTCGCACCCCTGCCGCGCCGCTCGCTCGCGCGCCGCGGCCAGGTCCGCCGGGGCGGCCTGCGCCCCGCCCCCGTACTCCCCGAGGCAGTAGCCACGCTGGCCGCGCAACCGCTCGTCGAACAGGCCGCCGACCAGGGGCACCCCGGCCACGGCCGGGACCAGGAGCAGGTCAGCGAGCTTCGCCGGCTGCCCGTCGCCGTAGTACCAGGTCTGGTCGGCGGCGATGTAGACGCACCGTTGCGCCTTCCCCTCCTCCCGGTCGAGCTGACGCAGGCGAGCGATCGCTGCACCGCGCAGGCGCTGCTCCGCGGTCGGGCTCCTCAGGCTGCGGCGCACGATCCGCGGCTCGTCGACCGCCTCGAGCGTGTCCGGGCGGACGACCAGGCCGAGCAGGATGATCGCGACCAGCGCGACCGACCTGACCGGCCCGGGCGCGCCGAGGTGGTTCACCGCCCGTTGCACCGCGACGATCACCACCGCGACCGCGACGAAGAACGGCGGAGCGCAGAAGTAGAAGACGTCCGACTGGCTGGCCGAGGCCACCGTTGCGGCAGCGAGCCCGGCGGCGGTGCCGACCCCCAGGGCCTCGAGGTCGAGGCGCGATCGGTCGGCGAGCAGCCCCCGCCACCCCCCGGCGGGCGGGGCCTTCAACCAGGCGACGGCGAGGATGAGCAGCCCGAGCGGGTAGGTGAAGATGCCGTTCGACAGCGACCAGTAGGTCTCCCAGCGCTGGCGGAACGGCAGCGCCGCGCCGCCGAGCGCGGGCAGGAGGAACAGCCAGGCGAGCGCGGCGATGACCAGGCCGGCGAGGGCCAGCGGCGCCGCGCTCCGGCGCAGCCCGCGCCAGCGGACGAGCAGGAACGCCGCGGCAGCGGCGAAGGTGAACCCGGTGGAGATCTTGAGGAACGTGATCGAGGCGATCACCAGGACGCCGACCCAGAGCACCGCCCGCTCGCCGCCCGCCGGGTCCTCGCGGAAGGCGCAAAGCGCGCCAAGGAGCGCGAAGCCGACGCACAACGAGAGGCAGAAGCTCTCGCTGACAAACGGGTGAGCGTTGCTGAACCCGTAGAGGTCGGCGGCGTACAGCGCGGCGAGGACGGTCCAGACCACCAGCGGTCCGGGCATCTCGACGCCCTTGGCGGAGCAGAGCCGCCCGACCAGGCGCGTGGCGAGGGCGACGAACAGCGGCACGAACCAGGCCGGGTAGGCGATGCTGTACAGCTCGAGCGCTCCGGCGCCGGACCAGGGCCGCAGCCCGGCGAGCAGCGCGTGCGAGCCCCAGTGGTAGTGGCAGTACGGTACGCCGTCCAGGCCGGTGCTCGGGAACCCGAACGTGCTGACCAGGTTGAGCAGGCTGGCGTGGAAGAGCACGTCCTGGTGGACCCCGGCGCCGACGAGCCGCTCGCCGACGACCGGCGTGTGGTACCCGCGCGAGTAGAACAGCCCGTAGAGGAGGACGAACAGCAGGACGCCGCCGATGAGCGCGCCCCAGTCGGGCGCAGGCCGCCAGCGCGCGATCTCACGCGCCGCGAGGGCCCCTCCGGCGCCGATCGCCAGGCCACCGAGCAGGAGCGGGTAGCCGCGCAGCCCCCAGCCGACGACCGCCAGCGCCGGCAGGAGGGCGATGGTGAGCAACTCCGGACACCTGAGCCACCGCCGGTCGCCGCCGAGACGCTGGTGCAACCAGTCGGGCAGGCAGAGGAGCACGGCCGCGAAGCCGATCAGCACCGCGGCGGTCCACAGCCCTAGGCCGTCACCGAGCCGCGCGCGCGCCCAGGCGCAATAGGCGACCGCGATCACGGCGCCGGCGAGGCCGACCAGGTTCGTCGAAGCCGTTGCGCGTGCCGACATGAGCGACCGCCAACCGAAGGGGTGACGATGTGTCCACCAATCGGCCGGCCTGGTCAAGCGACGCGCGGCGCGGCGCCGCTCTTCCCCTGACCCCGGCGCTGTGCCAGACTCGCGGCCTCCCGCGCAGGAGCCTCGCCGTGCCCGTCGATGCGCCGCAGATCTCCGTCGTCGTGCCGGTCTACAACAGCGCCCCGACGCTGGCGGAGCTGGTGACGCGGCTGCGCGAGACGCTGGAGCCGATCGCCCACAACGCCTGGGAGGTGGTGCTGGTCAACGACGGCAGCCGCGACGGGTCGTGGGACACACTGCGCGAGCTCGCCGCGGCCGACGCCCGGCTCGTCGCCGTCGACCTGGCGCGCAACTTCGGCCAGCACAACGCGCTGATGGCCGGCCTCGCCCACAGCCGCGGGCAGCTGGTCGTCACGATCGACGACGATCTGCAGGTGCCCCCGGAGGAGATCGCCACGCTGACCGGCGCGCTGACCGATGCGCTGGACGTGGTCTACGGCGAGTACCGAAGCAAGTCGCACGCCCCGTGGCGCAACCTGGGCTCGACCCTGATCCAGGCGGTCTTCAGGCGCGTCTTCGGCGTGCGCCAGCGGATCACCGCCTTCCGCCTGCTCCGCCGTTCGGTCGTCGACGGCGTGTTGCGCTACCGGCAGAGCTTCACCTTCCTCGACGGCCTGATCGCCTGGCACACCTGCCGGCTCGGCGGCGTCCCGGTCGACCATCAGCCGCGCAAGAGCGGCGCCAGCGGCTACTCGCTGACCAAGCTGGTGACGCTCGCCTTCAACCTGCTGACCAACTTCAGCACCCTGCCGCTGCACCTGGCGACGCTGATGGGCTTCGTCTTCTCGGCCGCCGGGTTCGGCCTCGGCACCACGGTCGTGATCCTCAAGCTGGTCCGCGGCGTCGCGGTCACCGGCTGGACGTCCCTCATCGCCGCGGTGACGCTGTTCGCCGGCGTCCAGTTGCTGACGCTCGGGATCCTGGGCGAGTACATCGGCCGGCTGCACCTGAACAGCAACCGCCGGCCCCAATACGCCGTGCGCTGCGTGCTCGGCCGTTCGCCCGGCGGCGGCGACGAAGGAAACCCACGTGACCCCTGAGCCGATCGAAGGCCTGCGCCCGTCCGAGGTCGAGAGCCGCCGCTTTGGCCTGCGCGTCTACCGGGGGAGCTTCACCGAGCTGCCCGGCAAGCAGCTGCTGCCCCACTTCGTGGCCGAGCGCATCGACGTGGCCATCCTGCGCCTGCCGGCCGACCGCGCCGATCAGCTGGCGCGGATCGACCAGGCCGGCCTCCCGTACGCGGCCGCCGACACCCTGGTCTACTACGCGATCGATCTCACCCGGCACGAGATCCCGCCGCCGCGCAACCCGGAGCTGACGTTCGTCCCCTGCACCGCCGCGCACCACCCGGTCCTCGATCGGCTGGTGGCCGAGATCTTCGCCACCTACCGCAACCACTACAGCGCCAACCCGTTGCTCGCCCGCGACCTGCTCCCCGGGTACCAGGAGTGGACCCGCGCCTACGCCGGCGACGAGGGGACCGGCCGCCGGGCCTGGCTGGTCGAGCGCGGCGGCGAGCCGATCGGCTTCGCGACCTGCAGCTTCGCCGGCGCGGAGTGCGAGGGCGTGCTCTACGGGGTCCGGCCCAGCGCCGCCGGCGGCGGCGTCTACGGCGACATCATCCGCTTCACCCAGCGGTTCTTCAAGCAGGCCGGCTTCACCCAGATGAAGGTCTCGACCCAGGTGCACAACGCCGCGGTGCAGAAGGTCTGGGCGCGCGAGGGCTTCCACCTGGAGCGCGCGTTGCTGACGGTCCACGTCAACAGCCTGCTCGCCCACACCGCACGCCCGCCGCTCGAGCTGCCGCTGTGCGTGACCAGCGAGATGCTCACCCGCTTCGGCGAGACCAGCGGCGACCTCAACCCGATGCACTTCGACGACGCCTACGCCCAGCGCTTCGGCATGCGTAGACGCATCGCCCACGGGCTGGTCGCCAACGCGGCGATCTCGCGCGCCTATGGCATGGAGTACCCCGGGCCGGGCACGCTGTTCGCCGACTACCGCTACAAGTTCCTCCGCCCGCTCTACCTCGAGCGCGACTACCGGGTGATCCTCACCTTCCCGGTGGCCGACGAGCAGCGCGGCGTCTTTTTGTCCGTCGCCCGGGTGGTCGACCCGGAGGGTGATCTCTGCCTGCTCGGCTACAACCAGCTGCGGCGACGGCCCGTCGGCGCATGACCCCGCCTGGCGCGCAGCTCAGGAGAACCGGACGACCGCGTCGATGACGTAGGCCTGCTCGTCGTCGGACATCGCGTTGAAGAAGGGCAGGCGCACCAACCGGGCGCTCAGCGCCTCGGTGACCGGGCACTGACCGGGAATGCCGCCGAAGGCCTGCCCCATCGGCGACAGGTTCAGCGGCAGGTAGTGAAACACGGCCAGGACGCCGCGGGCCTTCAGGTGAGCGATGAACCGATCGCGTTGCTCCGCGGTGGGCAGCAGCAGGGCGTACAGGTGGTAGGCCTGGTCGCAGTGCGGCGGGACGACCGGCGTACGCACCTCGTGGGCGCGCGCCCAGTCGGCCAGCAAGGCGTCGTAGGTGGTCCAGATCTGCCGCCGCCGGGCCTGGATGCCCGCGGCGCGCTCGAGCTGGCCGTACAGGAACGCGGCCAGCAGATCGGACATCACGTAGCTCGAGCCGATGTCGACCCAGGTGTACTTGTCGACCTCGCCGCGGAAGAACTTCGCGCGATTTGTCCCCTTCTCGCGCATGATCTCGGCCCGGCCGACGTCCCGCTGGTCGTTGAGCACCAGCGCCCCGCCCTCGCCGCAGGTGATGTTCTTCGTCTCGTGGAAGCTCTGGGTCGCCATCCGCCCGAACGTCCCCAGCGCCCGGCCACGGTAGCGGCCGTAGAGGCCGTGGGCGTTGTCCTCGACCACCGCGACGCCGTGGCGCGCCGCGATCTCGAGGATCGCATCCATCTCGCAGCCGACGCCCCCGTAGTGCACCGGCACGATGGCCCGCGTCCTCGCGCTGATCAGAGCCTCGAGACGCGCCTCGTCGAGGTTGAGCGTGTCGGCGCGCACGTCGGCGAACACCGGCCGTGCGCCACGCAGGACGAACGCGTTCACCGTCGAGACGAAGGTGAACGACGGGACGATGACCTCGTCGCCGGGGCCGAGCTCGAGCAGCAACGCGGCCAGCTCCAGCGCGTGGGTGCAGGAGGTGGTCAACAGGACGCGCGGCGCGCCGAGCTGCGCCTCGAGCAGGGCCTGACACCGCTTGCCGAAGGCCTGGTCGCCGGCGATCTGCCCGCTCGCGACCGCCTGCGCGAGGTGCTCGCGCTCCTGCCCGGCGAGCGACGAGCGATTGAACGGCACCTTGTACGCGGCCATCTCTACGTTCACCCCGCTGGCCGGTGAAGATGCCACACCCGCGCCCGGTTGCCCACCGTGAGGCGAGACCTCGCCGCCCCGGCCGCGCTCACCGATCCGTCCGAGCGTCGGCCAGGCCGAGCCGGGCTGAGCCGACCCGGATCCCGACCGCGAGCAGGAGGTGAGCGACGAACGCGACGGCCAGCGGCGCGAGGACGTACAGGACCGGGGTGACGATCCCCGAGGAGACCATCGCCTTCGCGGTCACCGCGATCGCGGCGAGCAGCGGCAGCGTGGCGGCGTGGCGGCGCCAGCGCCGGGTCACGCGGCCGAGGACGGCCAGCGCGCCGCCGAGCGCCA
>JBFYZW010000168.1:0-6025 GCA_041309305.1 Deltaproteobacteria bacterium | reverse complement strand
GCTGGCGCGAGAGCCGCGGGCAGCCGCCGGCGGCGCCCGCGCCGGCCGACCCGGGCTGACGGCCGGGCGGAAGAGGGAAACGTCGCCGGGGCGGCGGTTGTGGAATCGGGTCGCCTCGACGGTCTCGACCTCGCGGACCGTGGCGCGCGGGATGGCTCGTCCGACCGCGCGTTCCACCTGCTCCACGTCGACGCTGTGGTTGCGTACGCGTCCTGAAACGACGGTCAGGTTGGTCGTGTCCCGAGTCATGCGGACCAGCTCGACGTTGCGCGTCAGCGCGAGTGCATGATCACGGACCCGGCGATCCGCGAAGCGGCGCTCTTCGACGAAGGTCCACGCCGGGCTGAAGGTCAGGGCGTAGGAGTCGAAGCCTCCCCACCCGAAGCCGGTGCTCCCGCTCCAGGTCACCGCGGGCGGGAGTGGCGCCCAGCCGACATAACCGGCGCCGACGCGCCATGTCACCCAGGCCGGTCCCCACTCCGACCCGGGCAGCCAGAGCCAACCATCGGCCCGGTCGTGAAACCACCGGCCGTAGTGGAACGGCGCCCAGCCCCACTCGTAGTCCGAATCCCAGACCCAGCCGTAGTCGTCAGTGTAGATCCACCGTCCGTCGACGTAGGGGCGCCAGCCCGAGCGGACGCCGATCGGGAACCAGACCCAGCCGAGATCGACGTGGTGGGTCCATTGGCCATAGGGCGCGAGACCGTCGTAGAAGACGCTGATATCCACCTCGACACCGGCCCGTGCCGGCGCCGCACATAAACCCACCCCGGCGATCAGGGCCACCGCGGACAGCCCCTGCCACAAGCTCGACCGTCGAATCGACATAGCGCTCCCTCCCCCCCCACAGGCGGACGAACCCTCGACCGCGAGGCCGGGCGATCCCGACCGCCGCGGTTCCGGTACGGTGGGGCCCGCCGGCCAAACCACAAGGCCCTCGTCGCCGCGTCCGGACGGTTGAGCGGTTTCGATCGAGAGCTCGAGGGCCAAGGCGTGCGGTCAATCGCCGCTCACAAGGTGGCGCCGAAGGTGAGGTGGAAACGACCGCCGGCCGGCATGGCGGCCGGCTGCCGTCGAACCAGGGTCGGCGCTCGAACCACGGGGAAGGCGTAGCTCAGCACCAACGGGCCGACCAAGGTGACCAGGCGCAGCGACGGTCCGGCGCTCACCGACACCTCGTCGAAGAGCGCCTCCGCCTGCGTCGCGACGGCGCCGGCATCGCTGAACCCGGCGAGCTCGATGGCGCCGAGGAGAGTGTTGGGAAACAGGCGCCAGCGCACCTCGAGCGTCCCGGTCATCAAGTAGCGCCCTTCGGGGACCGCCGCGATCGAGGCGCGCTCCACCAACCCCCGGACGCTCGTGTCACCGCCGTAGGCCAGCGCCTCGGCGCTCGGCAACGACGTGTCGGGACCGAACGGTTGGGCCATGGCGTATTGAAGCCCGAGGCCAATCACCACCGGCCCACCGAATAGTGGTCGCTCGGTGCCGTAGATGGCGAAGGGCGTGCCGAGATCGAGATAGACGCTGCCGGCGGTGAGAAGCCGCCAGAAGGCCCGGGAGTCGAGCAGGCCGGCGCCCAGAACCGGGTGCGCCAGCTCGAAGGTGGCGTTGGCCCGGTAGCCGCTGCTCGGCTCGACCAGCGAGTTGGTCCGCTCGACGGCGATGGAGGGGAACAGCCGCACGGTCGTGCCGCTGCCCGGATCGGCGGCGGCGCCGGTGTCGACTCTGACAGTGTGTCGGGCGAAGGTGAGCGCATAGGAGAGCGATAGCTGGACCGAGGGGCAGCTCGCGCACCGCGTGCGCGCCAGCACCTCCCGCCCCGCGGAGAGGCTGGCCGTCAAGCGGCGATCCGAGAAGAGTGTCTTGTTCTGGTATTGGTAGACGGTCTGCTGGGTGAGATCGAACGGCGCTCCCCCCGGGCGTGGTGCGCGCATGCGCAGTGACACCCGATCGGCCTTGCCGATGTGCAACAGTGGCGGGCCGAGCCCCTCGGCGTTGCCGGTGCGCAGCTGCAGGTCGAGCGCGACCGCGTTGCCGAACAGGTTGCGATCCGCGTAGTCGACACCCACACCGAAGTAATCATCGGTGCTGAAGCCGAGGACGGCGTCCAGCGTGCGGGTGTCGCGCTCCTCGAGCGCGACCAGCACCCACGCCGGCTGGCCAGGCGCTCCGGCGACGGTCTCGACCTGCACCGAGCCGAAGATCCCCAGATCCCTCAACCGGCCTCTGGTCGAAACGAGCCCGGCCAAAGCGAGCGCATCACCCGGGTCGAGGTCGAGCTCGCGGGCAATGAACCCGGCGCTGGTGCGATGGTTGCCGCGCACCAACACCCCGCCGAAGCGCAACCGCGGCCCGGGTTGAACGTGATAGACGACCTGAATGGCGGTGCCTGTCCCGCCGTCGATCACCCGCTGCTCGACCGACGCCTCCAGGTAACCCTCGCCGAACAAGGCGATCAGGATGGCGCCTTCGTCGTGTTCCCGCGCCTCGGGTTGCAGCTCGCCGCCCGGTTGGAGGACTAGCTCGGCCAAGACCTCCGCCGGCGAGAGCTCGGCCGGCAGCCCATCGACGGCCACCCCAATGATCGAATGCCGAGGCCCCTCGGTGATCGAGAAGAGCACCTCGAGGTCACCGTCCGGCCGGACGGTGTACGCGGCGTCCACCGCGGTGTCGGCGAAGCCGCGGCGCAGATAGAGCGACCGGATCGCCTCGCGATCGCGCTCGACCCAGGCGTCGACCCACCGGCCGGCGACGCAGCCGGTGCTCGGGCGGGTCAACAGGCCGGCCCCGTCACTGAGCGCCTCGGCGTCGAGGAAGGTGTTGCCGGTGAAGGCGACCTCACGGATCTCGGCGCGCGGACCTTCGTCGATCTGGAAGCGCGCTTCGATCTTTGCGCCATCCCCGCCCTGCAACGCGACCGAAACGCGAGCGGTGTAGTGTCCCCGGCGCTGCAGGGCGGTCCGCATCGCCGCCGCGGTCCTCTCGCCGGCGTAGGCGTCCGCCGCGCCGTCGGCGACGAAGGTCGAGGCGTCTTCGAGTACGCCCGTGCTGACTCGATCGTTGCCGTCGATGTGCAGGCGCAGACGTGGGCCGCTGCGCACGTGCACGACCAGATCCACGGTGCCCCGGCGGGCGTCGAGGGCGTAGTCCCAGGTCAGGTGCGCTGCCGGCCACCCGTGGCGCTGCAGCTCGGCGGCGAGCTCCGCGACGTCGCGGTCTGTTTGCGCTGGGATGAAACGTTGCTCGAACAACCAGGGGAGCCAGTTGTGGCGCAGACGGGAGTCCAGGGTCGCCACCTCGAGGATGGCGTCGCCATCGACGTCGATCGTGCCAATCGCGTAGCGGCGGGTCGGCCCGAGCTCGACGGTCAAGCGCGTGCCGAGGTTCGGGTAGGCGCCGCCAATGACCTCCAACCGTGGGGTGACCTCGGCGCCGAAGAACCCCTGCCGCCGGAGGTACTCCGCGACCCGTTCACATTGTTTGGCGATGCGCGAGGGGTCGGCGTCCATGCCGGGCCGGAGCATCAGGCGGCGGACAATCTCCTGGCGCAGCAGCGGAAAGGGAATCGCGCCGCTGACCTCCACCTCGACGATCGTCGCCTGCGGGATCACCGCACAGCGACGGGTGTGCTCGAGCGGGCCGGCGATGCACTCGACCTGCTCGAAGTAGCCGGTGGCCCGCAGGCGGTCCTCCAACGCCGCAGGATCGCCCGTCGCCGGGGAAGCGTCGCCGGCGCTCAGATAGCCGCCGAGAGCCACACAGGGCGGCGTCCAGGGGATGGGCGTCGGCCCGGCCAGGGTGAGCGTCACGACGAGGGGCGCCACGGCGACCTCACAGGAGGCCTCGGCACCGGGCGTCGCCGAGGCGAGCGCCGGCGCCAGCCAGGCGAGCGCCGCGACGGTGCGAGGTCGACTCACTGTCCCACCAGGCGCAGCTTGAGCTCGACGCGGTTGGGCGGCTCGAGCAGGAGGCTCGCGTCGCGGACGGCGGCGCCGTGGACCCCGTTGACCACGCCCTCCAGGATCATCCGATCCGTGAGACGGACCTGGGCACGCAGCGAGTTCTGCGAGCTGTCACTGGTGAGGGACCGCTCGTAGGCGCCTTCGATCTGCAACCGGCGGCCGAGTCGCTTACCGGCGACGAAGCGGACCTGTTGGCTCGAGACCTCGGCGTCCAGATCCAGACGCAGGTTGAACAGGTTGTCGAGCTGGTCGGCGACGAGGTCGGTCACCGGTCGCGTCAACTGGGACGAGGTGAGGCTCAAAGCGGCGTCGAGACCGGCGCGATTGGCTCCACCGCTGGCCCCCGGGATCTGCGGTCTGCCGGTTGCCAGCAGCGCCAGCGCCTCGGCGGGGCTCAGCGCTGGATCCGTGTGCACCTCCAACGCCAGCTCGTCGAGCGTGCCCTCGAGCCCGATCGCAGCGAAATAGCTAGCCATGCCAGCGCTTCCACCGCCGCCGGCCGAAACCTCCCCTTCGGCGCGAAGTCGAACCCGGGCGGCGGTCGGGTCGATCGCTGTGGGCGTGAACTCGACCACGGCGTCGGTGATCTCCAGCTCGGCGCTGCGGAAGCGGATCGTGCCAGACTCCGCCTCGATGGTGCCGGCGAGGCGCGGGCGCAGCGGCGTGCCGGTGACCTCGGTGTTGATCGCGAGCTCCGCCCTGACTGCGAACGGCCCGGCGTCGAGCTCGACGTCGACCGGGGCCACGCTGGTCGCGCGCACGTCGAGGTTCATCTGCGACAGCCACGGCGGCGGCGCGGCGAGATCGGCCGAGTCGGCCGGCCGCGCCGCGACCAGGCGGATGTCCCGCAGCTCGAATCGGCGCGCGTAACGCCCGCGGATGAGGTCGATGCGCCCGGAGACGTCCGGCACCGTTCGTTGTCCAGCCAGCGACAGATGCGCGTCGGCTTCGAGGGTCAGCTCGCCGAGGTGCAACGACACCGCCTCGAGGCCGACCGCCACGTCGTAGCCGCGCGGCGTGAGGCCGGCGAGCGAGACCTCGCCGGTCACGGTGAAGGTGCCGCCCGCCACGCTCCCCTCGAGCTGGTCGAGGGCCAGGCGGTGCGGCTCCAACACCAGCCGCCCGCTGGTGAGCCGCACCTCGCCGGCGTTGCCGCGCGGCCTGACGGTCACGACGCCCATCGGGCGCAGCTCGCCGGCCAGCAGCAAGGCGCCGGCGGTGCCGGTCGCGTGCAGGGTCACCGCGGCCAGCCCCTCGCCGAAGCTGACCGGCTCGACCGCGAGCAGCAGCAAGCCGACATCGATCTCGCCGGCCAAGGTCAGGTCCGCCTTTCCGCCGACGGTGCCGTGGACGACGAGGTGGGTCTTGGGGCCGCGCAGCTCGAGGTCGTTCACCGACCATTGCCCCCGGCTCCAGGTGAGCTCGGCCGGGGTCACGAGCTTGACGGTCTCGAGCGAGCTGGTCGCCTCGAGCAGGGCCAGCCGGAAGGTGAGGGTGCCGCCCGTCGCCGGCCGATAGCCGAAGGCACCTTCGCCGCCGAGCGTGACGCCGATGCCCGCCCCTTCCAACCGTGGCACCAGCCCCGCCAACGAGAGCCGCTCGACGTCCGCTTCGCCTTTGAGCACGCCCTGTCTGGCCGCGTAGGTGGCCGACGCCGTCATTCGGTCGTCGTCACCGTCCAGCTGCAGCTTGGCCGCGTAGGTGGGGCCGTCCTCCATCATCGCGGTCGAGACCTCGACTTGCGCCGTGCCGAGCCTCCGTTCGCCCACGGTCAACGCCGTGATCCTGACGCTGCCCTGTACCGCCGGATGTTTTACCTCGCCCCGCAAGGTGGCGCGGGCGCTCAGCGTGCCCCCGGCGTCCACGGGGAGCCCGAGCGCCTTCGCGGCCTCGACGACCGGCAGGTCATCGAGGCTGAGCGCGGCTTCGAGGTTGCGGGCGTCGTCGTCGCCGTCGGCCTGGAGGCGGGCGCGCCCGAGCGGACCGACCAGCTCCGCCGCGCCGTGCCAGGCGGTGGCGTCGCCCGACGCCTCGAGGCGCAGCTGGCCCAGGGCGGCGCCGCG
>JBFYZW010000167.1:0-7350 GCA_041309305.1 Deltaproteobacteria bacterium | reverse complement strand
GCCGCCGCGCCGCGGCCGGCCGCGCCGCCGGGGCGATAGACGCCGCCCCCATCGCGTCGGCACAGACACAGTCGGTCTGGACCGGGGTACGCCCGGTCGGGCTCGCCGCACGACTACCCGGCGCGCCCGCGGTCTGGTAGAAGGCCGCCAGGGGGCCATCCAATGCGACGGACAGTCTTCTTGCTCGCCTTCGGCGCAGGGCTGGGGCTCGCCGCGTGCGGCGGAGAGACCCGCCTGCCTGGCGCCGGAGATCCCTTCGTCCCGCCCGGCGACCCGGGGGTTGACGGCGACGCGCTGTCGCCAGGCGACGACTCCCCGCCCGCCGTGTTGACGCCGAGCGTCCAGCTCTGCGGCGCCGGCGGTCGGGTGGCGAGCGCCACCTACCACGGCGTGCTCTGCCTCTCGCCGCTCGGCTCGGGCGGCCAGGTCAGCGCCAGCGCGAGCTACAGGCTCATCTCCGCCCCCGCCCACATCGTCGAAGCCGAATGAGGTTGACCATGCGTACCTTCTTCGCCCTGGTCGTGCTCGTTGCCGCCTCCACCGCCCACGCCGTTCCGTCGCTGTTGCAACAGCAAGGCCGGCTGCTCGACTCGACCGACCAACCGCTCACCGGCTCCCGGTCGGTGACCTTCTCGCTCTACGACGACGACACGCTGGGCAACCTGTTGTGGACCGAGATCCTCGAGGTGTCGTTCACCGACGGCTACTTCTCGGTGACCCTGGGCCAGACGAACCCGATCGACGAGGGGGTCCTCGCGAACCCGGAGGTCTGGCTCGGCCTCACCATCGCGAGCGAGGAGCTGCTCCCGCGCCAGCTGGTGGTGAGCGCGCCGTACGCGTTGATGGCCGGGACGGCGGAGAACGTGGTCGGGGGCATCGTCGACGCGACCAGCATCGCGGTCGACGGCGTGCCGGTGGTCGACGACACCGGGGCCTGGGTCGGCCCGCCGCCGCCCGACACGCTGAGCGGCCTGGGCTGCAACGCCGGCGACGTGCCGCAGATGGCCGCCGGGGGCTGGACGTGCGTGGCCGGGGCGAGCCTCGACACGACGCTGACCGAGGCCCAGGTCGAGCAGTACGTGACCGACGGCGCGCTCGACCTGGCGACCGGGACCACGCTGGGCGGTGAGGAGATCTCGGTCGGGCCGCACACGCCGGCGACGACCAGCGTAGACGGCCTCGCGGGTGGGACCATCAGCTCGGACGTCACCGTGAGCGGCGCCGTGGCCGCCAACCGGCTCGCGGCCAGCGCCGGCGCGAGCATCGCGGGCGGCCTGACGCTCGGCAACGACTCGACCGCCTGCGGCCCGACGCGCAGCGGCACCTTGCGCCACACCGCCACCTACGGGCTCGAGGTCTGTGACGGCACCGCCTGGGTCGCCGCCGTCTCCAAGCCGGTGATCTTCTCCGGCGGCTGCACGAGTCACGGAACTGCGTCGGCGTGGAATCGCTACTGCCTCGACGGCCTGGACTTCAACAACGCCACCGAGTACTTCACCGTCGCCGCCGACGGCACCGTGGCCTTCCTGAAGGCCGGCTACTACCGGATCAACTTCTGGTGCATCAGCAGCGTGGCCACCTGGGCTCACATTCGCTTCGACAGGAACGGCATCACCTTCCACTACGGCCACGAGCACGCGAACAACATCTGGTCGGACAACTTCGCCGACGTCGTTTGGCGGTTCAACGCCGGGGATACGTTCAGCGCATGGGTCTACAACTCAGGCGGTACGTCGTATGCCTACCACTCCTGGAGCGCCAGCGGCGGGCACTCGCGGCTCCAGCTCTCCTTCGCGGGCGCGCTGTAGCCCGCGCCGTTGCGCCCCCTCGCCCGCCGCGCGCGCACCCGCGCGCCAGCCGAAACACCTGAGTACCGCGGGCAGCCTGCTGCGTTCTGCTGTTTGTGTCCTGCAGATTAGACGGTGATTCCCGCCGCCGCCCCAGATCCTACTGGTCGAAGACCTCCGCCGCGAGCGCGACGTCCACGGCCCGTTTGAGCCAGATCGCGAGCATGCCCAGGTCGCCGCATGACGTGATCCGGTCGCGCACCGCATCCGGCACCCGCAGCCCGCGCGCCTCGAAGACCGCCAGCACTGCATGGCGGGCCGCCTCGAGTTGCCCTTCTTCGCGCCCCTCCTCGCGCCCCTCCTCGCGCCCCTCCTCGCGGCCCTCCTCGCGCCCCTTGGCCCACCCCTGGGCCCGATAGACGTCCGCGATGCTGCGCACCTCGATCCCGGCCTTCTCGCCCATGTTCGCCTGCATGAACGCCTCCACCTCGCTCCACTCCGTCGGAGGACCTGCTTCCCAGACATAGTAAATCAACGTGCGAAAATCCGACAGCCCCGCCGGCTCCCGCTCCAGCTCACGCATCAGGTCGAGCAGTCGGGCGAGCAACCGAACCACCTGCTCGTGACGCATCGAGCGCAGCAATGCCTGCGCCAGCTTCGCCATCGTTGACAGCCGCTGCCGACCGAGCAGCTCCTCTTCGCTGAGCGCCGTCAGGTCGTCAACCAGGATGCGCCAGCGCGGCAGATACGCCTCGAGCGCGGCCGTCACGTCTGGCCCGAGGTCGATGAGCTCGCGCAGCTCGGTCGCGGCCGTCCACGGCCGGTCGCCGTGGTAGAGCACCATCGGGATCACCGCCGGCAACGCCGCCGCGTTGCGGCCGGGTTGGGCCTCGACCCACCGGTCCCAGATGCGAACCAGATACCGCAACATGCGCAGCGGCATGTGCGGGTCGGCGCTGCTCTGGTGCTCGAACAGGAGGTAGAGCAACGCCGGCCGACCGCCCAGCGGGACGCTGAACAACACGTCCGACTGCCGCTGCCTGAGCTCCTCGTCGACGTAGGTCCCCTCTTCGAGCTTCAACCGCGACCAGTCGGCGCGGGCGACGACCTCGCCAGGCAGGAGCGTCCGAAAGACCCCCTCGGCGTGGCGCGGATTGCCGAAGGTCCGACGAAAGAGCTTGTCGTGCGGTTTGCTGTCGCCGGAGGTCATCGCTCCGCAACCAGGAGCAGCCTCCATGCCACCCCAGAAGGCCGAGAAACGCCCGACGCGAAGCCCCAGGGCGAGGCTCCGTCGCAAATTGCGACATGCGCCGGCAACAGATTCGTCGCGCGAGGCCGCGGCTTTGCGCCCCACTTCTGGCCACCCCGTTTGCGTGCCGTTGTCATCCAATGGAGGACTTCCCCAGCGGGTTAACCTGGCGCATAAGACAGTGGCTTGGCCGATATCGGTCGAGCAACAGGGCGGCGACCGCGGTGCTTCGCTCGCGGACCGCGTCGCGGGGAGGGGATATGTCGAGCTCGAAGCAAGACCGTGCACGTATCTTGGCCATCGTGACTCTGGTCGCCTTGAGTCCCGCAGGTTGCACCGGCGAGCTCACGGCGCGCGTCGAGCGGCTCGAGAAGCTCGCCGGCATTGAGAACACCGAACCGTCGCCGGACGGAGAAGCCGCTGCCGACCACGCGGACACCGGTCCGCGCAAGTCCGCCTGCCTCACGGACATCCGGCCAGCGCTCGCCACCCTGGACTTCCTCGCCCGGCTCGATGGGCTGATGGCCTCCTACCGCCCGGTCTTGCCCGAGGTGGTCGACGCAGGCGACCGGTTTCGCTGCGTCACCGAAGCGCAGGCGTCAGCGGACCCGGAGCTGAAGAAGGCACGCCGCAAGGCCAAATCAGAGACGCGCAAGTCCGAGCGGGCGCGCCAGCAGGCCGCCGACGAGTTCCGCCGCCGCGGCTTCGAAGTCGCCTACACCTGGGCGAAGGACCTGAGCGGTTACACCGTCCCGGAGAAGATGGGCTGCACCGACGGCATCGGCACCTGGCGGCTCGACCTCACCTACAGCCAGTGCATGTTCCTCGGCGCGTTCTGGCGCGCCAAGACCACGCGTCCGGCCTACCCGAACGGTGAGCTCCCCGAATTGATGCGGCGGATGCAGGCCGAGAACGTGGCGCTCCCGGAGGTTCTGCACTGTATCGTGGACCAGATCGCCGCCAACGGCGAGATCGTCTGCCAACGCGGCGAGCAGGTACGGCTCGCGGTCCTGTTCGCGAAGGAGGACGTGCAGCTCGGCTCGGCGCTGCTAGCCATCAGAAAGGGCGACCTCATCGCGCTGAAGAACATCGTCGAGCTGCGCAAGGCCGGCCACAACGAGCCCTGGACGACCGGGAGGCTCTCTCCTCAGGATGTCACCGTCGTCGAGAAGTCTTCCTGCTGCCCGACAGGCACGTAGCCCTCGCCGGCACGACCGCCAACGAGAGAGGAGACGATCGCAATGATGAGCTCCCCACGAACCCCGATCGCTCACGACTGCTGTTTGCCGCTGCGTCTCCGTTCGCGGGCACATCGATGGTGCTGCATCTGCCTCGCGCTTGCCGGGATTGCCGGTGGATGCGCCACACTCGGCAGCCTCGGGCCAAAGTATGAACCCGACGAGGTCGACGCGCTCAACGCCAAGACCAAGCAGATCGCGGCCAAGCTGGTGCGTACCGCGGACGACCTGAAGCGCATTCAAGAGGTCCTGATGCGCGTCGCCGACGGCGACGCGAACGCCGTCAACGCGGCTAAGCAGACCGTCGACGAGATCAAACAAACTGCGGCCGAATTGGCGAAGATCCCCGACGACGTGAAGCAGATCATCGCCTCGGCCGAGTCGCTGCTGCGCAACGCGCCGAAGAACTACGCCGGCCCTCGCGCGCTCCATCTGCCGAAGAAGAAGGAGCTGCTCGAGGAGGCCGTCGAGACAGTCAAAGGCATGCCGAAGCAGATCCAGGAGATCGGACTCGCCGCCCAAGAGCTCGGCAATTGCGCGGCGACCCTGGTCTCCGGCGGCAAGTGCGACCCGACCGCGCTCGCCAACGCCAAGGTCACGGTGCCGCCGGCGCTGCGTGCCCTCGCCAGCAAGGCGCGGCCAACGACGCCCGACTCGAGCGCTACGACTGCCTCCACCACAGCGGGTCGGCGACCCATGGCTTCCGGAACAGTCACCTTCACCTGCCCGCAAGCGGAGGTCGTCGCCGAGAAGATGTACGCTGCGCTCGGCAGTCAGTGCCAAATACTCCTCGCCGAGCGCCAACTGCGCGCCGACCTCGAGCGGGGCGCCGGCGTCTGCAACGTGGCCCCCCTCCAAGCCGCGCGCCGGTTCGCCTTCTCCTGGACCTCCCCCGAGGAGCCACAGATGGCGGCCTGCATTGCCCGGTCGACAGAGTTCTGGACCAAGATGCGAGACCAGGCTGACAACCTCCAGCCTAGCTGCGACGTCACCGACCTGGTGACCAACGTCGCCCGCCATGTCGCCAAGCTTTCCCAGCCGGACTGCGACAAAGTGGCAGCCCGGATGCTGGACGAGTTCAGGACCTTCCGCGCCGCGAGCGGTTTTGTGGCGTCGCCTTGGGGCAGCACGCCCAAGGAGGCATTCATGACCCTCGCCAACCTCCGAGATGAAGCCAGCGGTGACTTCAGCCAGGATCGCGTGGTGGCGGGCTTCGACGCACACCTCGTCTTCCGCTTCGAACTAGAGAGGCTGACCCGGGTCGAGGTTTCATTCAAACGGGACGCGCACGCCAACTCTTCGTTGCCCAGTCCGGCACAGCTCGAGCGCGTGCTCACCCGCAAGTACGGCAAGCCGGCCCTCGCCTCGACCGAGAAGGCAACGAAGACGGCCGAGGCCCTGGGCGAGATGGGCCTGGCGTATCTCTGCCCACTCGAGGTGGATGACTCCGCCGTCCTCTGGGTGCTGCCGGAGACGGTCATCGTCCTTCATTGGCGCGTTGGCAACCCACCCACGCTCGTCTACGCTAGCCGCCAACTCGCGGCTTGGGCGGCGGACGTCGACGACGCGGCGCGCGCCAAGACCATTTGACCCGACCGGCCCGGCACCGCGCCTGCCCCCCGTGGCCATGGCCTGTGATGTGCGAGCGCCGCGCGCTTCGCCTTGCTCCTCCCAACCAACGTCCGGCACTCCAACGACCGGTCTTGCCCTCACTGTCGGTTTGCCTCGCGCGCGGTCCGCGACGTTGACGTTGACGCAGTCGCTCCTCGCTGAGGCGAGTCTTCTCGCGGGCGTTGACGGTGATGCCGGCCGCAGACCGAGTTCCTACTGGTCGAAGACCTCCGCCGCTGTCGCGACTTTCACAGCACGCTTGAGCCAACAAGCGAGCAGGTCGAGGTCTTTGCACGCGGCGATCCGGTCGCGCACCTCGGCCGACACCAGAAGCTCGCGCGCCTCGAAAACCGCCAAGATCGCGCGCACGGCCTCCGCGGCGCGGCCCTCCTCGCGGCCCTCCTCGCGGCCCTCCTCGCGGCCCTCCTGCCGACCGATCTCGAAGCCTTGGGCGGCGTGCTTGCGGGCAAACTCGCTCACGTATTGATAGCCTTGCGTCGCCATCTCCGCCTCCAACAGACCCAACACCCGCGGGCTCATCACGCCAGCAATGACATCATAGTAACGTGCGGCTCTGTCCTCGTCGACCGCAAACAACCGCCGCGCCCCCTCGATCGCCGCGCGCGCCACCGCCGCGTCGTCCGGGTGGAAGATCGCCGAGATCATCGCGAGCTCCGGCCGGCGCCTCGCCACGCGCCCCTCGGTCACCGCCGGAACGGCCTTCGCCCCGAGCACGAGGGGCACGAAGGCGCTGCGCGGTTGACCGACCTCGATCGGCCGCGCTGCCCACGCCGCCACCCTCCGGTCCGGGGCCAACACCATCAGGCAACAAGGGCACCGGTACCGAGCGCGCAGCGTCGCGACGTACAGCGGCCACGAGTACCGTTTGTCCTCATCGACTGCGAGCTGGACCTCCACGACCAGGCCGAAGCGCGGCTGCGCCTCGCTGCCCACCATCACCACGAGGTCCGCGCTGTAGTCGGGTGGCGAGAGATCGGCGAGCTTGCTGTCGCGAACCTCGAGGTGCCCGCCGGCCGGAATGCGGCGTTCCACGCGTCGGCCGAGCTCACGCACCACGCCCGGCTTCTCGCGCAGCGCCTCGACGATCGCCTGGTGTAGCGCGGAGGGCATGGGCGCAGCCGAAAGCACGCCGCATGCCACCCGGAACTCCGCGGTATCTCAGGCCACCAGTCTTGCGCTGTGCCAGATTGAGACGCGCTCGCCGTCACCCCGGCCCCTCGCCCCCGCGCCTGCCCCCGCGGCTGCAGCCTTGGCCTGTGATATGCGAGCGCCGTGCGCCTCGCCTTCCTCCTGCCGGCCGTCGTCTTGCTCTCCTGGGCCGACTGGCCGCCCGCCGCTCTGGGCCTGCCCGCCCGCGCCGGCTTCGTCTGGGCGAGCGCCGCGCTCGCCGTGGGCCTCGTCGCCCTCGCCGCCGCCGCGTTGCGCTCCCACGTCGCGCGCCAGC
>JBFYZW010000166.1:0-3345 GCA_041309305.1 Deltaproteobacteria bacterium | reverse complement strand
GGCCAGCGTGGTTGGGGGAATCGTGGACAAGCCGGTGATCGGCGTTCCCGTCTCGGTGGGATACGGCGCGGGCGGCGGCGGCATGGCGGCCCTCCTGGGGATGCTCAACTCCTGCGCCTCGGGGGTCACCGTGGTCAACATCGACAACGGCTTCGGCGCCGCGGCGGCCGCGGCCCGCATCCTCCGCGCCCGCCTCGCCGATGCCTGAGCCGCTGCTCGCCAAGACCCCGGCCGCCGAGCGCGCTCGCGAGCGCGCCGCACGGCCGGAGGCAGGGCCGAGCGAGCGGCCTGAGCAGCCGCTGGTCTGCCGCCGCTGCGCGACCGCGATCAGCGACGCGCGCGCCCTGTTCGCCATCGGGGCCGACACCCCGGTGCGCGTCTTCGCCAACCCCGCCGGCCTGCTGCGCGAGGTGCTCACCGCCCGCGCCGCCCGCAACCTGACCTTCGTCGGCCCGCCGACCGAGGAGTTCACCTGGTTCCCGGGCTACGCCTGGGAGGCGGCCTTCTGCGCCGGCTGCGAGAACCACCTCGGCTGGCGCTACTCCTCCCCCGGCGGATCGCCGCCCGAGTTCTTCGGCCTGCTGACCAGCGAGCTCGCCGACCGACCGACCGGGATGTTGTAGCCGGCCACCAACCAGAATAAGCTGACCGTCGATCGCCAGGACGGTGCATGGTCCCCGAAGTTTTCGGCAAATACGTGCTCCTCGAGCGGCTCGGCGTCGGCGGCATGGGTGAGGTCGTGCTCGCCAAGGCCGGCACCCAGGGCTTCGAGCGCTACTTCGCGATCAAGCGCATCCTGACCCAGGGTCGCGAGGACGACGCGATGGTCGCGATGCTGATCAGCGAGGCGAAGCTGACCATCTCGCTGGTCCACCCCAACATCGCCCAGGTGTTCGAGTTCGGCAAAGTCGGCAACCACTTCTTCCTGGCCATGGAGTACGTCGAGGGCCTGTCGCTCTCACAGGTGCTGGCGGCGGCGGCGGCGGGCGAGGCGGAGCTGCGCGCCGCCGACGCGGTCTCGTGCGTCATCCAGGTCTGTCGCGCCCTCGACTACGCGCACGAGAAGCGCGACAGCACCGGCTCGCACCTCGGCGTCGTCCACCGCGACATCAGCCCGCAGAACGTCCTGGTCGACACCAGCGGTCTGGTGAAGCTCATCGACTTCGGCGTGGCCAAGGCGGCGAGCAACGTCAACAAGACCGGCGCGGGCTTCCTCAAGGGCAAGATCGGCTACATGTCGCCCGAGCAGGCCACCGCCGGCGTGGTCGACCGGCGCTCCGACATCTACTCGGTCGGGGTGGTCCTCTACGAGGCGCTGACCTTGCACCGCATGTTCGGCGGCGACGACCCGCTGCGCGTGCTGATGAAGGTCCAGACCAACCAGCTGCCGCCGATCGACAAAGCGCTGGGCGGCAAGGTGCCGGCGACGCTCATCGCCGCGCTGAAGAAGGCCCTGTCGACCAACCCCGACGACCGCCACGCGACCGCCGGCGAGCTGGAGCGCGATCTCTCCCGCGCGCTGAGCGAGATCGATCCGGCCTACACGGCCCATGATCTGGCCAAGCTCGTCCGCGAGGTGGACACCGAGTTCGAGGCCCGCAGCGAGCGATTCAAGTCCTACTCGAAGATCAGCCCGGCCGAGATCCTCGCCGGCCAGGGCTCACCCGAGCTGGTCGGCGGGGAGCCGACCGTCAAGCCCGGCTCGGGGTCGGGCGTCACCCGCCTGCCGGCGACCAGCGACGATCTCGACTTCTCGATCAGCGTCGAGCCGCGCCGTGCCTCCCGGCGCGGCCTGGTGCTCGGCCTGCTCGGCGCCGTCGTCGCTGCCGGCGTCGGCGCCGGCCTGGTCTGGTATCAGCCGTGGCGGAGCCCGCCGCCGGCGACGCGCACCATCCTGGTCGACAGCACCCCGATCGCCGCGCGCGTGCTCGTCGACGGCGAGCTCAAGGGGCTGACGCCGGCGACCTTGACCGGCATCACGGTCGCTGAGGTGCACCGGCTGCGGGTCGAGAAGGACGGCTTCGAGGCCGAGGAGCGCGTCCTCGAGGCCGGGACCAGCGCCACGGTCAGCCTGCGCTTCGAGCTCAAGCCGATCGGCGGTGAGCCGGCCGCCGTCACCGACCAACCCGAGCCGACGCCCGACAAGCCCGCGGCGCGCCCGCCGAGGAACCCGCCCCGCCCACCGGCGAAGACCGAGAAGGGGTGTCTGTCGGTGATGGTCCACCCGTGGGCCTACATCAACGTCGACGGCGAGCGGGTCGGCCAGACGCCGCAGCAGTGCATCAAGCTGCCGGCGGGCAAGCACAAGGTGACCCTGTCGAACCCGGCCCTGGGCGTCAACAAGGAGCTGACCGTGACGGTGAAGGGCGGGCAGACGACGGCGATCAAGGAGCGGTTCTGAGTCGCGCCCCGCTCAGGGAAACAGCGTCCCGGCGCAGGCCTCGTCGATGTTGGGCTCGCCGTCGTCGTCGCGGTCGTAGTCGGGCGGCGTCGTCGCGCGCGAGTCCAGCCACCAGCGCTCGGCGCCGCAGAGGTGGCGCTCCGGTGAATCGACCGCCAGCGCCGCGCAGGCCGCGTCGCTGACCGGCAGCTCGACGTAGGCGGTCGGCGTCGCAATCAGGATGCTCGCCGGCGGCGCCGGGTTGGTCAGGTCGACCGTCAGGCTCTGCTTGCGGCCGACCGCTTGCGGGCGCAGATCGACCGGGGCCAGGATGGCCAAGAGGTCGGCGCTGCGGCTCGCCGCGTCGGCGAGCTCGTACTCGAAGCAGAGGTAGCGCACGATGTCGGTGGTGATCTCGGGGCAGAACGCCTCGACGGTGAGCGCGGCGGCGTCGACGCGCACGTCAGCACAGGTGCCGTAGTTGCCGCTCAAGGTGATGCGGGCGGTCAGCACGTTCGGGGCGCGAAAGTGCGTGAGCTCACAGCTGCCGGTCTGCGGCCAGCTGATCGGGATGCGCAGCGCCAGGTCGACCGCCTCCGGCGCCCCGCAGCCGCCGAGCAGCCCCACCAGCCACAACGTGCCGGCGCGGCTCATGGCTGCCCCACGCCGACGCTCGGCGCCGGAGCCAGGACGCGCAGATCGATCTGCCGATCGCGCGGTCGGTCGTCGCCGTCGCGGAGGAGGAAGTAGCTCCCGACCCCGGCGCCGATCACGGCGCCGCCAGCGACCAGCCACGGCCAAACGCTGCAGTAGAGCGGCGGGTCCTCCCCTTCGCACCGACTCTTGGTCGGCGCCGCGAAGCCAGGCCCCATCGGGCCGAACATCGACGGGATGACGTCGGGGCGCACCGGCGCGCCGGGCACCCCGAGCAGGTAGGAGGTGAACGCCAGGCCGAGCCGCTGGAC
>JBFYZW010000165.1:0-5433 GCA_041309305.1 Deltaproteobacteria bacterium | reverse complement strand
CGCGCGGCGATGAGCGGCAGCTCGCCGCGCGAGCGGCGCTGCGCGTCCCGGCCGGCGGGCGTCGGCTTGTTGGTCAGGCCGGCGACGACGCCGGCGTCGTTGACCGCCAGCCAGGTGCCGGCCGCCAGCAGA
This sequence comes from Deltaproteobacteria bacterium, assembly GCA_041309305.1. Taxonomy (GTDB): domain Bacteria; phylum Myxococcota; class XYA12-FULL-58-9; order XYA12-FULL-58-9; family XYA12-FULL-58-9; genus JBFYZW01. The sequence goes on along the minus strand of JBFYZW010000165.1, from coordinate 5,301 downwards.
TCCCGGCCGCCGAGGATCGGCCGCGGCCGGTCCTCGAGCAGCTGGAGCGGCGCCGCCGGCCGATCCTGCCACTCGTCCCGGTTGGCGGCGACGACCAGCGGCAGCTCGGGGCGAGCGCCGAGCGCGAAGGTGAGCAGGCACATCGCCTTACCCTGGCACCGGTCAGTGGACCTGCCAACCCGGCGGCGTGCTCAGCGGGCCCTGGGCGCCGAGCTCCGCCTCGAGCCGGGTGAGGGCGGCGAGCCGGTCGGCGAGCGCGACCCCCTGGCCGCCGAGCTCGAGCAGCTGCGCCAGCGGGCTCTTCGGCTTCGGGAAGGGGATCAGCTGCAGCTCGGCGTCGGCGTCCAGCTCGGCCGCGGCGCGCACCGCGGCGAGCGCCGCGTCGAGGCCGCCGAGCTCGTCGACCAGCTTGGCCTCACGGGCCGCGTTGCCGGTCCACACCCGACCCTTCGCCACCGCCGCCACCGCCTCGCGCGGCAGCCCGCGGCCGGCGGCGGCCTTGCCGACGAAGTCGTCGTAGATGCGATCGAGGAAGGCGTCGATGCGCGCCTGGTCGGCGGGGTCGGGCAGATCGAGCGTCGCGAAGAAATCGGCGCGCGGCGCGCCGCGGTAGCCGTCGAAGCGGACGCCGAGCCAGTGCTGCCAGAATTGCCGCGTCGCCGGCTTGATGACGAAGACGCCGATGCTGCCGGTGATCGTCGCCGGCTGGGCGACGATGCGGTCGGCGTTCATCGCCACGAAGTAGCCGCCCGACGCGGCGACGTCGCCCATCCAGACGACCACCGGGATGCCGGCGGCGCGCGTCGCCTCCACCTCGCGCCGGATCAGGTCCGAGGCGACGTACGAGCCGCCGGGGCTGTTGACGCGGAAGAGGACCGCCTCGACCTCGGCCTCGCGCGCCGCGGCGAAGGCCTCGCCGAGCTGGTAGGCGCCGATCTCTTCGCCCGGATCGGCCCCGTCGCGGACGACGCTGCCGGCGCCGACGATCAACGCCACCTCGGCGCCGTCGTCCCACAGGTCGTCGACCGCCGCGTAGCGGCCGAGGGTGACCAGCCGCTCGTCGTCGTCGTGCTCCTTCTTCCACTCGGCGACCAGCTCGTCCCAGTAGCGCAGCTCGTCGACCAGGCCGCGCTCGGCCGCCTGCGCGCCGAGGTGGGGGCCGTCGCGCAGCCACCCTTCGACCACCGACGGCTCGACCTTGCGCCGGGCCGCGAGGTGGGCGACGAGCTGGGCCTGCAGGTCGTCGACCAGCGCGACGGTCGCCTCGCGTTGCGCCGGAGACATCGCCGTCTCGGTGAAGGTGTCGGCGGCGTTCTTGTACTCGTGCCGTTTGCCGACGTGCAGCGGCAGGCGCAGGCGGGTCAGCGTTTCGGCGACGAAGGGGATCTGGCTGGACAGCCCGACCAGGTTCACGTCCCCGGGCGGGCTGAGCACGACCCGGTCGGCGGTGACGGCGAGCGCGTAGGTCAAATCTCCCTTGCTGAATTCGCCGGCGGTGTCGAGGTAGGCCCACGACCGCTTGCCGGCGGCGCGCAGCTTCGCCATCGCCGCCTCGATCTCGAACAGCTGCGCCAACCCGAGCACCGGATCGCGCAGCTCGAGGACGACGCCGTCGACCCGCTCGTCGGTCGCGGCGCGGCCGATCGCCTCGAGCACGGTCATCAAGGTCGGGCTCGGCCGGCCCTCGAGCAACGCCAGCAGGTCGGGGTCGGGCACCTCGCGCAGCTCGCCCTGCAGGCGGATGTGCACCAGCGCGTGGGCAGGGATGCGCCGGCCTTGCCAGCCGACGATCGAGACCGTGCCGACGAGCAGGAGGGCGAGCAGACCAAAGACGGCCAACGTCCAGAGGATGAAGCGTTTCATGGGCTCCTCATCGTGGGGGAAAGACGGGCGGCGACGAAGGGAGCGACCGCCGGCGTGCCTCGCGAGAGGTCACGCCGGGGTCGCTCCTTCTCCTGGCTTGACCGGCGCCGGCTCCCAGCTTGCCGCCGATCAACATCGATGATCGTATCCGGCCAAATCGTCCGTCGCAACCCGAATTTCAGTTGCCCTTCTTGGCCGGACGGAAGGGGTAGATCCAGGTGGTGAACGGGCCGATGCAGCGCGTCTGGACCCACAGCTTGCCCTGGCCGCTGAAGCGGCAGACCAGCCCCTCGCCGCCGAAGAGGAAGCTCTTGAGCTTCTTGCCGATGCCGAGGCCCGGCAGGGTGGTGATCTCGTACTTCAGGGTCTCCTCGAAGGCGACGACGTAGCCGGTGTCGACGTAGTAGTCGGTCGAGACGTCGATGTCGATCAGCGCCCCGAAGGTGTTGAAGAACAGGTCGCCGGTGCCGCTGGCGCGGAGCAGGACCAGCCCCTCGCCGCTGAAGAAGCCCTTGAAGCCCTGCAGCTTGCCGCTGACCTCGACCCCGTCGCTCGAGGCGACGTAGGCGCCGCGCTGGAGCAGCAGCGCGTTGCTGCCATCGAGCACGTAGTGCTGCATGTCGCCCATCGCCCCGGGGGCGAAGACCACCTCTCCGGGCTTGTCCGGGGCGGTGAAGGTGTTGACGAAGAAGCTCTCGCCGCCGAAGGCGCGACCGACCGACTTGAGCAGTCCGCCCTTCATGCCGGTGGTCAACTGGATGTGCGTGTCCATCGACGCCATCGCCGACGGCTCGGCGAGGACCTTCTCGCCCGGCTTCAGGTTGACCTTGAGCAGGGCGTAGTCGGGGCGACCGGTGATCTCGAAGTCGAGCGTCATGGCGGACCTCAGTTGGTGCGCGGTTTGAGCTGCGGCCCGAGGACCGAGCCGAACGACGGCGGGTTGTGGGTCTGGCAGTAGAGCTTGCCCTGGCCGGTGAACTTGCACACCAGGCCCTCGCCGCCGAGCATGCTGCCGATCAGCGACGCGCCGGCCTTGCCGATCTTGAACTGCAGCGTGTCCTCGAAGGCGACGATGTGGCCGGTGTCGACGGTGTAGCCGTCGGTGACGTCGATGGCGTAGATCGCCCCGAAGCTGTTGACCAGCACGTCGCCGCTGCCGGTGCACTTGACCCAGAACAGCCCCTCGCCGCCGAGCAGGCCGGCGCCGAGGCCCTGGAAGCTGGTGTCGATGTCGATGCCGGACGACGAGGCGAGCCAGCTCGAGCCCTGGACCACCAGCGTGCCGCCGGTGAGCGGGTGGTGGATCACGTCGCCGATCAGCTTCGGCCCGACGATCACCTGTTGGTCGTCGGCGGTGGCGGTGAAGTTGTTGAGGAAGAAGCTCTCGCCCGAGAACATGCGCTTGAGCCCCTTGAGCAGCCCGCCCTTGCCCTGCGACGTCTTGCTCGAGGTCTCGACCGTGAGGCCGCTCGACATGGCGATCATCGCGCCGACCTCGGCGGTGAGCGTCTCGCCTTTGCTCAACGTCACCCGCGCGGCGGTGGCGGCCGGGGCGCCCAGTAGCTCGATCTTCATCGCGGTGCTCCCTCGCTCAGTAGATGTGGGCGTTGGTCCAACCGACCAGCCCGTCCATGCTGCGTGATTGGAGATAGAGCTTGCCGGTGCCCTCGACGCGGCTGAGCAGGCCCTCGCCGCCGAACAGAGTCGCGAACAGGCCGCCGGACATCGCCAGGTGCAGGGTCAGGCTCGGCTCGTAGGCGAGCAGGTGGCCGTTGTCGACCAGGTAGGAGCCGCTGACCTGCTTGTCGTAGACGCCGCCGTAGCCGCCGAACCAGACTTGACCCTTGCCGGTGGCGCAGAGGCGGAACAGCCCCTCGCCCATCAGCCAGGAGATGATCCCCGCCCAGCCGACGCTGAGCTTGACCCCCGGCGTGCAGGCGACGAAGGCGCCCGGCTGCAGGAAGATGGTGTTGCCGTCCAGCTCGACCACGGCCATGTCGCCGGGCGTCGGCTGGGTGAGGACCACCTGGCCCGACTCGCCCTGCTCGACGAAGAACTCGTTGGCGAACAGCGACTCGCCGCCGAAGAGCTTCTTCAGCCAGGCGTTGAGGAAGCCACCGTTGAAGCGGGTGCGCATGCCGATGTTGCTCGACATGCTGGCCATCGCGTCCGACTCGGCGAGGATCGACTCGCCCGGCGCGAGGGTGACGAACAACGTGGCGAACGAGGGGCGGTGTTTGATCTCGACGTTCATCGCCAGGTCCTCACGGGAGCACGAAAGGTTGATCGAGGCCGAGCGCCGCGGCCTGCGCGGTCGCGTCGGCGGTGTCGGGGGTCGGGGTGAGCGGGAAGGTCTTGTTCAGCTTGCCCGAGCTGACCTTCACCTCGGCGAAGCCGGCCGCCTGCAGACGGCCGAGGAAGGTGTCCTCCTCGACCACGCCGTTCTCGGTCAGCTCGGCGATCTGCTCCTCGGTGGCCTTCTGCAGCTTGATGGTCAGCTTCTCCTTGGCTTTGCCCGCCGGCGCCGGGGCGCCCTTGAGCCCCTTCGCGCCCAGGTCGGCCTTCAGCGTCTTCATCATCGCCATCCGACCCTTGACCCGCGCCGCGGTGGCCGTCTTGGTCAACGCCCCGACCGCCTGTTTACGGCAGCCCTCGACCATCTTGGCCAGCTTGAGCGCCTTGCCGTGCTCGGGGGCCTCGGCCGGGATGCTCGACAGGTCCCGCCACGCCGCGGCGATCGCCTCGAGCGACTTGCAGCTCTTCTTGTTCTTGCTGAACGCGATCACGTTCTTCAGCGCGGTCTTGGCGTCGACGCCGGCCGCGGCCTCACCGCCGTCCTGGTCCTCGTCGCCGGCGTCCTGGTCCTCGTCCCCGTCCTTGGCGACCGCAGCGTCCTTCTCGGCCTCGTCCTCGGCGACGTCACCGTCGGCCTCGGCGGCGACCTCGGTGCCGCGCTCGGTCGGCTCGCCGCCGCCGGCGAAGAAGCCGCCGGTGGCGAGCAGCGCCGTGAGCACCCCGACGCCGGTGAAGAACGGCGCCCCGCCGCCGAACTTCTTCGTCCGGATGACGTAGATGACCACCAGGGTCAGGATGAGGCCGCTCACCACCCAGAAGACGATCGGCAAGGCGAAGGCGGCGATGAGCCAGAAGAAGAAGAAGCCGATGAGCCCAGCGAGTCGTTTCAGCATCCGTTGCGTCCCCGCGATCTGGCGGGCGCCGACAGGTGGCGGCCGCGCCCACGGTTTATCGAGAGAGCGGCCGCGGTGCAAGGCGCCGTTCCGGGGCTGTTGGTTGCCCCGCGGCGATGTGCCATCCTCCCTGGCGCCAGGGAGGAGCAGCATGGCGGATCGGAGTCGACTCGACGGTCAGCACGCGCTGGTCTGCGGCGCCAGCGCCGGCATCGGCCGGGCGGTGGCGGTGGCGCTGGCGGCCGAGGGC
>JBFYZW010000164.1:0-14274 GCA_041309305.1 Deltaproteobacteria bacterium | reverse complement strand
CGCCCGAGGTGTCGAGCGCCAGCAGCGGGCCGTGCGCGGCAGCGAGCCGCTGCCAGCGGGCAGGCGCGAGCTCCGATTCCACGGGGCGCTACCCGAAGACGAAGCGCAACAGGTCGTTGCGCAGGACAAGGACCATCAAGAGAACGAGCAGCGCCATGCCGACCAGGTTCGCCACCTCCCGCACGCGCAGCGACAACGGCCGGCGGCGGAGCGATTCGAGGCCGAAGAAGACCAGGTGGCCGCCGTCGAGCACCGGGATCGGCAAGAGGTTGAGCAGCCCGAGGTTGACGCTGATGAGCGCCATCATGCTCAGGTAGGCGCGCAGGCCGCGCTCGGCCGACATGCGCGCGATCTCGAACAGCATGATCGGCCCGCCGACCGAGTCGGCCGGGATCTTGCGCTGCGCCATCTTGGCCAGCGCCTTGACCACCACGGTGCCGGCGAACCAGACCTCCACGCCGGCGCGCTGCATCGCCTCGCCGAGGCCGACCTGCCGTGTGTAGGTGTAGATGCCGCGGGTGGTCGGATCGTTGCGCGCGCCGAACACGAAGGTGGTGTGCTCGTTCTTCAGCTCGTCCTTCTGCTTGGTCTCGAGCAGGCGGAGCTCGCCGGTGAACAGCTGCCGCCCGCGCTGGTAGGTGACCAAAAAGTCGCTGCGCGCGTCGACGCCGTGGAAGGCGGCCAGGTCGAGGCCCCAGACGTCGATCGGCCGCTCGACGCGCGCCTGGTCCTTGATGATGACCAGCCGCACCAGCCGATCGCCCGGCTGCAGGCCGAGCCGCGCCGCCGGCGTGTCGGCGTCGACCTCGGCGACCAGGCTCTCCTGGCTGACCAAGCCGGTGTAGCCGTGCGGCGCGTCGGCGGCGCTGAACAGGTCACCGTCCAGCTCGGCCGGCGCCTCGGACGGCGTCAGGCTGACCGCCAGCGACTGCTCGCCGCGCCGCAGCGCCAGGCGCACCGGCTCACCCGCTGGCGTCGCCGCCACCGCGGCGCGCACCTCGTGCCAGGCACCGACCTCGCGCCCGTTGACCGCGGTGAGCTGGTCGCCGGTGCGCACTCCGGCGGCCGCCGCCGGGCTGTCCCGATCAACGACGCCGACCAGCGGTTTGACGTAGGTCGGCGAGATGCCGATGCGCCCGCGGGTCTCGACCTCCTGGAACAGGTTCTGCTCGTCGTGCCGCCCCGGCGTCAGCTCGACGGCGCGCTCGGCGCCGTCGCGCTCGACGGTGAGGGTCATCGTCACCCCGGGGCGCTCCGAGATCCACCCGCGCAGCTCCTCCCATTCGCGGACCGGCTCGCCGTCGATCGCGGTCAGCCGATCTCCGGGGCGCAGGCCTGCCTGCCAGGCCGGCTCGCCCCGGCTGACCACGCCGATGCGCGTGTCCTCGAAGCTGCGCTGGCCGACGCCGATGGCCAGGTAGATGAACCAGGCGAGGACGAAGTTGAAGGCCGGGCCGGCGACGACGACCAGCGAGCGCTGCCACACCGGTTTGCTCGAGAAGGCGCGCGGTAGATCTTCGGGCGGGATCTCGACCCCCGGCACCTCGCCGAGCATCTTGACGTAGCCGCCGAGCGGCAAAGCGCTCAAGCGGTAGTCGGTCTCGCCGCGCCGCCAGGAGACGAGCTTCGGCCCGAAGCCGAGCGAGAAACGCTCGACCTTGATGCCGCAGGCCTTGGCGACCAGGAAGTGGCCGAGCTCGTGGAAGAAGATCAGCGCCCCGATGAAGAGGATGAACCAGTGGAGGTTCTGCAGAATGTAGATGACGTTGTCCATCGGCGCCGTTATTCTTCTCACCGCGACGGCCGCGGTCAAGCGTCAACGCACGAGCCGCTCCCCGACCAGGACGGCGTAGCCATACACCACCGGCACCGCGAACATCACCCCGTCGAATCGGTCGAGCACGCCGCCGTGGCCGGGGATCAGGGCGCTGGAGTCTTTGGCCCCGACGCTGCGCTTGATCAACGAGGCGACCAGGTCCCCGGCGGTGCCGACGCCCCCGACCAGGAGGCCGAGCGCCAGGACGTGCCCCGAGGCCAGCGGCGCGGCGAACAGCCAGCGGACGAGGAAAGCGACGCCGACCGCGGCGAGGACGCCGCCGATCAGCCCCTCGACGGTCTTCTTCGGCGAGATGAGCGGGTAGAGCTTGTGCCGGCCGAGGAGGCGGCCCGAGAAGTAGGCGCCGGTGTCGGCCGCCCAGGTGCAGAAGAAGCCGATCGCCGCGAGCGCCAGCCCGGCCTCGAGCCCGCGCAGCGGCACGAGCAGCGGAAACAAACCGCCGGCATAGATCAGCCCGAAGCCGGCCAGACCGATGCGCGCCGGCGCCGTGGGCAGCGGCTCGGGCGTGAGCAGGACGACGATGGCGAGCAGCAGCGTCACGCCCGGCACCGCCAACGCCAACGGCAGCGCCGGCAGCAACCCCATCACCTGCAGCGCCACCGCGGTGCCGAGCAGATAGACGATGGTCTTCAGCAACCGCTGGCCGGCGCCGAAGACCAGCTGCTGGTACTCCCAGAGCATTGCCCAGGCGACCAGCAGACAGGTGCCCACGAGCCACCAGCCGCCGAGCACGACCAGGGCGATGAAGGCCGGCGTGAAGACCAGCGCGGCGAGGACCCGCGTCTTCAGCAAGGCCCGGACCCCTTGCCGGCGAGCAGGCTCTCGGCGTTCGGCAGCTCGCCGAGAACGAAGTCGTCGGCCTCCGCCGCCGACGAGGCGCGCAGCTGCTCGGTGACGCCGCCGAACCGGCGCTCCCGCTTGGCGAAGTCGAACAGCGCCGCGGCGAAGTCCTCGCGGCGGAAGTCAGGCCAACGCACGTCGGTGAAGTAGAGCTCGGCGTAGGCGAGCTGCCAGAGGAGGAAGTTCGACAGCCGCTTCTCGCCGGAGGTGCGGATCACCAGGTCCGGATCGGGGTAGAGCGCGGTGAACAACCGCGTCTCGATGGTCGACTCGTCGATGGTCTCCGGGTTGAGCCGCTTGTGCCGGACGTCCTGGGCCAGGCGCTTGACCGCGGCGACGATCTCCTCGCGGCCGCCGTAGTCGATCGCCAACGTCAGGGTCATCGTCCGGTTGTCGGCGGTCTCCTCGACCAAGGCGGTCACCGCCTGGCGGGTCGACTGCGGCAGCCGCCCGAGCTCGCCGATCGTCGCCAGGCGGATGTCGTTGGTCATCAAGGTGTCGCGCTCTTGGCGGCAGTAGTCCTCGAGCAGGACCATCAGCCCGGCGACCTCGTCGGGCGGCCGGCGCCAGTTCTGCACCGAGAAGGAGAAGAGGGTCAGGTAGGGGATCTCGAGCTCGCGCGCGAAGGTGGTGATGTCGCGCACCACGTCGGCGCCCTTCTCGTGCCCCTGCAGGCGCAAGAGACCCCGCTCTTTGGCCCAGCGGCCGTTGCCGTCCATGATGACGGCCACGTGGGTCGGGCGGCGTGACTTCTCCGGGACCGGGGGATGGTTGTTCACGTGTACCGCTCTTTGCTGCCCATTGGCATGGGCGCCTCGGGCTCCAACGCGACCTGCGCGATCATGGCGCCCACGAAGAAAAACGCTCCTACAATCACGTAGACCACCGGGTAGTCAACATACGCACCGGGGGCGAAGACGCCATCCGTGGCCCGGACGACGGCGCCGATCCCGCTGATGATCGCCAGCGTGCCGATCGCGGCGCAGAAGAGCGAGACAGTGAACCGCGCGGCCAGGACCGCGAGCGTCACGCCGACGAAGAAGCCGCCGGCGAAGCCGAGCCAGAAGTCGACCAGGCCCAGACCGTTGGCCACCAGCGTGCCCACCCCCGCACCCGAGACCACACCGATGAGCACCGGCCCGAGGTACTGGGTGATCGGCCAGACGACGCCGACGGCGATCGCCGCGCTGGGCAGGGCTACGTACCAATCGGTCACGTGCATCAGCTTCGCAAGGGCCATGCCACCGATCCATCCGGCTAGCCCCACCCCCAGGCGGACATAGAGCTTGAACCAGCGCAACCCGAGGGCCAGCAAGGTCAAGGCGATCGCCACGACCACCGCCGCGGGGACCCGCGGCATCCCGTCGAGCAGCGACAGCCATTCGACCGGGTTGAGCAGACGCGGCGCCAAGATGGACGCTCAGATCTCGAGGATCTCTTTCTCCTTGGCGGTGACGACCTGATCTATTCTTTCGATCCCCTTGTCTGTTTCTTGTTGCACCTTCTCGAGCGCGCGCTTCAGCTCGTCCTGCGAGATCTCCTTCTCCTTCTCGCCCTCCTTGAGCATCTCGTTCGCGTCGCGCCGGTGATTACGCATCGCGATCTTGGCCTCTTCGCCGCGGTGCTTGGCCTGCTTGGACAGATCGCGGCGCCGCTCCTCGGTCAACGACGGCACCGGCAGGCGGATCAGGTCGCCGTCGGTCTGGGGCGTGATGCCGATGTCGGCCTGGTTGAGCGCCTTCTCGATCGCGTGGACGATGGTCTTGTCCCACGGTTTGATGGTGATCAACCGCGCGTCGACGATGGCGATGCTGGCGCACTGGTTCAGCGGCGTCGGCACGCCGTAGTAGTCGACCCGCACGCCGTCGAGGATGGCGGCGCTCGCCCGGCCGGTGCGCAGCTTGGCCAGGTCCGCCTTGATCGAGCCCAGCGACCCCTCGAGGTTGTTCTTCAGCTCGGCAATGACGTCGTCTGCGAACCCCATCCTGCGCCGTCCTTTCTCCGCTCAGGTCCCGGCCGGCTCGCCGACCAGCGTGCCGACCTCCTCGCCGCGCACGACCCGCTCGATCGTGCCGCGCTGAGTCATATCGAATACCAGAATCGGCAGGTGATTGTCGCGGCACAAAGAGATCGCCGTCGAGTCCATGACCTTCAGATCGCGCTGCAGCACCTCGAGGTAGCTCAGGCGCGCGAAGCGCTTCGCCTCCGGGTGCTTCTTCGGGTCGGCGTCGTACACGCCATCGACCTTGGTCGCCTTGAGGATCACCTCGGCGTGGATCTCCATCGCCCGCAGCGCCGCCGCGGTGTCGGTGGTGAAGTACGGGTTGCCGGTACCGGCGGCGAAGATGACCACCCTGCCCTTCTCGAGGTGACGCACCGCCCGCCGGCGGATGTAGGGCTCGGCCACCTGGCTCATCGGGATCGCCGACTGCACCCGCGTCTGGACGCCGAGCGTCTCGAGGGCATCCTGCATCGCCATCGAGTTGATCACGGTGGCGAGCATGCCCATGTAGTCGGCGGTGGCCCGATCCATCCCCTGCGCACTGCCGGAGATGCCGCGGAAGATGTTGCCGGCGCCGATGACCACCGCCACCTGCACGCCGAGCTGGTGGATCGCCCTAATCTCCTCGGCGACGCTGGCGAGCACCGTGCGGCTGATGCCGTAGCCCTGCTCGCCCTGGAGCGCCTCGCCGGAGAGCTTGAGCAGGATGCGCTGGTAGACCGGTTTCGCCATCGCCAACTCCCGGGTCGCGAGCGCACCCTGTATCACTTGCGCCGCCGACCCGTGTCAAGGCGAGGATCGACCGCGAGGCTCTTCACCCGGGCGTGACGATTCCCCTCGCTATCGGCCGCTCGCCCCGCTATAGGGGCGCCGCGCCGTCATGTTGGACGCGCGCCTTCGCGGACGAACCCGTTTCGGCTCTCTCCTCGAGGTCACCTTTTTGACGCCTGCGCCGGTGGCCGCTCGCCCCGGCCGGCTTCCGTGGAGCCTCACCCTGTCATTCGATCACTTCGGCCTGCGTGCCGAGCTGCTGCGCGCCGTGCGCGAGCAAGGCTACGCCACCCCCACTCCGGTCCAACAGCGGGCCATCGGCCCGATCCTGGCCGGCCGCGACATCATGGCCGCCGCGCAGACCGGCACCGGCAAGACCGCCGCCTTCGCGCTGCCGATCCTGCACCGCCTCGCCGCACACCGCCCGACCGGACGGCCGCCGGTGCGCGCGCTGGTCCTCGTCCCGACCCGCGAGCTCGCCGCGCAGGTCGGCGAGAGCTTCCGCACCTACGGCGCGCACCTGCCGCTCAGCACCACCGTCATCTTCGGCGGCGTCGGCATCCAGCCCCAGATCGAGGCGCTGCGCCGCGGCGTCGACATCGTCGTCGCCACCCCCGGCCGCCTGCTCGACCACGCCGGCCAGCGGACCATCGACCTGTCCCGGGTCGAGACCCTGGTGCTCGACGAGGCCGACCGGATGCTCGACATGGGCTTCATCCACGACATCAAGAAGGTGCTGGCGCTGCTGCCACGTCGGCGACAGAACCTGCTCTGCAGCGCCACCTTCCCGACCGAGATCGAGGCGCTCGCCGCCGAGCTGCTCGACCGACCGGAGCTGGTCGAGGTCTCGCGGCGCAACAGCGCCGCGCCGGCGGTCAACCAGACCGTCTACCGCGTCGACCGCGAGCGCAAGGCGGCGCTGCTCGCGCGGCTGATCGCCGACGGCCGCTGGTCGCAGGTGTTGGTCTTCACGCGCACCAAGCACGGCGCCAACCGGTTGGCCGACAAGCTCGAGCGCGCCGGCGTCCGGGCCACGGCGATCCACGGCAACAAGAGCCAGAACGCGCGCACCCGCGCGCTGGCCGGCTTCAAGGCCGGTCGGGTCCAGGCGCTGGTCGCCACCGAGATCGCCGCCCGCGGCCTCGACATCGACGGCCTCCCCTACGTGGTCAACTTCGAGCTGCCGTTCGTCCCCGAGGACTACGTCCACCGCATCGGCCGCACCGGTCGCGCCGGCGCCGCCGGCGAGGCAGTCTCGCTGGTCTGCGTCGACGAGGACGGCCTGCTGCGCGACATCGAGCGCGTCCTCGGCCGGCGCCTCGAGGCCAAGGTGCTCGACGGCTTCGAGCCCGATCCGCGCGTCCGCCCGGTCGCGCTGCAGCGTGGCGGCGGCCGAGCGCCGGAACCGGCCCGGCGTCAATCGTCGGCGCGGCTCACCAGGGCAACAGGACGCCGTCGAACTCGAGGCCGCTGGCCAGCTTCACGGTGACCAGGGTGTGGGACTGCATGCCCAAAACGGGGGTGCGCGATTCGCGCACACCCCGTTTGCGGTTCTTCCTCGGGCGAGGTCGCTGATGGTGATCGGGAATCGTGACCGTCCGTTCAGTCGTCGGTTGCATCGAACCCCGGCTTCACGAGACCGGTTGCACTCGTAACACCGCGGTCCTAGTCTCGCCCGGCTTGGCTCGCCGTCATGCTTGGAAGGAGATGACCATGCAGGTGCAGTTCGTCGCTGTTGTCCTGGCCCTGATCGCCGCCGCCCCGCCAACGGCCGCCGCGCCGCTCGGCAAGGTCTACGTCGTCGGCATGGGGCCGAGCCCCGACCTGGTGACCCTGCGCGGCGTCGCCGCGGCCAAGGAGGCGGACCTGTTCATTCTCGAGAGCGCCGCCGATGCGCAGGTGTGGGCCGCCTACGTCGGCACCAAGCCGGTGCTGTACGCCCCGCGCGTCGCGCGGATCTACTACGGCACCGACCCGGCGACGCTGAAGACACCAGCCGAGAAGGCGCGCGCGGCGCGTAACGACGCGACCCGTCGGGAGTTGGCCGCCGCGGTCGAGAAGGCGGTGCGCGCCGGGAAGACCGCGGCGTTCCTCCAGTGGGGCGACCCGATGGTGTTCGGCAGCCTCTATCTGCTCGAGATGCTACCGCCGGAGATCCCGACCGAGATCATCCCGGGTGTCGGCGCGTTCGCCGCCGGCTCCGCGGCGCTCAAGCGCAGCACGGTCTACGGCTGGGACACCAACTCCGTCATCCTGACGATGACCGATTGGCCCGGGCGGGCCGACACGAACGCGAAGCTGATGGCGACCCAGACGAGCATGGTCTTCTACACGATGGGCCTCAACTACCCGGAGCTGTTCGCCCAGCTGAAGAAGGCCTACCCGGCCGAGACGCCGGTCGCGGTCGTCTCCTACACCGGTGACCGGGCGCAGCAGGCGATCCGGCGCAGCACGGTCGGCGCGTTCTTGCGCGACGTCGACTGGAAGGCATTGCCCGTCGACATGCACACGCTGTTCGTCGGCAAGTTCTTGACCGCCGGCCAGGCGCGCAAGGATGGCGTCATCCACGGCCTGGACCACATCGAAGGCACCCACGCGGAGGACGTCCCGCCAGCGGCGAAGACCCCGCCCTCCGGGCGTTGAACGGCCCAGCGGCGCGCGTCGCGACAGCCCGTGCTTGCGTCCGATATTAACGTTCATTAATATCGGCAGCCGATGACCATCCCGCGACCAGGCGCGGCCTTCGCGGCCCTCTGCGCGTTGGCGCTGCCGGCCTGGGGTGCGGCCGAGCCGCAGACCGCGGCCGACGAACCCTTCGTCCCCGAGGAAGCGGCCAGCCACGATCCGCCCGACGCAGAAGACGCACCAACGCCCGCGCTGCCGCTGTGCGGCGGCGACGCGGCCGACGACGGTCGGTGCACGATCCCGAGCTTCACCACCATCGTCACCGGCAAACGTCCCCCCCCGCCCGGGAGCCACGCGCGGATCGACGCGCGGGAGATCGAGCTGCGCGGCGCCCGCAACGTCGCCGAGGCCGTCGCCGGCGAGCCGAGCATCGAGGTGAACCAGGGGCCCAAGACTGGCGCGACACTGCAGGTGCGGGGGTTCGACGAACGGGCGGTCCTGTTGATGATCGAGGGCATCCCGATCCGCGAGGTCTACGACGGCCACTTCGACCTCGCCTCGCTGCCGGCGTTCTCGCTCGGCGCGATCGACATCGAGCGCGGCGTCACCACGTTGCTCCATGGGCCGAACACCGCGGGTGCGATCCTGGCGCTGCGCGCCCCGACGACCTGCGGCGAGACGCTCGACCTCTCCGGCCAGGTGCGCCCTGAGAGACCCGGCCGGCTGCTCTACGGTGGCAGGTTGAAGGCCTGCCAGCGGCTGGGCGAGCTGTCGCTCTTCGCCAGCGCCGGCTACGAGCGGTCCAACGGCCACGTCCTCTCCCGCGACTACGTCGAGACGGCGAGCAACGCCCAGTTCCACGAGCGCGGCGGGCGCCGGGACGGCAGCGACTACACGCGCGGCACGGCGGCGGTGCTCGCCCGGTACGCGCCGCGCACCAACAAGAGCCTCAGCCTGTTCGTCAACGGCGTCCACGCGCCGCGCGGCATCCCGCCGTTCGAGGGCTTCGGCTACACCCGCTACTGGCGTTTCGCTCGCTACGACACCCTGCTGACCGGCCTGGCCGGCGTTCTCGGCCCCGCGCCCGAGGACCAACCGCAGACCTGGGGCTTCCGCCTGGTGCGCGGGCAGCTCTATGCCCACCTGCACCGCGACGAGCTGCGCGACTACGAGGACGTGCGCTACGAGCGGTTGACCACCAACCCGCTGGCCTGGTTCGTCGCCTCGGCCTACGCCAACGAGACCGTCGGCGCGGCCGTCCAGGGGAGCTGGGCGCTCAACACCGGCAACCGGCTCGAGCTCGCGCTGCGCTACACCCTCGATCGCCACGCCCAGCGCGAGCGCCCGGTGCCGCGCGACGGCGTCACGAGCGCCTGGACGCGGTGGGAGCGCTACGCGGCGCACACGCTCACCGCGGCGGTCGAGGACACCCAGGTCGTCGGGCCCTGGCGGCTCAACGCCGGCGTCGGGCTGTCGGGTGTGTCGTTGGTCGACCAGGAGCTGCGCGGCACCGACTACCCGGTCGACCGGCGCCTGATCCCCGCCGCCGAGGGCCGGGTGGTGCTCGAGCGCTCGCTCGGCGATCGGGTCCGGTTGATGACGGCCGGCGGGCACAAGGTGCGCTTGCCGATGCTCAAGGAGCTGTTCGCCAACTCCATCGGCGGCAACACCGAGCTGCGCGCCGAGCGCGCCTGGATGAGCGAGGCGGGCGTCGACACCCACGGGCTCGGGTTGCCGGCCCTCGACAGCTCGCTGCGCCTGTTCTGGAACGCGATCGCCGACCTGATCGAGCGCTACCGCGACCGCTACGACAACATCGGCCGCGCAATCACCGCCGGCGTCGAGGCCGAGCTGCGCCTCGCGCCGGTGGAGCAGCTCCAGCTCTACGCCGGCTACCGGTACCTCCACGCCCGCGACCTGGAGCGCGATCGCGCGCTCGACTACCGCACCCCCCATCGCGTCCTCGCCGGCGCCCGCGCCGCGACCCGCTTCGGGCTCACCGCTGCGGTGGGCCTGACCGTGAGCTCGGGCCAGGAGGCCTACTACGTCGACGCGTTGACCGGCGACTGGGTCGCGGAGCGGCTGGGCGGCTTCGCCCTGGTCGACGCCCACCTGCGCTACCTGGTCACCGCGCTCGCGCCGGTCGAGGTCTACCTCTACGCCGACGCCTTCAACCTGCTCGATACGAGCTACGTGGTCGGGAGCTTCGAGCCCCGCCCCGGTCGCGAGGTCATCGTCGGCCTCGGCGGCCGCTACTGAGCCCTTTGACCCGGTGGTCATCACCATGAGGAGAGAGAGATGAACAGCGAGAGCAGAGCCAAGCTGGTCGGCGCCGCGGCGCTCGGGTGGACCCTGTTCGCCGCCGCCTGCGGCGACGAGGCCAAGCGCCCGAACGACGGCGGCACCTTCACCTGGATGGAGGAGGCGACCGCCGACTGCGAGTTCGACGTCGTCACCTTCTCCGTCGCCGGCGGCCCGGCCCAGGAGGCTCATCTCAACGGCCTGGCGGTCGACGCGCTCACCGGCGCGAACAAGGTCTCGGCCGACACCTGGGAGGTGGTCAACCGTCGCGGGGTGCGCTTCGCGCAGCTCTTCGCTCAGGCGGGGCTGACCGCCAACGACGACACCCCGGTGAACTGCGTCGCGCGCGACAACTTCGATCCGCTGCGCACCCGCCTGGCGAACGACACGGCCAAGCTGCCGACCTTCGCCTTCGTGCGCGATCACGGCTACGTCTACGTCGGCAGCCCGGGCGACGTGGACCCGCTCTACCCGGAGATGGAGGGCAGGAGCCTGCTCGTCGACTACGACGTCGACGCCGACGCCGAGGTCCCGGCCTATCTCGGCGGCACGCTCGCCAGCCTCGGCATGTTCCGTTGGAAGATGATCGAGAAGGTCGACGACCAGGCGCGCGGCCTCATCGAGATCGATCCGGTCGTCCAGTGAGCCGGCCGGCGCGGCGCCCTCCGGGGCGCGCAGTGCCGGGACCGACGAGCGGCGCGGCGAAGGCGCGGGCGAACTCGGCGCTGGCCAGGCGTTTGATGCGCCGCTGCAGGCGATCGTAGCGGCGGAGCAGGTCCCGCCCGAGTGGCGTCAGCTCGGCGCCGCCGTGGCCGCTGCCCCCCTTGCGCCGGACGACCACCGTCTGCCCCAACCCGCGCTCGACGTTCTTGAGCATGCGCAGCGCCTTCGGGTAGGAGAGCTCCATCTCGCGCGCGGCGCGCGCGATCGAGCGGTGCTGCGCGATGCCGGCGAGCAGCCAGACCAGGCCGATGCCCATGAACGGCTCGCCCTGCGCGTCCCGAAGCATGATCTTGACGTCGATCTGAAGCTTGGTACGCACGCTCGGTCCGCCTCGCACCGGGACCATACTGCGCCACGGCCAGCCGCACCACCGAGAAGCGCGTCCGCCGCCCCATGGCCGTACGCGGCCGATTCGGGTATCAAGGTCGACGCCGGTCGCTGGGCGGGTCGCCGGCGCAGGAGATGCCGATGCGCTCCCAGCTCGACGAATCCACCTTCGTTCGCGCCGTCGCGGTCGCGATCGTCGGGTCGTTGCTCGGCGGCTGTCCCCACGGCCCGGTGAGCGGCCGCGAGCCCGAGCCCTGCCCGGGCGGTTGCTGGATCGCCGAGGTGTGCTGGTCGGCGGACGCGATCGACGAGACCGGCAGCTGCCGGGTCTGCGATCCGGCGCGCGACGCCCGGGCCTGGAGCAACCGCGACAACCAGGCCTGCGACGACGGGCTGGCCTGCACGGTCAACGACACCTGTCAGGGCGGCGCCTGCGCCGGTGAGGCGTGGACCTGCGACGACGGCGTCGCCTGCAACGGCGTCGAGCGCTGCGACGAGGCGGCCGGGCGCTGCGTCGCCGGCACGACCACCTGCGCGGCGCACGAGGTCTGCGACTTCGCCACCGATCAGTGCGTCACGCGCTGCACCGGGTGCACGATCGACGCGACCTGCTACGGCGACGGCCAGCGCCAGCCGAGCGAGCCCTGTCGCATCTGCGACGTCGCGCGCACCACCGACGCGTGGAGCGACCACGACGGCGCGCGGTGCGACGACGGGCTCTTCTGCACCGTCGACGACACCTGCGCCGGCGGCAGCTGCGCCGGCGTCGCGCGTGACTGCGACGACGGCGTCGCCTGTAACGGCGTCGAGGTCTGCGACCTGCTCGCCGACGTCTGCCTGCCGGGCCAGACCCCCTGCCCGGCGCCCGAGGTCTGCGACGTGCTCGCCGACCGGTGCGTCACCTGGTGCCCCGGCTGCGCCGTCGGCGGCCTGTGCTACGGCGCTGGCCAGACGGCGCCGGGGAACGTCTGTTTCGTCTGTGACCCGGACCACGCGACCGACGCCTGGCGCGACAACGACGCCGTGCCGTGCGACGATGGCGACTTCTGCACCGTCGGCGACACCTGCGCCAGCGGGACGTGCACCGGCGCCGCGCGCGGGTGCGACGACGGGGTGGGTTGCAACGGCGTCGAGCGCTGTGACACCGGCGCCGCCGCCTGCCTGCCCGGCACGCCGACCTGCGACGTCGACGAGCTGTGCGACCTCGCCACCGACGCCTGCGTGCTGACCTGCACCGGCTGCGCCATCGCCGGTGTCTGCTACCGTGACGGCGAGCTCGCACCGAGCCCGTCGTGCCGCGTCTGCGACGCCGCGGCCGACCCGACGGCCTGGACCTCACGCGAAGGCGAGCCGTGCGACGACGGGTTGTTCTGCACCCTGAACGACACCTGCACCGGCCCGCTGACCTGCGCCGGCGCGCCGCGCGACTGTCGCGCCGGTCGGGTCTGCGACGACAACCAGGGCTGCGACGAGCTCACCGATCAATGCCAGCCGTCGATCACCGCCAGCTGCGCCGCGGTCGAGGAGTGCGCCGAGGCCTGCCTGCAGCTCGGCGCCGCGGTGCCCTACTTCGCCTGGGCCGTGAGCCCTGCGCGCGTCCCGACCGTCGGCGGTGCTCTGGTGACCTACACGGGCTTTTTCGGCCCGGCGAGCGAGGTCGTCGTCGAGACCCCAGGGGTCGTCGTCACCGAGGTCACCGAGGCCGCGCTGACCATCCTCGCCCCGGCCGGCAACAGCGACGCGCGGCTGACGGTCACCGGCGCCGCCGGCGGCGAGGTCGCGTGGTTGGTCGCCGGTGTCGACGCGCACGGCCGCACGTGGACCGCCGAGGTCGGGTTGCCGCTCGGCTACCTGCCGCCGATCATCACCGAGGTGTCCGGTTGCGCCTGGCAGGACGGGCCCGTGACCCGGGACTGCTCGGTGGCCGGCGGCGAACTGCTCTACGTCACTGGCCAGGGCTTCGGCACCGACCCGGCGCAGCTCACCATCGACATCGAGGGCCTGCCCTGTGCGGGCGTCGGCATCCTCGTGCCTGACCAGAACTTGGAGTGCACGCTCACCGCGACCCCGGCCGGTGGCTTCGACCTGACGCTCTCGGTCACCCGCGCCGGGCAGACCGCCAGCCTCCCCGGCGCGGTCTCGTTCGCCGGTCCGGTGATCACCGACGTCTTCGGCCCGGCCGAGCTCGACCCCGCGGGTGGCGAGCTGCTCACCATCACCGGCCTCAACTTCGCCGACGCCGCGCTGGTCATGCTCTCCGGGGCGCAGGGCTTCGCTCGGCAATGCGCGCCGGTCACCTTCGAGCCGAGCCTGCAGCAGCTCACCTGCACCACGCCTCCGGGGACAGGCCGCGACTTTCAGCTGCGAGTGAAGATCGACGAGCAGTGGTCGAAGCCGGCCGCGACGCTGGTGAGCTACCGCTTGCCGGTGCTCCTGCCCGGCACGCTGCGCGCCGCCCCCGGGGACGCCGGCGCACCGCTGCTCATCCTCACCGGTGTGCCGACGCGGGTCTTCTTCGACGTCGTCGACTACGACCCAGGCCTCTCCTCGGTCTGGCTCACCGACGGCACAACGACCGAGGAGTGCCACTCGGCGGGCGCCATCGGGCCCGGCCCGGTGTTGGTGGTGGGCTGCACCGTCGCCGCCAACCTGTCGTCGGCCGGCGTGCCGCTCGGCGCGGCGAGCCTGGTCGTGCGCGTCCCCGGCGGCGAGTCGGCCCTCGGCACAGACCTGGTGCTCTTCCCGGAGGCGCCGGAGATCTCGGCCATCTCCGGTTGTACCGACGCGCCGCCGACCACCCTCGGCTGCCCCACCGAGGGAGGCGTGGTCCTGACCCTCGACGGACAAC